>CAIRNV010000492.1 GCA_903880005.1 uncultured Verrucomicrobiota bacterium | reverse complement strand
GCGGCGCGGTAGGCCTTCACGGAGGCGGGCGTCGTGCTGTCGTTGATGAGGGCCCTGGGCTGGCCGTCGCGTTGGACGACCCACTCAAGGTTGGCGCCGCCGCCGCCCTCGAACCAGACCGAGCGAACCGGGTAGAAGCCGGCCGTCGGGATGAGCAGCGTGACCGCCGTGTCGGAGGCACCGCGGCCGCCGTCAAACTGGGAGAGGATCACGTTGTTGAGCTGCTCGCGGCGATTCTTCGCCACGGACGTGCGGAAGCCGTCGTCCGAGTTGAAGATGAGGGTGTACACGCCGGGGGTGTCGAAATGGAGATAGGTGAGGATCTCCATGGCGATGTTGTCGGAGTTGCTGAAGGCGTCGATGCCAGGGATGGCCTTGTCCTCGAACCCGTTGCCGGAGTTGAAGTTGCCGGCGTTGCCCGGGGCGTCCTGGTTGTAGTTGATCGTGCCCTCCTCGATGTTCTCGATCGGCGCAGCGAGGTTGGGGCCGAGGTCGCCGCGGAGCTGTTGCTCGGCGCGAGCCACGGTGTTTTCCAGGCCCACGTCACGCTGATGGGTGATCAAGGTGAAGCCGGGTTGCGAGGTGCTCACGCCCGTGACGGCCAAGGAGGCATCGAGGGTCGTGTAGGGAGCCACCACGAAGGATCGGGTGCCGGTGACGGTCGCGCCCTTGGTGTCCTTGACGGTGATCTCCACCGAGTTGGTGGAACCGGAGGCCAGCGGGGCGGCGAGGTTGCGGTAGGCGATGGTGGTCGTGTTGCCGGACTTCGACGTCGTGATCTTCGAGGTGTCCACCGCCGTGCCGTTCAGCTTCAAAGCCACGGAGGAGGGATCGAGCACGGATGCGCCGGAATCCTCGGCCGAGATCGAGAAGCCGATCGGGCTGGGGCTCGCGGCACCCACGACCACCTTGTCGGAGGGAACGGTGGTGAGGACGATGTTGTCGATGTGATGAGCCTCCCAGGCGCCACCGGTACGACCGGCGAACACGAGGCGGCCCGAGGAAGGACCGTAGTTCACGGCGAGACCGCCGGCCGGGGTGAGTTCCACGCCCTTCCACGCGATCTTGACCTTGGCGTCCTCGGTGAGCTCAGCCACGAACTTCTCCCACTTGAGGTTCTTGAGCCACTTGGCCCAGTTCGCCGGGTCATCAGCGAAGTTCGGCTGGGCGATGCCCACGTCGGCGGCGTCCACGATGCCGTCGCCGTTGAGGTCCTCGTCGGTCGTCAACGCACCCGTCTGCATGGACTTGGTGTAGTTGGCGTCGCCGGCGGCCAGGTTGCGGTAGGGCGCGGCGTCGAAGGTGCCACCGGGCCATTGGTTGCCGGGCTGGAGAGGCACCGGGAACTGGGTGATCAGCGCGCCATCGACGCGGACGGAGATGCCGACGACGTCGGTGATGCCGCCCGGATGGTCGCCGGACTGCCAAGTGTCGAAGCCGATGCCGAGGCCGGTGCGGGAGCCTTCCTCAGGGAGGGAGCCCTCGCCGCCGGCGCCGGAGAAGTTCTGGTAGGTGGGATCGACGCCGTTGTCGGCGTTGACCAACAAGTCGTCGCTTGCGCGGACATAGTTGACGGAGAAGCCGTCCGCAGGGTTCGAGGTGCCGCCGCCGATGCGGAGGTCGCACTCGAACTTGAACGCCTTCACCACGAGGCCGGCCTCGAGGTCCTTGAACACGAGGCACCATTGCTGGCCGCCACGCGCGTCGTTGCCGGAGAGGTAGCCGTCGTTGGCCGCCCCGGAGGCACCGCCGGAGGCGCGCCACTCGGAGGCGCCATTGCCGAGTTCCCGGAACAAGCCGCTCGCGGCGGGATCCGTGTTGAAGTTGATGGTGGTTACGCCCGCCTGGACCGCAGCCGAACCCGCACCCGCGAGGGTGAGGGCCAGCATGCGCCACCACTGAAGTGATGTTTGCTTACGCATAGGTACTCTTTCCCCGGCTACGGAAGCTGCGCTCGGCACGCCACGGACACACTCGTGCCCGCATGCGTGGCAATGACCTGCAATAACGTGCAAGCGCCGCTTCAACAGCCGGACTATGGAGTGACGGCACGCTGCCGACGTTGTCCTAGAGGGTCAACCAGAATTCCCAAGGGCCGCATCGGGATCATAACCGCCCCTTGCACGGAACGATTCAGTCGGGCCGACCCCAGCTGGAGATCGGTCCTTCATCGAAGATCTCACGCCTGCGGGATGCCTCGTTTCCTTTCCCACGCAGCAACATTGTCGGAAGATCTCGCCACCTCTCATCCGATGAACCCAAGAAAGGCCGTCGGCATGGCTGGCAGGGTCAGGGCACCCCCGAGTTTTGTCATGAAGCCCGGGAGTTTCTTCCAGACACGCCCGATTTTTACCCGGACGCCCGGAAGTCTTTGCCGGACGCTCCGGAGTTGGGATCGGACGCGTCGGAGTTGAGTCCCTATTCACCCGAGATTTGTCCGCATGCACCGGAGATTTGTCCGCATGCGCCCGAGATTTGTCTGGGCGGTCGGGAGTCTTGTTCGAGGACGCCAGAGATTCGTCCGGGTGCACGGATGTTTTGTCCGGCCGTCCCCGGGATTCACTCGGGCGCCCAGGAGATTCATTCGAGGCGACCTCAAACCACGGATGACACGGATCACACGGATTCAAGCACGTCGTGTGCCCTGGGCGCATGCGCCATGGATGAGACCTCCCGGCTTGGACCGATCCGTGTCATCGGTGTCATCCGTGGTTTTCCGGCAGAAGCCCTGATCCACCGGCCCAGTGAACGTGGAAGCGGCTTCCATACGCTTGCCCAGCATGGACCTGCGGCAGGATGCCGTTGCCACCCTCTGCACCCGGTGCACGGAGGTGGGGCATCCTTGCCGCCGCGTGAGGGCACGCGGCCTACGGCACGGGCCGAGCCTTCGGCTCCACGGGGGTGGCTGATCCCCGCCCCAACCGCCGTTTTTAGGCTGAATCGTTCCGGCCTAACCCCGCATCGCCTGCTCCAAGGCCACCCTGCGGAAGGCAAACATCCGCTCCAACTCAGGCCGCACCACCCAGCGGTCCATGCATTCCCCACCCCACACGGCGTACCGGACGGCATCCACGACCCGCGTGCCCGTGGCGGTTTCCTCGAACCGATGCTCGTGGTCCCACCTCCGGTACGGCCCCAAGTCCTGCACGTCCGCGAAGAGGCGCGGCGGATCCCATGCGCGGATGTGGCCGCGCCACGGGAGCGGGATGCCGTGCAGCCAGACCCAGTACGCCAGCCTTTGGCCCTCGCCCATCCGGGACGGGGGCGTGCCCGCCCAATGCACCCGAATCCACGGCGGGGTCAGCCGCATCAGGTTCGATGGCTCCGCGAAGAACGCGAACACGCGTTCCCGCGGCGCTTGGATGTCGGACTCGAATCGCAGCTCCCGGATCTTCACAAGGGAGCGTACCGCGCATCAGGGCTTTCGCGAGGACGCGTCGGACAGGGGAATACGAAGGCACACCGCCTCCCGGTCGTTGCGCACCAGCAGCCGGTCGCCCGCGAGGGCGATGGGGTTCCATGCCTTGCCATCGAGGAGCTTCCTCTTGGCGATCTCACCCGGTCCGCGACGACTGGGTTGGAGCAAGACCAACTCGCCGGTCTCGGCCATCAAGAGGTAGTGGCTTCCCACGAGCAAACCCTGTCCATGTCCCCAACGCCCTTCCTTCCACAGGCCTTCGCCGGTCCCGGCATCCACGGCGGCCAGGATGCCGTCGTCCAAGCCGCACACGATGCCGTCGAGCGCGACCGGGTTGGCGAACTTGGCCTTGAGCTTCTTGCTCGACCACGCGGTGCGCGGGCCCTGCGCGGTCCACTCCACGGCCTCCGCGCCCACGCCATATCCGGCGCTGAGCACGAAGCGTTGGGGCGTCACCCGAACCGGCGCGGCCACCAAGGGCATGCCGGCGCCGAAGGGATGTCGCCACAACTCCCGGCCGTCCTTCGGGTCGAGGGCCACCCACGCGCGCCCGGAGAAGTAGGCCAGGATGCGTCCGCCGGCCCCGTCCAGGACGTGGACCGAGCCGTAGTTGGCCCCGCCGGAGCCGGCCGACCACGCGACCTTGCCCGTCTCGCCGTCCAATGCCCAAGCCGCCTTCTCACCGCCCGCCAGCACCACCACGTTGCCATCCACCCAGACAGGCGAGGATGCAAAGCCCCATTCGGGCACCCCGCACCGGGCCAGCTCCGTCAGCGAGGCCCGCCACAACAGCCTTCCGTCCTCCATGGCCAGGCACGACAACGTCCCCGTGGCCCCCATCGCGTACACCCGCCCGCCGACGATGAGCGGCGTGGACCGGGGACCCTCGCCGGCGATCGTCGTGGCGTACCGGCCCGGCGAGCGCGACGACCAGGCGCGTTCGCCCGTGTTGACGTTCCATGCCGAGACCACTTCCTCCCCGCCATCCTGCTCCAGGGTCACCGCCCGGTCGCCCGAGACCACGAAGCCGGACCAACCGGCCCCGACTGGCCGTCGCCACAGCTCAACGGGCGCGCGGCGGTCCCAATCGGTGGCGAGTTCAACGCCGCGGATGTGGCCGTCGCGCTGGGGACCGAGAAACTGGGGGAAATCGGCGCGCATCACGGAGGAGGTGGCGGCCGCCCCGGGTTGGGACGCCGGGGAAGCAGACGGCTGCGTGGGCGCCACGCCGTGCCAGCGCCAGGAAAAAATCGGCCTCAGGTCGCCGCTGACGCCCGAGACGCGAAACAACGAGAAGAACAACGCGGCCAACCCGACGAAGCCGCCCAGGCCGGCGACGCGGGCGCGAACGGGCGCGCGGGACAGGAGCCCCCACCATGCCAGCAGCAGCGGGACGACGAACACCGCCGTGGCCAAGGCGGTCAGGTTGCGTTGCTGGTGGGAACGCGAGGGATCCAGCCAGACGACGCCCATCGCCGCCGCCCCCAAGAACAACACCACCGCGGCCGGCCACCAACGCATCCGCCGGCCATGACGGTTCTCGTCCACGCCTCGTCCTGATTCCATGCCTGGCATTGAAAGGTGGTCCCCCGCGTCGTCGGGCACATCTCGTCGCTCACTCACCGTTCCCGGCTTTCTGGGCTTCGCGCTGGAACAGTTGCCGGATGATGTCCTCCACCGGGATCTCCTCGATGTCGATGTCCTTGACGGGCAGCTCGTCCAACAGCGCCTTGCACGCGGCGATGACCCGGTCCCGCTTGACCCTCAGCCGGAGCGTGCCCGGGTCGGCCGGGACGACCTCGCCGTAACGGGCGGGGTCCATCAATGGGGTGGCGGTGCCCGACGCGAGCTGCACGGTGACAACCTTGAAGTCGGCGAAGCGGTCGAGGATGTCGGCCAGGCGGCCATCGAAGAAGACGGTGCCGCGGTCGATGATGACGACCCGTTCGCACAACTCCTGGATGTCCGCCATGTAATGGCTTGTGAGGAGGATGGTGGTGCGGCGACGCCGGTTGTGGTCGCGAAGGAATTCACGCACGACCTGCTGGGACACGACGTCCAGGCCGATGGTGGGCTCGTCCAGGTACAAGACGCGGGGCTCGTGAAGCAGGGCGGCGATGAGCTCGAACTTCATGCGCTCGCCCAGGGACAGCTCGCGCACGGCGGTGGACAGCTTCGGAGCAACGCCCAGCAGGGCCGTGAGCTCGTCCAGGGTCCGCTCGAACTGTTCCTTGGGGATGCCGTAGATCTTGGCGTTGAGCTCGAGGGAGTCGCGGGCGGGGAGATCCCACCACAACTGGTTCTTTTGCCCCAGCAGGAGCGCGAACTGGCGGCGGTACTCGTCCTTGCGTTCCCACGGGACGCATCCCAGCACGCGGGCGGACCCCGAAGTGGGATGGAGCAGGCCCGACAACATCTTGAGCGTGGTGGTCTTGCCCGCGCCGTTCGGGCCGAGAAATCCCACGAACTCGCCCTCGCGGACGGTGAAGGAAACGTCCTTCACGGCGAACACCGTCTCGTGCTTCCTCCGGAAGAGGCCCCGCACGGCCCCGGCGAGCCCGGGCTCCTTCTTGTGCGTCTTGAAGGCCTTCGTCAGGCCGGACACTTCCATCACGACGCGGTCGTTGTTCATCGGCGCGGCCCCTTCCCCAGGGCGACCAAGGCATCCTTCACGGACCAACCGGCCGCAACCAGCGCAGCCTGGGCCTCCTCGCGGGACGCCCGCGTGATCTCCACGACAATCCGGACGGCGCGGTCGCGGAGCTTCGCGTTGGAGGGGTTGAGGTCCACCATGAGGTTCTCCACCACCTTGCCCAACCGCACCATGGCGAGCGTGGTCAGCGTGTTGAGAACCACCTTGGTCGCCGTTCCCGCCTTGAGCCGCGTCGAACCCGTCAGGACCTCCGGCCCGGTGTCGATGGCCAGCAACAGGTCGGGTGGCCCACCGCGGACGGGGCGAAGCCCGGGGTTGAAGCAAATCAAGGCCGTGAACGCACCGCGCCTCCGGGCTTCATGCAACGCGCCCCACACGAAGGGCGTGCGCCCGCTCGCGGCGATCCCCACCACGATGTCCTTCTTGCCCACGCCCCTCGCCTCAATGGCAGCCCCACCCTGCCCCGGGCTGTCCTCGGCCCCCTCCACCGCCGAGTGCAGCGCATGAAATCCACCCGCGATGATGCCCTGCACCCACTCGGGCGGGCTCTTGAACGTGGGCGGGCATTCGCTGGCATCGAGGACGCCCAACCGACCGCTGGTTCCCGCCCCGACGTAGAGCAATCGCCCGCCCGCCCCCAGTGCATCCGCCACGCGCCGCACCAGGCCGGCGATGGCCCGTGCATGCGGCCGGATGGCGCCCGCCACCCGGGATTCCTCGTCCAGCATCAACCCCACGGCGCGCTCCACCAGCATCCGGTCAAGGCCCATCGAGCCCGGGTTCCGTGCCTCCGTGGGCGAGAGCCCCACCGAAGGTGGAATGGGATCCGCCCCGGCGGGCTGGATGCGCGAGGCCACGTCGCGCGTCGCTGGCAAGGCCCGGGGATCCTTCATGCGCAAGGCCCGGGCGGCCATCACGACGGCTCCCCACGCCGAGTCGCGCCCCAAAGGAAGCACGCGCGCCTTGGGAATCTCCTTCCGTACCCGGGCCGCCACGCGACGCGCAAAGGTCGCCTGGCGCAAGACCACCGATCCCGCAAGGACCACGTCGGCCCCGTCCCGGCTGGGGCCCAGCTTGCGAACGCACGCGACGGCGTCCTCGGCCAAGATGGACACCGTGTCCGCCAGCACCGCCCGGGCGGTGACGTCCCCCTCGGAAGCCGCCTCGAAGACGTCCGGGGCCAACGCGGCGACATCCGTCTTCGTGGCGGACTGCATCCACGCAATGAGGTCGTTGGGTTGGTTCAGCCCGGTTGCCCGCAAGGCGCGTTGCCCGAACCGGCCCCATCGACCGGAATGATCCAAGTGGTGCGCCGCCGCCCGAAGCGCGCGATGGACGAGGTCGTAGGCGCTCCCGCGATCGCCCAGCAGATGCCCCCACCCGCCCACCTTCGCCGTCTTGCCCGCGTACGAACGTCCGTAGCAACACGAGCCCGTTCCGCTCAGGAGGATCACGCGATGACGACGGGAGGCCGGCAGGTCCAGGTCCGCTGCACACAAGGCCGACTCCAGGTCGTGGTCGGCCTCGGCGGGAACGCCGGGGAAGACGCGGGCCAAGACGTCCAGCACGCGCCGGATGTCGGCGGCATCGCGGACGCCGGCCATCCCAACCCCAATGCCCGAGGGTTGGGGAAACTGGGACGCCACGAACCGAAAGTGAGCTTCCAAGGCATCGTCGGTGACGAGCCGAAGGTTGCACGGACCGGCTTCAACCCGCGTGGGGGAACCTAAGCTGGCATCGGGCTCGGCGACGGCACCCAAGGCGACCGTGCGTGTGCCGCCGCACTCGATGCCAAGCAGGAAGGGCTTTGCAGACATGCCAGGCATCCGCAGGGGGTGCTACAGGACGACGACCCGCGCGCTGGCAATGGCTGGGTCGGAGGTGATCTCGGCGAGGCAGGCCGCGTCCGGCTTGCTATCGAGCACAAGGACCGTCAGGGCCTGCCCGCCGCGGGCGTCACGGCCCAGCGACATGCTGGCGATGTTGACGCCGTGGCGGGCGAGGACGGTGCCGAGCTTGCCCACGATCCCGGGGCGGTCCTCGTTGCGAACGAGGAGGACGATGCCCGAGACGGGGATTTCAACGGGCGTGGAAAAGAGCCGGACGATGCGGGGATTGTTGGGCGAGCCAAAGAAGGTGCCGCCGGCCGACAACAGCTTCTCGTTGCCCCGGAACAACTGGACGTGCAGCCACTCGTTGAAGGTCACGACCTCCTCCGAGCGCTTCTCCTCGACCGCAAGGCCCAGCGACGCGGCCGCCGAGCGAACGTTGATGTTGTTGATGTCGGACACCGCGCCGTGCCTGAGGTAGCCGCTGAGGATCGCGCGGGTGATGGGGTCGGTCTGGGGCAGCTCCCGCGCCCGGCCGCCGAAGGTGATGTGGATGCGGTCGGCCACGCCCGGCTCGAGCTGCGCGAGGAGCGACCCGAGCTTCTCGCCGAGCTGGAGGTAGGGCTTCACCAGCTCGTAGGTCTTGGCGTCCACGCCGGGCAGGTTGACCGCGTTGCGGACCTCGCCGGTGAGGAGGAAGGCGGTGAGGATCTCGGCGACCTCCAGGCCGCACTTCTCCTGCGCCTCCTCCGTCGAGGCCCCGAGGTGCGGCGTCAGCACGACGTTGGGCAGCGTGCGCAGGGGATGGTCCGCAGCCAGCGGCTCGGCCATGAACACGTCCAAGGCCGCCCCGGCGACCCGGCCCGAGGAAAGCGCGGCAACCAAGTCCGCCTCGTTGACAATCTCGCCCCGGGCGCAATTCACGATGCGAACCCCGGGCTTCATCCGGGAGAACGCCTCGGCGTTGAGCATGCCGCGCGTCTCGGGCGTCACCGGCATGTGCACCGTGATGAAGTCCGCCTCGCGATAGACGGCGTCGGGGTCCGAGGCCGCCTCCATGCCAAGGGCGCGGGCCCGGGCGTCCGTGAGGAACGGGTCGTAAGCCACCACGCGCATCCCAAACGCCAGCGCGCGTCGGGCAACCTCGGTGCCAATGCGCCCGGCACCCAGGACGCCCAGGGTCTTGCCTTGCAGCTCCGTGCCCTGGAACAGCTTCCGATCCCACTTCCCCGCCACCATGGAGGCATGCGCGGCCGGAATCCTGCGCGCCAAGGATCCAAGCATGAAGAAGGTGAGCTCGGCGGTGGTGATGGTGTTGCCGCCGGGCGTGTTCATGACCACGACACCACGCTGCGTCGCGGCCTCGACATCCACGTTGTCAACGCCCACGCCCGCACGACCGACGACGCGAAGGCGCGGGGCGGCCTCCATGACCTTGCGGCTCACCTTCGTCTCGGAGCGCACCACCATGGCCTCGACATCGCCCAGGAGCGGGAGCAGCTCGGCTTCCGGGAGGCGCTTGGACAGGACGGTCACCCGGAACTCAGGCCGGGCCTGGAAGTATTCGATGCCGCGGGGGGAAATGGGGTCGCAAACCAAGACGTGCATAAAGCGGCGCAGGCTACGAACGACGGGGCCGGCCGGTCAACCGCGCGTCCCGAGTCGCTAGGAATTCGCACGAGGGAAGCCCCGGCGTCGCACGCGGGCACGCGGCCCGCGGCACGGGGCGAGTTCTGTCACGGGGCCTTGCCCGAGCCCTTGCCTTGCGTGGCACCGGACGCCTTGACCTCGGCATCCAACGAGGAGTCCAAGCCCGGGACGCTTGCCGGCGCAGGGGTCGGCTTCCGGATTCCTTCCTGCAAGAGCTGGGCTCCCTTTCGGTCCGTGCCGACCACCCCGTTGCGAATGATCTCCATGCGGCGGGCGACGTAGGCGGCCTCGCGCAGGGCGCGGAGTTGATCACGAACGGCGGCGAGGTCGTTGAATCGTTGCTCCAGGGAGGCCTTCTCGGCCATGAGACGCCGAAGCTCCTTGCGAAGGGCCTCGCGGTCGCCCTCGGAGGACGCAAGGCGACGTTCCGTGTCGGCGATCTGGGACTGCAAGGACCCGATGCGCGAGGTCAGGTCCTGCATGCGGCGCGTCAGGTCGTCCTTCTCGCCCGCGAGTCCCTCGATCTGCTTTTCCCGGGCGGCGATCTCCTGCCGGGCCTTTTCCATCGCGGCCTTGGCCTCGCCCTCGGTGCGGGAAAGTTCCTGGGCGACGAAGGCGAGCTTGTTGGAAACCAGCCCGAGTTCGGAGACGCGCTGGGCCAGGTTCGTCTCGAGCGAGGCGTTCACCTTGACCTGCTCCTGGAGCTTCATTTCCGAACGCACCAACTCGGCGGACAACTGGTCTGCCTTGGCCGCCTGGGCCTTTCGTTCGTCGGCCGCCTGTTGCTTGGACTGATAGAGCCACGCGCCCAAACCAAGGCACGCCACCAACCACGCCACATGGAACACCTTCCCGTTCATGTGGGCACGATTCGCAGTCCCATGGGCTTTGCAACCACCTTGTGAAGCCCGGCATCCGACACGACCGCGCCGACGGCTTCGTCCCGCCCTCGTCCCTTTCCTAGTCCCTTCCGATGTCCTGGGACATTTCGAGGCGGCGGACGAATTGGTGGCCTGGGATCCACTCGGCGTGGCCATCGAGGAAGACGGCGTTGTAGCCGTCGGCACCGTGGTTGTCCCAGCGGTCGGGAAAGTCGTTGAGCCCGGGTGGTTCCAGGACCTCCCCCCGCGGGCCACGGGTGGGGCCGTCGTCCGCATCGACAAAGATCCAGATGTCCGAAGGCCCCATGACCTGGCCGCGCTGGAGGCCGAACTTGGGGACGGAATACAGCCGCTGGTAGTTCTGGACGCTGCTGGTCGTCTTGGGGATGGCCCCCGCCGTCTCCGGGCCGATCACGCGCATGTGCCCGTAAATCTCGTAGGAGTAGCCACTGGTCCACTTGCTGCGGGCCACGTCCATGAGGTCCACCAGCTTGACCTCCCCCGTCGTTGGGCTGCGACTGGTGTTGGTGCGGACGTTGTTCTTGGTCGAGGGGCAGATGTAGGTGCGGAGGGCGGGGACGTACTTGGGGTAGAGGAAGTTGATGTCGTCATCCACGTAGCTGCGGAGGTTGGTGTAGCGGCCCTCGCGGTCGTCGTCGGCATACATGATGCAGCCGTAGCCCATCTGCTTGACGTTGTTGAGGCAGGCGACGCGGAGGCTGCGCTCGCGCGCCTTGGCCATGGCGGGGAGAAGCATGCCCGCGAGGATGGCGATGATCGCCACCACAACGAGGAGCTCGATGAGGGTGAAGGCCCGGCGTGAAGCCCCGACGCATGCGACCGTCTTCATGGATGGAGGAGAAAAAGGCCCGAGGTCATCGACCCCGGGCCTGACGTTGCCCGGACCGCCTAAAACGGCAACCGGGTTCTGGAATGGGCGAATCCTCGAGATCGAGCGCCTACTGGCCGACCACCCGGAAGTAGCCCTCGCCACCCGTCGCGGGAACGGTGGTGGTTGGGCCCGAGAAGGGCGCGCCCTCATTCGACCACGTGCCGCCGAGGGCGGGACGCCGTTGCAATTGGAAGGGTGGCGTGCCGCCCGTGACGGTGATCTTGACCGCGCCCGCATCGAGCGTGGCCGTGACCCCGGAGATGGGGGCTCCGCCCGCCACCGTGAACGCCGCACCCGCGGGCCCGGTGATGGCCCTGCCGGGGTTGGCCACGGTCGCCGTCACGCCATTGCCGAAGTCCGCGAAGTCCTTCGAGTAGGTGACCAAGGCCACCAACCCGGAGCCTCCCGGCACGGAACCCGACGGGACCTTGAATCGGAACTTGTTGGCCTCGGGATCGAGGTCCTCGCCCTCTTGCCCTTCACGCCCCGAGGCGACCCACGTGCCGGGTGCCGGGCTCGCCGGGTTCGGCGACGCCGGGTCGGCCAGGTAGATGTCGATGACATGGAAGGTGTAGGGATCCCCCTTGGGCGCGGCGATCGTGCCGCTCACCTCATCGTTGGCAAACCCCGTGACCACGGATGGCGCCGACGTCGGGTCCACCACGGCGTCCGCGTAGTAGGCATCCCAAGCCGGCGAGCCCTCGGGGAACGGGAAGCCGTCGAAGCCCGATCCCTGGATCGAGTTGCCGCGCGCCGCGACGAGGGAGGTGGCGGATGCCGCGATGAACTTGGACCCGCCAATGGACCGGATGACGTTGCCCTCGAGGTTGTCGCTCTTTCGGTCGCCATTCGAGCCCACGACCACGCTGGCCGTGCCGGGGACGGAGATCAGGTTGGGCGTGGGACGCAGGTCCGAGGGCGGCGCGACGGTCGTGCCATCGACGCCGACGCCGAAGTAGTTGCCCGCGATCTTCACGGAGTTCGCATTGCTGTAGAACTCGATGAGGTGGTTGTAGTTGACCTGCCCGAAGATGTTCCGCTCGTTGGCGTCGTTCACGCCGTTGCCGTCGGTGCCAATGACGGACCCGACGGTGTTGCGGCCGTTCTCGTAGTTCTCGACGGACGAGTCGCCGCCATCGCGGCCGGAGTCGAGCTGGGCTTGGTAGATGGTGTCCGGGGCCACGAACGTCGTGCCGTCGGCAAGGACGTTGAAGTAGTTGCCGCTCGTTCGGGCGTAGGGGAGCTCCAGGGCCAAGGCAATGTGCATGCCCGTGGCGATGTTGAACTCGCCCGCGTCGTTCCTTCCGTCCGAGTCCGTGCCGAACGTGAGCTGGCCCGAGAACGTGTCCACGTTGGCGCCGTTCACGCTGACCCGATGCCTGAATGCGGCGACGGCGGAAGCGGAGCCCGAGGTCGTCTTGCCATCGGGATCGAGCCCGAACCAATTGCCCTGCACCTTGCAGCGCTCGGCCTGCTTCACGAGGGCGATGCAGTAGATGGATGGGTCCTCGTCGCTGCCCGGCGCGTGGCGGCTGCGGAAGCTCAGGCCGCGCACGGTCACGTCGTCCGCCTCGTAGATGCCCAGGATGGCGTTCTCGGAGTCGCCATAGCCTGGGAACGGCAGGCGCGTGGATCGACGGGACGGGAGGGTGCCCGGGCCGGCGTCGGTGCCGCTGGAATCGAGCACGATCTTCAGTTGGGCGTTGTTGCCCTCGAGGATGCCGCGCGTGTTGGCGGCGGCTCCGGGCTGGGTGTAGCCGTCGATGACGACGCCGGGCTTGGTGATGAGCGGGTAGCCACCGAGCGGGGTCTTGATGACATGCGGCCCCGCGCCGGGGATGTTGAAGGCGATGTGGTCGTTGTCCTGGAGGCCCTGGAGCGCCTCGAGCAACGACGTCTTGCCATCGCCTGCCGTGCTGTCGTTGTCGGCGGTGTCCACGACCACCTTGCGGACGCGCTCGACGCGGATGTTGTCGAAGAGGACCCAGTTCTCTTCGAGCAAGGTGGAGATGGAGTTGAAGATGTCGGCGTACCCGAGCATGACGGTGCCGGCCTTCCACGGGGTGGAGTTGATGTAACGGGAGAAGACCTGCCCGTTGAGCTTCATGGTGACGACGTTGTCCACCTGGGAGACCTCCACGGGGATCCAGCGCTTGCCGATGATGCCGGGGGCCTCGAAGGGCGGAGACGTGAACGTGCCGGTGAAGTTGCCCTGCTCGTCGCCATGGTCGGGAACCGTGTCGCCATCGAGGTCGAGGATGCCGCCGGCATCGCCGAACAAGACGGAGGGAGGCCCGCCGGCGTTGCCTGCGAGCGCCCAGAGATCCTTCGCGCCGCCGCCGTCGCAGGTGACCGTGAAGAAGAGCCCGTCGCTCTTGTCCGCGCCCGCGATCGGCGCCGCGAACGCCGAGCTGAGGCCGTTGCCGGCGAACACGCCCCAGTTGGGGCCCGCCCCGGTGTGGTTGATGCCGAACCATGCGTTCTCGGTGGTGCCGCCGCCGATGTCGCCCCATGAACCGTGGTTCATGAACATGTCGAACTTCAGCACGTAGTCGCCGCTGAAGCTCTGGTTCCTCGGGTAGAGGTTGACGACGATGCGCGCGCCCAGGTCGTCCTTGTTGACGGTGAGCTTCACGCCCTTGGTGGTGCCGTTGGAGTTCGGGGCCGGCGGCACCGTCAGGCTTTGGCCGGTGGTGTCCAGCGCGTCGGCAAACAGGTTGAACGTCTGCTGACCGTAGTCGAACGCCCATTCCACCTTGTAGTCGGTGTCCCCGGCGTTGAACGCCCCCACGCGCACGTCCCATGCGGCGGAGGTGTCCGAGTCAAAGTTGTCCGAGAAGAGCGTCTCGGCCCGCACGGAAGCCATCCAGGAACCCGCCGCGAGGGCGAGGATGGCACCGCGATAACGAAGGGAGTGCTGTCGCGTCATGACATGGCCATCACGCGACGCGCACCCTTCGTTGGCAAGGCATTTCAAGGCGCGGCCGCAGCCGCGCGTCACGCGAGGCGGCGGCGCCACTTCGCCACGAACATCCCGCTCCCGCCCGTATCCTGCGGCCAAAACACGTGGAAGGCCGCAGGCTCGGATCCTGGAACGAACGGATTGGCAAATGGCAAGGCCTCGAAATCCGCATGGGCCTTCAAGAAGGCCTCGGCCACGCCCGCCGTCTCCGCCCGGGTCAACGTGCACACCGAGTACACCAACTGGCCGCCGGGCTTGACCGCCTCGGCCGCCCGGCCCAGCAACGCCAACTGCCGCGCCGCCAGCTCCTCGATGTCCTTCGGTTGCACCGTCCAACGGGCATGGGGGTTGCGCCCCCAGGTCCCAAGGCCCGTGCACGGCGCATCCACGAGGACGCCATCAAAGCCGCCCTCGCCCGGAATCGGCTGCGCGTCGTCCCACGCCGCCCAACGCACGCCCAGCAGGCGTGCCCGGGAGATCCGTTGCTGGAGCCGGTCCAGGCGCCACTCCGCGCGATCCGTCGCCAACACCGTCCCCTTGCCCGCAAGCAGGTCGGCCAAGTGCAAGGTCTTGCCTCCCTCTCCCGCGCAGACATCCCACCAACGTTGATCCGCCTCGGGCACCGTCGGGACGCAACAATGCCCCACCACCTGCGATGCGACGTCCTGGATCTCAAACTCACCCTTGTGGAAGCCCGGCGTCTTGAACAGGTCCTTCAAGCCCCGGTACTCGACGGAGTCCGGCACCGGTCCCGGCACGGCGTCCGGATCACCCCCCAGCGCCGCCGCAACCTCCGGCCCCTTCCCGGGCCGCGCCCGGAGCCACAGGCGAGGCTCCCGCTGCAACGACCGCAGCCAAGGCACCGGGACCTCCATGGCCTCCCGAACCCAGGCCGGCACCGCATGGGCCGCCAGCGCCTCGTCCTTCACAAATCCCGGCTTCCGCGCATACGTGTCCGCGAAGCCCGCCGCCTGGTCGATGCGCCGCTCCAAGGGCAACTCCGCGTCGAGCCACTCCTGCCAACGAAAATACGCAAACACGGCCCGGCTGATCCATCGCGTCTCCTCCGGCGTCAGGCCCCGCGCCAGCTTCATCGTCGAGCGCAGCTCGCGGTCCGCCGCGCGCGCCGGACCCGAACGGGCCACGATGCGCGCCGCCCATTGCACCGGCGTCCGCTGCTGCTGCGGCCGATGCGCCGGCCGCGGACCTTCCTCGGGACGGGAATCCCGTCCGCCGCCCTCGCCCATGTCGCGTCGGCCGCGAAATGGCTGCTCCGCGCGCTGCCACCGGCGTTCACCCCACGGGGGCCTGGCCGAAGGGCCGCGACCTCCCAACGACCCTCCCTGCTCGTCGCGGGGATCGTAGGGACGCTGCATCGGGGCGGATTGTGGATCGCCCTCCGCCGCAGGAGGCCGGGGAAAGTCCCGTTGCGGCGCCGGATACGGACGCGGCGCGCGCTCTCGGAACGGCGGACGATCGCCGCCCCGATCCTCGAAGGGGCGACGGAAGGGCGGACGACCGCCGCCTCGATCCTCGAAGGGACGACGGAAGGGCCGTGGGCCGCCGCCCCGGTCGTCGTAGGGTTGGCGGAAGGAGGGGCGAGGTCCGTCCCATGGTCGTCCTTCCTGGCCGCCCGGCTGAAAGGGCGGGCGCGGACCCCACGCCCCCCGCGGGCGGAATCCACCTTCCCGGGGACCACCGGGGCCGCCGTAGCCACCACGAAAGGGCGGACGTCCCTGGGGGCGGTCATCGAAGGATCGTTGGAAGGGAGGACGCCCGGCCCCGAAGGGTCGGCCCCCGCCTTCGCCCTGGAATCCAGGCCGGCCTGGGCCGCCCTGCCATGGGCGCATCCCCGACGGGCGGTCATCTCGCGGCCGGAAGGGGGGACGCCCCGGCCTGTCGAAGCGTGGACCGCCCCCGGGCGGGCGCTCGTCGCGGGGCCCGCCCGCATATCCCCCGGTCGCCCCCTCGGGCGGCGTTCCCGCAGCATCCCCCTGCCCCATGCCCGGGCCATTGCGGCCCTGCCAAGGACGGGCCTGCCACGGCCGCCCCCCTCGTGGGTCGGCTCCATAGGGCCTGCGTTGGGGTGGGCCGTTTCGGTAAACCCTCTTCCAGAAGGGTGGCTTGTCTCCGCCTTCGGTGGGGGTCATGGCTTGGAGGCCGCTGGGGCCTTGATTCGGTCTGCGTGGATGCGTGCAACGATTCCCATGTAGTTGTCTTTCTCGGAAAGCTCGGCGGCCTTGCGGATGTGGATGTCCCGCTTGGCAAGGTCGCGGGTGGCCTCGAAGTAGAGGCCAAGGTAAAGGTGCGCGTAGAACTCCTGCTCCCGCCGGGCGGCGGCGTCATCCGCCTTCCCGGCGGCCTTGAGGACGTCTTCCTCGCCCAGCTTGCCCGCGAAGAGCGACTGGACCTCGCGCATCGGCACGCGGGGGTCGCGCTCGATGGGGATGAGGGTCTTGCGGGCGGCCTCGATGCCCTGTTCCCGCGCGGTGCAAAGGAAATGCCAGGCGGCGTTCTCGACGTCCTGCGTGTTGAACGTCTGGTGGGTCTCGAACTGGAGGCGCCCATCCTTGAACCGCCCCGCGTAGTACAAGGCGATGCCGCGTTGCCAGTTTTGCGGCACGAGCTTCGGCGCCAGCTCGTTCGCCCGGTCAAAGTCCTTCACGCAGTCCTCGATGCGCCCCAGCCGAAATCGAAGCTGCGCGCGCGTCTGGTGCAACGAGGCCGAGTCCGGCTCCAACTGGATCGCAGCCGACAGGTCCTCGTCGGCCAACGCGTGCTGGCCCGTCATGGAACGCATCTGTGCGCGCAGGTTGAACAGGCGCGCGTTGCGAGGCTCCGCCTTGATGGCCGCCGCCGCCGACTCCATCGCGTCGTCCACCTTGCCCGCCCGCCACAGGGCCACGACCGCGTCGATGCGCTGGGTGTCCGCCGCCAGCACGCCCAGCGACACAACTGTGATGGCCAAGAATCGTTGAACCACGCCCCTCATGTCCCAAAGCCTACCGCCCCGACCGGCCACGCGTCCAAGGGTTCCCACCCCAACAATGCGCGCCCCGGCTCCGGGTCGAACACCCACCGCCGCACGGGCCGACTGGTCCCGAAGATCACGTGATGCCCCCGCGGCACCGGCCGGGTGACCGCCGCCAGCACGAGCGAGCCCGCGTCGCCCGGGCTCAGGTACGTGTCCTGCGCGATCGCCTCCGACTCGATTTGCCGCACCTGGGTCATGTCTCGCGGGCACCAGCCCAGCCGGATCGAAAGGACCTCAAGCCCATGGTCCCGAGCATGGGAATAGCCCGCCGATTCCAGGAAGACCTTCGTCGCCGCATACCAACGCAACGGCGTGATGGAGTCGGAAATCCGCACCGGCCACGGGCCTTCGCGGGACTGGCGGATGTTCACCTGGATGCTGCTTGCCAGCACCCACCGACGAATGCCCGCGCGCGTCGCCGCCGAGAAAACACGCTCAAGCCCGAGGATGTTGTTGGGCACGAGCGACTGGTCGAAGTCCGCGTCGTCCGGCGTCGCCGCCAGGTGCACCAATGCCCCGGCGCCCGCCATCGCGCGATCCAAGGCCGCCACGTCGCACAGGTCCGCCACGATGGCGTCGAGCCGCCCCGGGAATGGAACACGATCCAGCAACCGCATGCCCACGCCGGCCTCAGACAAGGCCCGGACCACCGCGCGTCCGATGCGACCCGAGGACCCCGTCACAACCACGGGCCCCGCAATGTGGGGAGGCAACGCGCTCATGCGGCGCAACCGGGCGCGGTCAGCGCGAGGCCATTGCTCGACGCATCGAGGCGAAGCAGCCACGGGGCCACGCGGCGAGCCCATGCCTCCGGCCCCTCGAACGATCCGGCGTTGCCTGGCCAGCACAGCCGCAACATGTCGGTGTCAATGATCCCCGGGTTGAGCGCGACCACGGCCAGTCCGGGCGGCACCTCCTGCGACATCGATTGGGAAAGCCCTTCCACCGCCCACTTCGACGCGCAATACGGGGCAACGCCGCCATCCGTCGTGCGGCCCCAGCCGGAGCTAAAGTTGACCCAGACGCCATCGCCTCGCCGAACCATCGCCGGCAGGAAGTGCCGCGCGACGTTGGCAATCCCATCGACGTTGACCGCCATGAGCTGGCGAAACTCGGCCGCTCCAACGGACCACAGGGGGCCGGGCCGGTTCATCAGGGCCGCGTTGTTGAGCACGAGGTCCGGCACGTCAAACTCCGCCAGGATGCGGCGCGCCCACCGCTGAACCTGCGAGTCGTCCGCGACATCCACGGCCGAGAGGCAGTGGGGCGGACCAAAGGCTTGTTGCAACGAGCGGACGGCATCGGCGGAGCGCGAGCATCCGATGACGCGATGCCCCATCACGTCGAACTCGGATAGCAACGCCCGGCCCAGCCCGCGAGCGACCCCGGTCAGAAGGATGGTCTTCACGGGCAACGCCCCAGGGCGGGACATCAAGCCTTGGCAACCAGTTGGCGCAGCACGAACGGCAGGATGCCCCCGTGCTGGTAGTACTCGATCTCGATGGGGGTATCGATGCGGCACCGCACGGGCACGTCGAGCACGGACCCGTCCTTCCGGGTCACGCGCAAGGTCAGGTCCTGTTGCGGCTTCAACGAGGCGTCCAAGCCCGCGACGTCGTACGTCTCGCTGCCGTCGAGCCCAAGCGACTGGGCGGTCGTGCCCTCCTTGAACTGCAAGGGCAACACGCCCATGCCGACGAGGTTCGACCGATGGATCCGCTCGAAGCTCTGCGCCACGACGGCCCGGACGCCGAGGAGCGCCGTGCCCTTGGCGGCCCAGTCACGGCTGGAGCCCGTGCCGTACTCTTGCCCCGCCAAGATCACCAAGGGCGTGCCGCGCTTCCGGTATTCCTCCGCCGCGTCATAGATGGCCAGCTTCGTGCCCTCGGGCTGGAGCAACGTGTTGCCACCCTCCTCGCCGCCCAGCATCAGGTTCTTGATGCGAACGTTGGCGAACGTGCCGCGGGTCATGACGCGGTCGTTGCCGCGACGGCTGCCGTAGCTGTTGAAGTCCTCCAAGGCCACCTGGTTCTCGACGAGGTAACGACCCGCCGGCGATGTCTTCTTGATGGAACCCGCCGGCGAGATGTGGTCGGTCGTCACGGAGTCGCCAAAGATGCCCAGGGCACGCGCCCCGCGGATCTCGCCAATGGAGCCGGCTTGCAGTGAGAAGCCCGCGAAGAAGGGCGGCTCCTGGATGTAGGTCGAGGATGCATCCCAGCCGTACACAAGGCCCGGCGTGGCGGGGATCTCGTTCCACTTGGGATTCTGCGCCGCGAAGTCGGTGTACAGGCGGCGGAAAACCTCCGGCTTGAGCGCGGACTGCATCGCGTCACGCACCTCGGCGAGGGTGGGCCAAATGTCCGCCAGATACACGGGCGTGCGGTCCTTGCCGACGCCGATCGGCTCGCACGTCATGTCGATGTCCACCGTGCCCGCCAACGCGAAGGCGACGACCAACGGGGGCGACATCAGGAAGTTCGCCTTGATCGACTGGTGCACGCGCGCCTCGAAGTTGCGATTGCCCGAAAGAACGGAGGCGGCCACCAGGTCATTCTTCACGACCGCATCCTCGATCGGGGCCGACAATGGACCCGAGTTGCCGATGCACGTGGTGCAGCCATAACCCACCACCTGGAAGCCGAGCTGGTCCAGGTAGGGCTGAAGCCCGGTCTTGGACAGGTAGTCCGACACGACCCGGGATCCGGGGGCGAGCGACGACTTGACGGCCGGGTTGGGTTGGAGGCCTTTTTCGACGGCCTTCTTCGCAAGCAGGCCCGCCGCGAGCATCACGCTGGGATTCGAGGTGTTGGTGCAGCTCGTGATCGCCGCAATCAGGACCGACCCATGCCCGAGACGCGACGAGCCGCCGTCCACCGCGGCCTCCGCACCCTTGGCCAGGAACTCCCCGCGCGCCTTGCCGAACCCGTTCTCGGTGACCGGCCGAGAGAAGGCGTGGAAGAACTCCCGCTTCATGTTGCCGAGCTCGATGCGATCCTGGGGACGCTTCGGGCCCGCGACCGACGGCTGCACCGTGGCAAGGTCCAGCTTGAGGACCTGCGAGTAGTCCACCTCGCCCTCCTGCGGGATGCCCCACATCTCCTGCGCCTTGTAATAGTTCTCGTAGGCCACGCAGTGCTCCTCCGGCCGCCCCGTGGCCCGCAGGTAGTTCACCGTCTCCCCATCGACCGGGAAGAATCCCATCGTCGCGCCGTACTCCGGGGCCATGTTGGCGATGGTCGCGCGGTCCACCGCAGGCAACGCCGCCGCCCCCGGGCCGAAGTACTCGACGAACTTGCCCACCACCTTGGCCTTGCGAAGGAGCTGCGTGAGGGTCAACGCGAGGTCCGTCGCCGTCACGCCCTCGCGCAAGGCCCCCGTAAGATGCACCCCGACCACGTCGGGCGTCAGGAAGTACACCGGCTGGCCCAGCATGCCCGCCTCCGCCTCGATCCCGCCAACGCCCCACCCCACGATCCCAAGCCCGTTGATCATCGTCGTGTGCGAGTCCGTCCCCACCAACGTGTCGGGGTAGTAGATGTCACCTTGGCTGAGGATGCCCTTGGCGAGGTACTCCAGGTTGACTTGATGAACAATGCCGATGCCCGGCGGGACGACCTTGAACGTGTCAAACGCCTGCATGCCCCACTTGAGGAGCTGGTAGCGCTCGCGATTGCGATGAAACTCAAGGTCCAGGTTGCGTCCGAAGGCCTCCGCGGTGCCCGCGTAGTCCACCTGCACCGAGTGATCCACGACGAGGTCCACCGGCACCAACGGCTCGATGATCTTGGGGTTCTTGCCCAGTCGTTGCACCGCCGAGCGCATCGCCGCGAGGTCCACCAGCAAGGGAACGCCCGTGAAGTCCTGGAGCACGATGCGCGCGACCACAAACGGGATCTCCGCCGTCCGCACCTCCACCGGCTTCCACGCCGCCAACTCCCGCACGCTCGACTCCTGGACCTTCAGGCCGTCGCAGTGACGCAGGACGGCCTCCAGGACGACGCGAATCGAAACGGGAAGCCGACGGACCGGCAATCCCAACGCCCGACCCAAGACGGGGATGGAGTAAAATCGCCCCTGGCGACCGCCGCCGAGGTCGAACGATTGCAAGGTCCCGAGAAAATCGTGGGGAGTGGTCATGTGCTGAAAACGCTAGAAACGGCAATAAATCGTGGTCGGAGCCGCGCCGGGCCACCGACAACCCGGCAATCGTGGGGTGGACGCGGGGCCAGCGTCAAGCTACCGGCGGGTTCCCAACCGTCCCGGCAACCACCGGCGCTATTCGATGGGGCGCCGGGGGGTGGTCCGATGATTTCCTTCCATCCCGATTTCCTTCCATCACGAGCGGCGAACCAGGCTAGGCGAAGGAAAGGCGCCGGCCACCTCGTGGTCTGCCGGGGTGGGACGGTCAGCAAGACCCAGAACGAGACAACCGACGCCAAATCTTTCCACGATCACGGGTCCGCTAGAACCCGTCCCCGACGCAACTTCGCCTTGCGGAAGGTCGGAAGGGCGGGGGCCTCTGGAACAGAGGTTGGACACGCGCCACCCCCCATACGCTAGGGGCGTGCCAAGTCGCTCATCGCATCCCGGCGTTGAGTCGGAAGGGTACACGGGCACGAATGAATCCCGCGCGCCAAATCCGCCATTCGTCGCGCCCCGTGCCCACCACACGCCCGGGCCGAAGCGATCCCGCAGGATCCGTCGTCCTGCGCTCGTGATCATGCGCCTGCGACACGCCCTGAAAGGGCACGGCTTGCCTTGTCGAGGAATCCCCGGCTCCATCCAGCGCATGGCGCCCGCGCAATGGCCGGCCCAACCATCGCCTCCCGCCTAAGCCGGAACGATTCAGTTGGGAGGGAAGTGATTGCGAAGCAGATGCTTGCGCAAGCCGAGGAGTGCGCGAGGCGCGGGCCCGTTCGCGGCCCGAAACGAGCGAACGACGAAGGATTTGCGCAAGCATCTGCTTCGCAATCACTTCCCTCCCAACTGAATCGTTCCGGCTTAGGCGGGAGGCGATGGTTGGGCCGGCCATTGCGCGGGCGCCATGCGCTGGATGGAGCCGGGGATT
>CAIRNV010000491.1 GCA_903880005.1 uncultured Verrucomicrobiota bacterium | reverse complement strand
CTTCGGGTTGCTCCAAGAATGCCCCGGGGCTTCGTGGTTCGTCCGTCACAGACCGCTGCGGGTAGGCTCCGTCCTCACGCCTTGCCCCGGGGCATTCTTGGAGCAACCAAACACCAGCGATTTGTGAGACACGACACTAGGAAATGGCCGTCCCATCAAGGCAAAGGGGCCCTGTGGGATTCATCCGAGACCTCACCCGGCGGAAACGTGGGAGAGCCGTCTCGGCCCTGGCTGGGTCACGTCCAGCGGCAGGATGGCGCTGCGTGAACGTGGAAGCGGCTTCCATCCGCTTGCCGGGCATGGATGGCCAGCATCGATCCGGAATGCGATGGCTCTGCCGGTTTGAAATGCACGGGTGATGGGTGCCTTCGGGCCATCTTCTTTGCACCGATCCGGCCCCTCTGCGGGCGACTCCGCGTCTTGAAGGAAACGGCGTTGTTCCCGACGCGTGAGGTCGCGCCGCCGCCAGCCATGCTAATGGGTTGGAGAAGAATCTCCCGCTGAGACGCGGGGATATCAGACAGCAACGTCTCCAACCTCCGCGTCTCTGCGTCTCGGCGGGCGACTTCGCCTCATGAATTTGAAAGCCTTCGGTTTGGATGGGCTGGCCGGGCTTGTCTATGCGGTGGCCTCACCCGGCGAACGGGCATGCGGCATCCTTCCCGCCGCGCGACGGCGCGCGGCCGGCAGACGGGGCGAGGACCACGAAACGCCACGAAGCACGGAAAGCATGGATCCCATGGATTCCTCGGTGTCGTGGGATCGTTGCGCGTGCGCCATGGACGGGACCGACCGGCGGGGTCCTTGTCCGTGTCGTCGGTGGCTGTCCGGCACGACTGGATTGACGGCCCGGCCACGGCGCCTCGTCGCCGTGACGCAAGCGGGGCAAGCGGGCCGTCACCGTTCCTCCGCCGCGATCCAGGCGTTCATCCGCCGCTCCAGGATGGTGAGCGGCAAGGCGCCGCGGGCGAGCAGCGCGTCGTGGAACCGGCGCAGGTCGAACCGCGCGCCGAGACGTTGCTCCGCGCGGGTTCGCAGCTCGCGGATCTTGAGCTGGCCCACCTTGTACGCGAGGGCCTGGCCCGGCCAGACGATGTAGCGATCCACCTCCACCACGACGTCATGCTCGGTCTTGCCGGCGTTCGCGAGGAAGTAGCGGATGGCCTGGTCGCGCGACCAACCCTTCGCGTGGATGCCGGTGTCGAGCACCAGGCGGATGGCCCGCCACATCTCGTACGTGAGCTGCCCGAAGCGGCTGTAGGGGTCCTGGTACATGCCGAGGTCCGGCCCGAGGCTCTCGGCATACAGTGCCCAGCCCTCCACGAAGGCCGTGGTCTCCGCGTGCCGTTGGAACTCCGGCGCCCCCTCGACCTCCTGGGCCAGCGCGATCTGCAAGTGATGCCCCGGCACGGCCTCGTGAAGCGTCAGGGCCTCCATCTCCCACTTGGGCCGCATGCGAAGGTTGTAGGTGTTGGCGTGGAAGTTGCCCGGCCGCCCCGCCGTCAACGACCCGGGTTGGTAGTACGCGGTCGTCTGGGAACGCTCGGAATACGAGGGGATGGGCTGCACGCCGTACGGAAGGCGCGGCAACTTCCCAAACAAGCGCGGAAGCCCGCCATCCACGCGCTTGGAGATGTCGCGGTAGCCCGCCAGCAGGGCCGTGCCGGTCTCATGGAAGAACGCCGGGTCGGACCGCAGATGCGTGAAGAATTCCCCCAGGCTCCCCTTGAACCCCACTTGCACCCTCAGCGCCTCCATCTCGCCCCGGATGCGCGCGACCTCCGCCAGCCCGATCTCATGGATGCGCTCGGGGGTCAGGTCCGTGGTGGTGATGCGCCGGACCCGATGCTCGTACCACGCCCGGCCGTCGGGAAGGTCCACGCAGGCAAGCTGGGTGCGGGCGGCGGGGAGGTAGTGGTTCGTCAGGAAGCGGTGGAAGTCCCTCAGGGCCGGATACACCTCGTTGGTGAGCGTCGAGAGGGCCCGTGACCGCCATTGGGCTCGCTCGGCATCGGTCGCGGCGGACGGGAGGGACGACAGCGGGTTGAGCAACGGGCTCTTGCTGGCGTCGTCGGGCATCAGGGCCAGCACTTGCTCGGGGACGTTGCGAAGGGTGACCTGGGCCGGCGTGATGCCCTTGGCCGCCCCCTCGCGCAGCAGGTTCGTGGCTTGCGACAACAACCTCGGGACCCGCCCTAGCCTTGCCAGCACGTCCTCGACGCCGCGCCCGGTCGTCGCCTGCATCAGCCCCAGCGTCTGGGCAATCTCCTGCTGGGGCCCCTGGAGCTGGTTGAGCAGCAAGTACTCGGATGGAAACCGCGCGCCCTCCTCGTCGAGCCGCAGGTAGGCGTCGAACAAGTCCCGATACCCGCGCGAGTCCTCGTCGAGCGCCGCCACGTCGATCCCATCCAGGACCGACCTGGTTCGCGCCAGCCCCACGCGTTGCCGCCGGATGGCCTCGGGGGAGAGATCCTGCCAGCGGTCGTTGAACTCGGGGTAGCCGTTGTAGGTCGCGGACTCGGGCGAGTCGCTCATGGCCTGGCGCCATTGGAGGTCGAACAGCGCCCGGAGGCGCCCCGGCTCGTTGGTCTTGCCCTTTTGCCGGGCCAACGAGTCGAAGGCGGCCTCGAATTCGGCCAAGGTCACGGGCCCTGCCCCGCGGGCTTGCGGCAGCCCCCACGGCATCCATCCGGTGGCCATCGCCAAGGCCACGAACATGCCACGCCCAACCCAACGCAAGGAACGCTTCACGCGGCGCATCGTGTGCCATTGCCATGCTTCAGGAAACGAAGAAGCACGCGGACGCCGTCGCCCGGGGATTGCCATTGAGCCGGGGCACGCCCGGCCCGTAGCGTCGTCACCGTGCGAGGCGCGGGACGACCGATCATGCGAGGCAAGGAGGGGCTGGGGGGGCTCGCTTGGCTGATCGCGACGTGGGTCCTGGCCCTCGTGCGCGCCGCGGCGGCCGACCCGGGGCCCGGCTTGACCCTGGTCATCATCACGCCCCACCCGGAGGAGATCCGGCGGGAGTTCGCGACGGCATTCGACGCGTGGCATCGCGGACGATTCGGGGACGGCGTCCGGATGGAGTGGCGCGACGTGGGGGGCTCCGGCGAGGCCCAGCGGTTCGTCATGTCCGAGTTTGCGTCCAAGCCGGGCGGGATCGGGATCGACGTGTTTTTTGGGGGCGGGCCCGAGCCATTCCTGGCGTTGGCGGAGAAGGGCTGGTTGGAACGGCACGTGCCGCCGAGGGAGGTGGGTGACGGGCTGGGGCGCGAGGTGAATGGCCTGGAGATCCATGACGCGGGCGGCCGCTGGCATGGGGCGTGCCTCTCGAGCTTTGGCATTCTTCGCAACACCCGGGTGGAGGCATGGGCCGGGCTGCCGGCGCCGCGACGTTGGGAGGACCTGGCGGACCCGCGACTGCTGGGGTGGGTGGGCGCCGGGGACCCGCGCCTGAGCGGCACGATGAACAACATGTACGAGGCCTACTTGCAGGCGTTCGGCTGGGAACGTGGATGGGGCCTCCTGGCACGGGTGGCCGGCAACGTCCGGCAGTTTGACCGCCTGAGTTCCACGACGGCGAAGGAGGCGATGCTGGGCCAGGTTTCGTGCGCGTTCTGCATTGATTACTACGCGTTTGTACAAATGGCGGCGGCGGGCGGCACCAACATGGCGTTCGTGCTGCCGGAGGACTTCGTGTCGGTCAGCCCCGACGGGATCGCGGTGTTGCGGGGCTCGCCTCACCCGGAGGTGGCGGCCCGTTTCATGGACTTCGTCCTGGGCGAGGAGGGGCAGCGCCTTTGGATGTTGCCTGCCGGGCATCCGCTTGGGCCGAGGCGCGACACGCTGTTGCGACTGCCGGTGCGCCCCGGCCTGTACGAACGATTCGCGGCGGAGTCCCCGATCCGGGTGCGGCCGTTCGAGATCCGGGCGGGCTTCCGCTACGACGCCCGGCTGGCCAACGGGCGGAGGGAGATCGTGCGGTCGATGTTCGGGGCGATGTACGTGGACGTGCACGAGGACCTGGTCCGGGCATGGCGGCGCATCGTGGAGCTGGGCCTGCCCGAGGAGGCCGTGCGGGAGCTGGGGCGGGTGCCGTTGCGCGAGGACGAGGCCCTGGCGCTGGCCAAGGGCCCGTGGACGTCGCCGACGGAGCGCAACCGGCTCAAGACGCGATGGCAACAGGAGGCCCGCGACCGGTACCGGAGGCTTTCGCGCATGCCGGGCAACAAGGCGGGCAGGTAGATGGGGGAGGCCAACGACATGACCGTATCGATCCGAAATGTGAGCAAGTCCTTCGGCGCGACGCCCGTCCTGCGGGGGATGTCGCTCGACGTGGCGGACGGGGAGCTGTTCTTCCTGCTGGGGCCCTCGGGCTGCGGCAAGACGACGTTGCTGCGATTGCTGGCCGGCTTTCACGCGCCGGACTCCGGGGAGATCTGGATGGGCGGACGACGCGTGGACCCCGTGCCGCCCCATGGGCGAAACATCGGCATGGTGTTCCAGAACTACGCGCTGTGGCCGCACCTGTCGGTGGAGGAGAACGTGGCCTACGGGCTCGACGTCCGACGGGTTCCAGCCCGGGAGAAGCGTGATCGCGTGCACGAGGCGTTGGCCATGGTCCGGATGGAGGCCTTGGCTCAACGCAGCCCCAACCAGTTGTCCGGCGGGCAGCAGCAACGCGTCGCACTCGCGAGGGCCTTGGTGGTGCGCCCCGACGTGCTCCTGCTGGACGAGCCCCTGTCCAACCTCGACGCCCGCCTGCGGCTTGAGATGCGCGAGGAAATCCGGCGCCTCCACGCCGCGTTTCGCATCACCACCGTTTACGTCACCCACGACCAGAAGGAGTCCCTGGCGCTGGCCGATCGCATGGCCGTGCTGCGCGATGGCGTCGTCGAGCAGGTCGGGCACCCCCGCGAGGTGTACCGCCGACCGCGCTCCCGCTTCGTGGCCGACTTCATCGGCGACTGCAACTGGCTTGAGGGGGACGTCGTGTCCGTGGACGACGGATGGGCCATGGTCCGGACCGCGCTCGGCGACATGACGGGCGCCCGCGAGGGCCTGGCGACGGGTTCGCGTGCGTGGGTTGGGTTTCGGCCGGAGGCCGTCCAAGCCGGTCGGGCCGCTACCAACAGCTTCCGAGGCGTGCTGGCCCGCGTGAATTACCTGGGCGAGGCCGAGGAACACGTCATCGAGGCCCCGGGGATTGCGGTGCGCCGTTACGTGCCGAACCCACGATCCGCGCCCGAGGCCGGCCAGGGGGCGGACTTCCATGTCGAGCCCGCCGACCTCTTGTTGATGGCCCGCCCGCCAGGCGAGTGACGCGCCTGACCGCGGGGCGGGAGGACGTACGGACGACGCATCGTTTGAAGTGGCAGGGTTCCGGCGCATGGCGCTGGCGAATCGCGAATCGCGATGACGCCAACTTGGTCCTTGGAAGCAACGGGCGCCCGCCGATACCTTCCGCCCTTCGTTCATGCCCCTTGATACAACGGGCAGAACTCTCTCAGAGATGGCTAATGTAATACTGGTCGGAGCCCAGTGGGGCGACGAGGGCAAGGGGAAGATCATCGACGTCCTGACGGAGCAGGCCGACATCGTGGTCCGCACGCAGGGCGGCAACAATGCGGGCCACACGGTCTTCGTGGGGCCCAGCAAGTACGTCTTGCACCTCATACCCTCCGGCATCCTGCGGTCGGGCAAGGTCTGCGTGATCGGCAACGGGGTCGTGCTCGATCCCGTGGGCCTGGTCAACGAGATCGATGGCCTGGCCAAGCTGGGCGTGCATGTCACGCCCCAGAACCTCGTCATCTCGGAGACCGCCCACGTCGTGTTCCCGTGGCATCGCGAGCTCGACGGCCAACGCGAGGTGCGCAAGGGCAACCGCAAGATCGGCACCACCAAGCGCGGCATCGGCCCCACCTACGGCGACAAGGCCGCGCGGGTCGGCCTCCGCGTGATCGACCTGGTCAACGCCGCGCGTTTCCCCGCGCGGTTCCGCGAGCGCCTGGAGGAGAACAACGAGATCCTGCGGGCGTTGGGCGCCCAGCCCATCGACCACGACTCCGTCCTGGCCGACTACACGCGCTGCGCGGACCGGCTACGGCCGTTCGTCGCCAACACCGTCGTCATGCTTCACGAGGCGACGCGGCGCGGGGCCAACATCTTGTTCGAGGGGGCCCAGGGGACGTTCCTGGACATCGACCACGGCACGTACCCGTACGTCACGTCCTCCAACACGACGTCGGGTGGCGCGTCCACCGGATCCGGCGTCCCGCCGAACCGCATGGACCGCGTCATGGGCGTCATGAAGGCCTACACGACCCGGGTTGGCGAGGGGCCCCTCCCCTCGGAGAACGCCGAGATCAGCGACCTCCTGCACGGCATGGGACGCGAGTTTGGCGCCACCACCGGGCGCATGCGCCGATGCGGGTGGTTCGACGCCGTCGCGACCCGCCACGCGGCCATGGTCAACGGCATCGACGAGCTCGCCGTCACCAACGTCGATGGCCTGGACTCGCTCAAGACGATCCTCGTTTGCACCGCCTACCGGGTGGACGGCCAGGTCCTGCGTCACATCCCGTCGGATGCCGAGGTGCTCGCCCGATGCGAGCCCGTGTTCGAGGAGTTTCCGGGCTGGGATACCCCGACCGACGGCATCCGTCGTTGGGAGGATCTCCCGGTCCCTTGCCGGCATTACTTGCTGAGCATTGCGCAGATGACCGGGGCGCGCCTGTCCATCGTGTCGGTCGGGCCGGCCCGGGAGCAGACGATGTTCCTCTAGCCATGAGCGCCGAGCCGCGCCTGAGCCCGCAGGCGCTCGCCAACCTTCCCCAGCACGTCGCCATCATCATGGATGGCAACGGCCGCTGGGCGAAGCAGCGGGGATTACCCCGCGTCGAGGGGCATCGCAACGGCGTCGAGTCCGTGCGCGCCATGGTCCGGGCATGCGGCGAGGCCGGCATCAAGTACCTCACGCTCTACGCCTTCTCCGTCGAGAACTGGAACCGCCCCAAGGACGAGGTGGACACGCTGATGAAGTACCTCGCCCGGTTCCTCAAGAACGAGGTCGGCGAGCTCAACCGCAACAACGTGCGCCTCGAGGCCATCGGCCAGATCTGGCGCCTGCCCGAGGCCGTCCAGCAACAGCTCGCCAAGACCCAGGCCGCCCTCGCCCGCAACAACGGCCTCACCCTCGTGCTCGCCCTGAGCTACGGCGCACGCACCGAGATCGTCGAGGCCGCCCGCGCCCTCGCCGCGCGCGCAAAGGATGGCTCGCTGGACCCCGCCGAGATCAACGAGCGCGTCGTGTCCGAAAGCCTCTACACGCGGCACTTCCCGGACCCCGACCTCCTCATCCGCACGAGCGGCGAGATGCGGCTCAGCAACTTCCTGCTCTGGCAGGTCAGCTACGCCGAGCTCGTCGTCACGCAGGTTCTCTGGCCCGACTTCCGCAAGCCCCACCTCTTCGAGGCGCTCGAGGAATACGCCCGCCGACACCGTCGGTTCGGCGGCATCTAGTGCCGTGGCACAAAAATGGGTGGTGTTTCGCCGCGAGGGGTTTTCGCGCCCCACGAAGCGAGAGCGACGAGCAGATCCGCAGGGGTCCGTGAGGAGAAGGGAACGACGTGGGACGCGAAAAAGGCCGCGGCCCACAATCCTGACAGGCCCATCATGACCTGACCCGCGCGGCGAGAGATCCCTTTCACGCCCGCATGTTCATAGGCCGTGTCGGGACGGCCCGGGGCCGGCTTGATGGATCGTCATCCTTCCTGAGAAAACCCTTTCCCGAAAATCGCGTCGGCCGCAGATTCGCGCGTCTTTTTCTATGGACGTAAAACTCCCCAAAATCGGCGAGGGCGGCGAAGGCGCCGTCGTTAGCATCCTCGTCAGGCCCGGCGACGTCGTATCGGTCGGGCAGACGGTCCTTGAGCTTGAGAGCGAAAAGGCCGTCGCACCCGTCCCATCGCCCGCCGCCGGCACCGTCGGCGAGATCAAGGTGAAGGAGGGCCAAAAGATCGGGCCCGGGACCACCATCCTCACCCTCGTCGGCGCCGCCGCCACACCGGCCGCGTCGGCTCCCACGCCCGCCAGCAAGCCGAGCACCGCGCGCAAGGCCGCGCCCGCGCTGGCCGACGAAGATCTCGACGACGACCTGCCCGCCGAGGACGGGACCGACGACGGCCCCGTGCCGGCCGCTTCGCCGTACGTGCGCAAGGTGGCCCGGGACCTGGGGATCAGGCTGTCGCGGGTCCGCGGCTCCGGCCCGGGCGGCCGTGTTTCCATCGAGGACCTTGGTCGATACGTCGCGCGCCTGGAGAAGCGCGTGGCCCGCGCCGGCCGGTACGCCGAGGAACCCAAGGGCCTCGTCTTCGAGCCCGTCAATGTGGACTTCGCGCAGTTTGGGCCCGTGACGAGCGAGCCGCTCAGCCAGCTCCGCAAGGTCATCGCGTCGCGCATGGTCGAGAACAAGGTGTCGCTTCCCCACGTCACCCAGTTCGACGAGGCCGACATGTCGCGCATCGAGTCGTTGCGCGCCGCGCACAAGGCCGCCTACGAGAAGGCCGGGGCGAAGCTCACGCCGACGCCGTTCATCATCAAGGCGTTGGTCGCGGCCCTCAAGAAGCACCCCCGCTTCAACAGCTCCCTCAATGAGGTCGCGGAGACCCTCGTGCTCAAGCAGTACTACCATATTGGGATCGCCGTGGACACGGATGCCGGGCTGCTGGTCCCGGTCCTGCGCGACGCCGACAAGAAGTCGCTCGTCGAGATCGCCCGGGAATTGTCCGCGATCGCCGAGAAGGCCCGCGAGCGCAAGCTGGGGGCCGACGACATGAAGGGGGGGACGTTCACCATCTCCAACCAAGGGGCCATCGGCGGGGGGCATTTCACCCCGATCATCAACAAGCCGGAGTCGGCCATCCTGGGCATCGGCAAGACCGCCCAGAAGGCCGTCGTGACGGCCAAGGGCATCGAGGCCAGGCCCATGATGCCCATTACCATCAGCTACGACCATCGCATCATCGACGGCGGCAGTGCGGCTCGCTTCACCGTGGACCTCGTGAAGGCGCTCCAGGAATTCCCCGAGGCCGACGTCCAGCTCTGACCCAGCCATCCCAAGCCATGGAACCCATCCAGACTGACATCGTCGTCGTGGGCGCAGGACCCGGGGGCTACGCCGCCGCGTTCTACGCCGCCGACCTCGGCAAGAAGGTCGTCCTCGTCGAGCGCGACCCGCGCCTCGGCGGCGTGTGCATGAACCGGGGTTGCATCCCCTCCAAGGCGCTGCTCAACGCGTCCCACGTCATCGAGGCCGCCAAGGAATCCGCCCATCGCGGCATCTTCCTCGGCGAGCCCCGCGTGGACGTGGACAAGCTGCGCGCGTGGAAGGAATCCATCCTGGCCAAGCTCGGCCAGGGCATCGCCGGGCTTGCCCGCATGCGCGGCGTGACCGTGGTGCACGGCAAGGGCTACTTCGAGGACTCCTCCACCCTTCGCGTCGAGACCGCGTCCGGCCAGCAGTACTACCGATTCGACAAGGCCGTCGTCGCCGTCGGCTCCCGCCCTGCCCTCCCCAAGGCCTTTGACCTCGGCAACCCGAGGGTCATGACCTCGACGGAGGCGCTCGAGGTGGCGGACATCCCCGCCAAGCTCCTCGTCGTTGGCGGCGGCTACATCGGGATGGAGCTCGGCACCGTCTATGCCAACCTCGGGTCCTCCGTCACCCTCATCGAGGCCCTCGACGCCATCCTCGCCGGGGCCGACCCCGACCTCGTGCGGCCCGTCGCGGCGCGGGCCAAGAAGGCGTTCGCCGAGATGCGATTGAAGGGCAAGGTCCTCAAGATGACCTCCGCCGGGAAGCAGGTGAAGGTGGTCTCCGAGCACGAGGGCAAGACCTTCGAGGAACTCTACGACCGCGTCCTCGTCTCCGTGGGCCGCGTCCCGAACGGCCAGGACCTGGGGCTTGAGAACACCAAGGCCCAGTTGGACGAGAAGGGCTTCCTCAAGGTGGACGAGCGGATGCAGACGACCGACCCCAACCTGTTCGCCATCGGCGACATCGCCGGGGGCATCCTCCTCGCCCACAAGGCCTCCAAGGAGGCTCGCATCGCCATCGAGAACATCGCCGGCGAGGGCAAGGCGGCGAACAAGGACTACGTCATCCCCGCCGTGGTCTTCACGGATCCCGAGGTGGCGTGGGTGGGGCTCACCGAGCAGGAGGCCAAGCAAAAGGGGACGGCCGTCGAGGTCGCCAAGTTCCCCTGGGGCGCCTCCGGCCGTGCCCTGACCTATGACCGCACCGACGGCCTCACCAAGCTCATCCTCGAGCCCGAGACCCACCGCATCCTCGGCGTGGGCATCGTCGGCCACGGGGCCGGCGAGCTCATCGGCGAGGGCGCCGTGGCGATCGAGATGGGCGCGACCGCCGAGGATCTCGCCGCCATCGTCCATCCCCATCCGACGTTGTCCGAGACGGTCATGGAGGCAGCCGAGGTCTTCTTCGGGCACGCCACCCACGTGCACTCGCGCAAGCGCGAGGCCTGAGGCCCGATGCTCCTGGTCATCGACAACTACGACTCGTTCACCTTCAACCTCGTCCAGTACCTGGGCGAGATGGGGGTGGAGATGCAGGTGCACCGCAACGACCAAGTCACGGTGCAACAGGCCCTCGACCTCCGTCCGGAGCGGGTCCTCATCTCGCCCGGCCCGTGCTCCCCGCGCGAGGCCGGGTTGTCGAACGAGCTCATCCTGCCGTTTGCCAGGAAGGGAATCCCCGTCCTGGGCGTCTGCCTGGGTCACCAGTGCATCGCGGCGCTCTTCGGGGCGCAGGTCGTGGTCAACTGGCGCATGATGCACGGCAAGGTTTCCCCCATCCACCACGACGGTCGCGGGGTCTTCGAGGGCCTTCCGTCCCCGTTCAACGCCACCCGTTATCATTCCCTCGTGGCCAAGCGCGACACGATCCCCGATTGCCTGGAGGTCAGCGCATGGACCGCCGAGGACGAGGTCATGGGCCTCCGTCACAAGGACCTCCCCGTCCACGGCGTGCAGTTCCATCCCGAGAGCATCCTTTCCGAGCACGGCCACGATCTGCTGCGCAACTTCCTGCGCATGCCCTCCGCCGCCTCGTCCTGACCGCGTCCCGGAAGTCGTCCCCGAGGCCCCCTCCATCGCCGCCATGCCCGCCCTTTCCCATGTCGATGCCCGCGGCGAGGCCCGCATGGTGGATGTGTCCGGCAAGCCCCCGATGGTGCGCGAGGCCGTCGCGGCGGGCCACATCGTCATGGCCCCGGCCACTCTCGACCTCGTGGAGTCCAATGCCCTTGCCAAGGGCAACGTCCTGGCCACCGCCCGGATCGCCGGCATCCTCGCGGCCAAGAGGACGTCGGACCTGATCCCCATGTGCCATCCGCTGCCGTTGACCCATTGCGACGTGGACCTGTCCATTCCCGCGTCGCGCGACCGGATTGAGATCACGGCGACCGCCCGCGTGACGGCCGGGACGGGCGTCGAGATGGAGGCCCTCTGCGCGGTCTCGGTGGCCGCGCTGACCCTCTACGACATGTGCAAGGCCGTGGACAAGGGCATGGCCATCTCCGAGGTCCGACTCGTTCGCAAGTCCAAGCTCCCGCTCACGCCGTGATCACCCACCTCCGCGGCCGCCTCGTCGAGGCGCTTCCCACCTTCGTCGTCCTGGAAGTACAGGGCGTGGGCTACGAGGTGCTCGTGCCCTTGTCCACGTTCGATCGCCTGCCCAAGCCCGGAGACGACATCCTCCTCCTGACCCACCTCGCCGTCCGAGAGGACGCCCACACGCTCTACGGGTTCCTGACGTCCGCCGAGCGGGACCTTTTCCGGCTCCTCGTCCACACCGTTTCCGGCATCGGCCCCAAGATCGCCCTCGCGATCCTCTCGGGGCTTCCCGTTCACTCCTTCCGTTCCGCCGTCCTCGCCCAGGACGTCAAGGCGCTCTCCTCCGTCTCGGGCGTGGGACGCAAGACCGCCGAGAGAATCGTCGTGGAATTGAAGGACAAGCTGGGGGACGCATCCCTGCTGCCGGCCCCCGCGCCGGGCCAGGCACGGGCACCGGCGACGGGCACGGACGCCCGGCTTGCCGACGCGTCGGCCGCGCTGGCCGCCCTGGGAGTCAAGCCGGTCGAGGCCCACGAGTCCGTCCGGGCCGCCGCCGCGATCCTTGGCCCGGACGCGTCCGTGGAGCAGTTGGTGCGCGCCTGCCTCAAGCGCCCGTCGTGATGGCCGAGCCTGCCTCCAGTCCCCGACGTCCCCGGAACGGCGGGATCGTCGTTCCCGAGCAGCCGCGCTGGCACGGAAGGCTCGCCGCCCGCCTCATCCAGCTCGCCGTGGGGACGCTCGACGTGACCCTGCGATGGCGACGCGAGGCGCATCCGGAGGCCGAGGCCGCCATCCAGAAGGGACGCGTCATCTTCGCCATCTGGCACAATCGCCTCGCCTTGTGCATCCCGGCGTACCGTCGGGCCATCCAACGGCAACCGGGGCGTCGCATGGCCGCCTTGGTGAGCGCCTCTCGCGACGGCGGCGTGTTGGCCCACGCGCTGGGCTTGTTCGACGTCCTGCCCGTGCGGGGCTCCAGCAGCCGCCGGGGGGCGCAGGCCCTGAGGGAGTTCATGACGGCGGCGGAGTCAGGACGGGACCTGGCGCTGACGCCGGATGGACCGCGTGGACCGCGCTACCACGTACAGGAGGGGGCCATCCTTGCGGCCCAGTTCACGGGCCTGCCCATCGTACCGGTCACATGGACGCTGGGCTGGAAGGTTTCCCTGCGGAGTTGGGATGCCTTTCAGGTTCCCCTGCCGTTCTCGCGTTGCGACCTCCGGCTGGGGCAACCCTTGCACGTGCCACGGTCGGCCGGGGCGGAGGAGCGCGAGGCCCTGCGGCTCGCGCTGGCGACGCGCCTGGCGGCCATCACCGAGGACTGACGGACGGCCGGGAAAGGCCGCGCTCCCAGCGACTTCGGGATGAGCGGGGCGCGAGCCCTTTTCAAGTTTGCAAAGGCAGGGCGTCTCCCATTCCATGAAGGGACGCGTTTTACCCCGGATTCCCGGGGTGAGTGGTGGTTTTTTCCATGGCTACAAGCACTTCCGGCGTCGCCCCGCGCAGCGCGGCCGCCGCCCCCAAGATGACCCCCGTTTCGGGAGGCCCGGCTTCCGACGCACCGATCACGATCCCCGGCGGGAGGCTCTTCCGTGCGGTGGATTGGATGGCCTTCGTGCTCGTGTCGTTCGTCGTCATGGCGGGCTACATGCTGACGATCGCGCCCGACCTGACGCTGGAGGACTCGGGCGAGCTTGCCGTCGCGTCCATGTACGCGGGGGTCCCGCACCCGCCGGGCTACCCGGTGTGGACGATCTACACGTGGCTCTTCACCAAGCTGCTGCCCTTCTCGAACATCGCATGGCGCGTCGCCGTGTCGTCGGCATTCGCCGCCGCCATGTCGGCCGGCCTGGTCGCCCTGCTGGCCTCGCGCGGGGCTGCGCTGATGCTCGACGCGATCGACCTGTTCAAGGACCGCGACAAGGATTGGGACCACCGCGTGTCGCTCGTCGCGGGCTACGTGGCCGGGATGCTCCTGGGATTCAACGGCTATATCTGGAGCCAGGCGGTGATCGTCGAGGTCTATACCATCGCGGTCTGGTCCTTGATGGCCGTGCTGCTGTTCCTGATGCGGTACACGTGGGCGCCGCACCAGCGGCGGCACCTGTACATCGCGTGCTTCCTGTTCGGGGTGTGCCTCTGCAACCACCAAACCTTGATCGTCGGGGCCATGGGCCTTGAGGTCATCGTGCTCATGGCCGACCGGCGTGTCGGGCGGGACTTCCTGCTCGTCAACGCGCTGATCTGGATCCTCGGCCTGGTGCTTCACGGCATGGGCAGGATCTCGACGTTCGTGGAGAACCCATCGCTGCTCTTCATCTTCAACTCCGTGGGGATCCTGTCCGCCATCGGATGTGGCGTCACGGCCGTGGCGACCGGCGGGCTGGGCAACCGCCTTCATATCGTGGGCCTGGCGTCGCTGAGCTTCGCGGCCGGGGCGCTCCTGTACTTTTACATGCCCTTGGCCTCCAGCACGAACCCGCCCCTGAACTGGGGCTACCCGCGCACCCCCAAGGGGTTTGTCCACGCCCTCACCCGTGGCCAGTACGAGAAGACCACGCCCGGCCTCAACCTCGCCCAGCTCATCACGTACTTCCAAGGCGTGAAGGAGGAGTTCAACTGGGCCAACACCCTCCTCGCCATGCTGCCGTTCGCGTTCCTGAGCAAGATGCGGCAACGGGAGCGCGGATGGCTCGTCGGGCTCCTCGTTTCCTACTTCTGCCTCGCCTTCCTGCTCATGTACCTGCTCAACGCCGGCACCGACAAGCAGTCGCGCGATCTGGTGAAGGTCTTCTACACCTCCTCCCACGTCTTCATCGCCCTCGGCGTCGGCTACGGCCTCGCCCTCCTCGCCGGGTTGCTCCAAACCGACTCCGTCTATCGCGAGCACCGCACCTTCATTGGCATCGGCCTCGCCGTCGCCGTGGCCCTCAACCTTTACCAGCTCTCCGAGGTCCTGGACCCCGACAACAACGTCTTCCCCATCCCCAAGATCGCCGCCGGCATCAGCCTCTCCATCGCCGCCATCCTCCTCGCCTGCGTCCTGGTCTGGAAGGAACCCGAGCCCGGGCTGGCGCAGTCCTCAACCCCGCCGGGCACCGTCCAAAAGGCCCGTCGCATCGTCCCCCTCCTCGCCGCCGCCCTCGTCATCCCCGTCGATCCCATCCTCGATCATTGGGCGGACAACGAGCAACGCGACCACTACTTCGGCTTCTGGTTCGGCCATGACATGTTCGAGCCTGGCATGGACACGTCCGCCGCGCCCGCGCCCAAGGACAAGGACGGCAAGCCCCTCTACCCGTCCATGGACCCGCACACGGTCCTGTTCGGCGGCACGGACCCCGGGCGCTTCTGCCCCACCTACATGATCTTCTGCGAGAGCTTCATCCCGCCGCAGCACCGAAGGAACCCCAAGTTTGACCGGCGCGACGTGTACCTGATCACGCAGAACGCGCTCGCCGACGACACCTACCTGGAATACATCCGCGCCCACTACAACCGCAGCGCCCAGAAGGATCCTGCGTTCTTCGAGGCGCTCCTGAACGACGAGTGGTCCCGCTCGCGAAGCCAGACGAACATGCTGGCCAGCCTGATGGCGCCCGTGGACCGATGGATGACCCGCCTGGGTGACTCCATCGAGAAGGAACGCCGCGCCGGCTCGTCCTACTTCACGCCGGAGGACTTCAAGGATCCCAACGCCTTCCAGTCCAAGGTCTCCGCGGCGGCCGACCCCCTCTCCGCGCACCTGAAGGCCCAACTGGGCACCGCCCTTTCCGCCGACGCCCGGGCCCTCGCGAACGCCCTCAACCAAGTCATCGAAGGGCCCGCCCTCTCCGACGGCAACCGCGTCGCCCACGTCCGGCTGACGCCCCATGTCGCCCGCTTCGTGGCGCAGAAGCCTGCTGGCCACACCCGCATCCGCCTCAACCGCCTGCTCCTTGAGGAAGCCTACCCAGGCCTGATCGCCACCAGCCAAGGCGGCGTCTATCCCGACCGCGAGATCATCACCCCCACCGTCGAGGACCTCCGCCGTTGCTTCGAGGAGTACAGCATCGACGCCCAACGCCGTGCCCAACTCCGGCAGCTCAAGCCCGGCGAGGTCCTCACCACGCTCCCCGACGGCAAGGTCTCCGTGTCCGGCCAGGCCGCCGTCATGTCCATCAACGGGCTCCTGACCAAGGTCATCTTCGACGCCAACCCCGACCACTCCTTCTACGTCGAGGAAAGCTTCGCCCTCGACTGGATGTACCCCCACCTCGTCCCCTACGGCATCATCCTCAAGATCGAGCGCGAGCCCGTCGCCCAGCTCTCGGACGAGCAAATCCGCCGCGACCACGAGTACTGGTCCCAGTACTCACAGCGCTTCATCGGCAACTGGATCGACTACGACACGCCCGTGAAGCAGGTGTGCGACTTCGCCCTTCGGACCTATCGCCTCCGTGACTATTCCGGCTTCAAGGGCGACGCCCGCTTCGTCCGCGACGACAACGCGCAGAAGGCCTTCTCCAAGCTCCGCAACGCCATCGGCAAGTCGGTCTATACATGGCGCGCCCAGGAAACCCGCGACACCAACTACCAGGCCAAGCTCCTCAAGGAGGCCGAGTTCGCCCTCAAGCAGGCCTTTGCCTTCTGCCCCTACAGCCCCGAGACGGTCTATAACTTCGCCTCCCTCCTCGTCTCCCTCCAGCGCTACCCCGACGCCTACGAGGTCGTCTCCACCTGCTCCAAGATCGATCCCGACAACGTCGGCATCCGCGACCTCCTCGGCCAGCTCGAGCCCTATAGGAAGATGCCCGCAGCCCCGCCCATCGGGGCCTCCGCCGACGCCCTTCGCTCGCAGATGGACTCCGTCGTCACGAACCTCGAGACCGCCTTCAACCTCGCCAGCTCCTACTTCAACGCCGGCCGCTCCAACGAGGGCATCGCCATCCTCGACGCGCTTCTCGCCAAGCCCGACGCCGACCCCCGGACCGTCGCGTCCGTCGCGCAGGCCTACCAGCAGCTCCAACGCCCCGACAAGCTCGAGGCCGCCTTGGATCGCTACGCGCGCTTGTCGCCGGACTCCGCCGAGTCGTGGTACCGACTCGCCTCCGTCCAGGCCATCCAGGGCAAGTCCAGCACGGCCGCCGGCTCGCTCGCAAAGGCCTTCAAGCTCAACGACGCCCAACGCGCCACCAACCCCAAGGCTCCCAACCTCCGCGAGCAAATGAAGACCGACCCCGCCTTCGACTTCATCCGTCCCTCCCTCGACTCCAAGCCTTAGCCAATCCGAGGAGTGAGCGAGACGTCCCGCCATGGCGGGATCACGAGCGAAGGACAGGCCTCCTGCGGATCAGGATCCAGCAAGCACGACCGCCCCCATCGAATCCCCCTCCCCACGTCCATGGACATCGCACCCGACCCGTTCCGCGCACACCGCGAGAAGGCCCCCATCCTCGACGCCACGTTCCAGGGGCAGCCCGTCCCCATGATCCTGCGCCACGAGGACGTGCGCGCCGCCGCCAAGGACTGGAAAACCTTCTCCTCCGACGCCCCCTTCCGCGTCCCCATTCCCTCGGAGGAGGATGTGCGCACGATGCGGCAGCTGCCCGTCGAGACCGATCCCCCTGACCACACCGAATACCGGGCCATCGTCGAGCCCTTCTTCCGCCGCGCGAAGGAGCCCGGGATGATCCACGACGTGGAGCAGCTCGTCGAAGGCATGGTGGTTCAGGCGCTCCGGCTTCCATCCATCGAGGTGGTCCGCGAGTTCGCGCTCCCGCTCCAGTCCCGCGCCCTCGCCTACTTGCTGAACGTCCCCGTGGCCGAGGCCGACGTGTGGATCGGCTGGGGCACCCATGTCTTCAAGGACGGCCCCGACGGCCAACGCAAGGGGGCCGCCCTGGAGTCCTACCTCCACCAACGCTTTGACGAGGCCGCCCGTAATCCCGGGCCCGACTTCTTCTCCGCGCTCAACCAGGCCACCTTTCGTGGCAGGCCGCTCACGCGCACCGAGATGTTGGGCTTTGCCAACCTGACCTTTGCGGGCGGACGCGACACCGTCATCCACACGGTTGCGAGCGTCTTCGCCCACCTCGCCGCCCACCCCTCGGGCCTGGCGTTCCTTCGCGAGGATCCACGCCGCGTCGTCAATGCCTCCGAGGAATACTTCCGCGTGGTCACCCCCCTGACCCACATCGGACGCGTTTGCCCGGTGACCACCCACGTGCATGGAGCCGAGGTGCCCGCCGACTCCCGCGTCTCACTCTGCTGGGCCTCCGCGAATCGCGACGCCGCCGTCTTCGACGCCCCCGACGAGGTGCGCCTCGACCGAAAGCCCAACCCTCACATGGCCTTCGGGGCCGGTCCTCACCTGTGCCTCGGGGCGGCCCACGCCCGGCTCATCCTTCGATCCCTCCTGGAGTCCCTCGCACGGCACGTGGACTCCATCCATGTCATCGACCTCCGTCACCGCGTTGAAGACGAGGCTTCCTACCAACGCACCGTCGGCTACGAGTCGTTGGTCGCCCGGCTCGCCCCCATTCCAACATCACCCGCAGCCTAAGCCGGAACGATTCAGTTGGGAGGGAAGTGATTGCGAAGCAGATGCTTGCGCAAGCCGAGGAGTGAGCGAGGCGCGGGCCGGTACGAGGCCCGTAACGAGCGAACGACGAAGGATTTGCGCAAGCAGATCGAGCAAGCACG
>CAIRNV010000490.1 GCA_903880005.1 uncultured Verrucomicrobiota bacterium | reverse complement strand
GGAAGGTGAAGCTGCAAGCCAAGAGGGACTTCCTTGGGGAATGGCTCGCCCATGCGACGCCCGCCGATCTCCGCGCCCTCGCCGTCTGGAAGGACCGGCCGGACCCTTCCCAACCCGTTGACCCGATAGCCTTCAGGCTGGCGCAAATGGCCTTCACCAAGGGGGCCGTGAAGATAGAAGGGGACGGGGTTTGGTTTGAGGAACCCTCTTCCTTCCTGCCCCGGACTCCATCGAAGGAGCAAGTGGCATGGGTGAAAGCGAAGGAAAACCGCACGGCCAACCGCCCGCCCCAACCAATCCCCAAGACCAAGGCCGAACGCCTCGAAGCCGAACGCCTCGAAGCCGAGGACAAGGAACGGCTTCGGGACCGCATCCGGAAGACGGCCGAAAAACTTGGGGCCAAACGACGTCCGCCGGGCCGCCCTCCGAAAAACGGGACTTTCTCGCCGTAGCGTTCCCATTACGGGACCCGCCCCGCAGGCAACGCTGGGGCGATGACAGTTCCAACCGCTCAAGACGCGAACGCAAACAACCGTTCGCCTCGCCCCTCCAACCTCGCCCCGCAGGGTGACGCCGCCCCGGCGGCATCCTCGCCGGACCCGTTCACCATCACGACGCAACAAGCGGCCCGTCGTTACAACGCAAGCCCGCGAACGCTTTCCAACTGGCGCGCGCGCGGATTGCCATTCCTGATGCCCGGGCCGCGCAAGGTGCTTTACGTCACCCGCGACGCCGACACTTGGGTGAAGGAAAAGTTCTCCATCGGTCGCCCCAAGCCCACCCTCGCGCGCATCGCCGCATCCGCAGGGGGTGCCGCGTGAGTTCGACCCGCCCGACGCGCCACACGTCCGCCTCGACCGTCCGCGCCGTGGACTCCATCGCCCGCGACCTCGACGGGCTCGCCCGGGTGCTTCAACGCCGCGTTGGCCATGCGCGCCGATGGGACCCGCAGGACCGTCCCGCGCCGCGCCGCCGTGGCACCGCCGCCGCATCGGAAGGCTGGGTGGCCCGTGCATAGCCTTCCCGAGGCCATCGCCCTTGCCCGGGCCGGGCGCGCGTCTTCGATCCGTTGCCCGTCGCACGAGGACCGCAACCCAAGCCTCTCCATCCGGCCGCCCGGTCCCGACGGTTGGCCCCGGTTGAAGTGCTTCCGTGGTTGCGCCCGCGTGGACATCCTGGCCGCCGCCGGGCTCGCCCTCCGCGACCTTGGGCCGGACCGGCCGGAATCCTTCGCACGCTCGCCCTTCGTAAAGGCCCGGACCCATGCGCCAGTCCCGAGGCGCGAGGCCCCGGCCGCCGAGGACCCTTTCGCCCTCGCCGAAGCCGCATCCAAGCGCGCCCGCTGGCCAGCGTTTGAGCCGCCCACCGCCGAGGACCTCCGCGCCATTGCCGCCCTCCGGGGCTTCGCCGTGGACGGGCTCCGCCTCGCCGTTGACCGGGGCATCCTTTGGACCCTGCCGAACCTCAAGGGCCATCGGGCATGGGTGGTGACCGATGCCTCACGCAACGCCGCGCAAGCGCGACGCCTCGACGGGCTCCCGTGGCCAACGCGGGGCGGTGGAACCATCAAGGCCTTGTCCCTGCCTGGCACCCGTGCGGGCTGGCCCGTGGGGCTTGCCGCCATCGGTCCCGAGCATGAAGCCGTTTTGCTTTGCGAGGGTGCGCCGGACTTGCTCGCCGCCCACGTCCACCTTTGGGCCGAAGGCCGCGAGGCCAACGGCGCCGCCGTGGGCATGCTGGGGGCAAGCGCGGGCATTGAATCCGCCGCCCTTCCTGCCTTCGCCTCAAAGCGCGTCCGCATCGTGGCCCATGCCGACGACGCCGGGCAGGAAGCCGCGCAACGCTGGGCAACGTCCCTGCATCCCATCGCCGCATCGGTGGACGTGGTGACCCTCGGCACCCTCCGCCGCAGGAATGGCGCGCCCGTGAAGGACCTTTGCGACGCCTTCGACGTGGACGCCGACACTTGGGAAACCGCCCGCATCCTTCACGCCCTCACGCCATGAACGCCGACCCATCCAACCCGCGCCCGGTCCCGTTCATGCCGGACTCCACCGCCGACAACGTGAGGACGCCCGACAAGCCGCGCCCGTTCGCGTTGTGGGGACCTTTGGACTTCGCCAAGCACGAGACGCCGCCCGGGCTCGACATCCTCGGGGAAGCCATCCTTCGACGGGGCAACCTCGCCCTGCTTATGGGCCAGCCGGGGCTGGGCAAGTCCACCATGGCCTTTGCGCTCGCCGTCGCCGACCTCCGCCGGGATTCGTCCTTCTGCGGCATCCCGCTGCATCGCCTTGCCGGACCCGCCCGCCGTTGGCTCTTCATCGGCACGGAAAACGGGGTGGAACGATGGAAGCGCGACGTTGCCGACGCCTCGAAGGCGATTCCCGAGGACCGCCGCGAGGACTTCAACGCCGGGCTCCGCGTCGCCGCCCTGTTCCTCGACGATGAAGGGGACATCACCTTGCCGGACCGGGAAGGCCGCATCCGTGAAACCGTGCGGGACGCCAACCCGGACGTGGTGGTGGTGGACCCGTGGACCGAGCTTTGCCTGGACGAAGTGAAAAGCGAGGCCGTCCGCGCCTGCATTGCCAGCCTTCGCCGCGCCGTCCGCCAAGCCGCGCGTGATGCGGCCATCCTGCTTGTGATTCACGCCAAGGCCGGGCGCGAGTTGGTGGCCGACGGCATGGGAAACTTCGGGGCAACCAACATCCAACGCGGCAACCGCCTGGTGACGAACTCCGCCCGCTCCGCCTTGCTCGTGGTGCCCCATGACGACGACGGGCCGGACCGCGTGGTTGCCCTCGCCAAGTGCAACGACGGGCCGCCCCTCGACCCGCGCCGGGTGTCATGGGACCGCGAGGCCTTTCGTTACCGGGTGGTGGACGGCTTCGACCTCGACGCATGGCGCGACGGGCTCCGCGAGAAACCCAAGGCCAACCGCAAGGTGACGCCCGAGGACGTCGCCGCCGTCGTCGCCGATGGCGTGCGGGACACCAAGGGCATTGTGGACCGCCTCGCCGGGAAGGCTGGGAAACGTAGCGTGATGGAAGCGCTCGCCGAAGCCCTACGCTCCGGGCTACTGGAGAAGACGGGCCGGGGGCTCTACAACCTCGGGCCGAACTACCGCCGCCCATGAACCGGTCCGCATGCAACCCCGTTGCCTCGATCGTGCAAGTGCAACCCCCTATAAGGGGTGGGTTGCACAATGCACAAAGACGATCGCGCAACGTGCAAGCCTTCGTGCAAACGGCCGTTGCACGAGTTGCACGAACAAGGGAAGGGGGCTTCACCCTCGAAGGCCACGAGGCCGAACGACGCGCCCGGACCCGGGCTTGGGCCGTGGACTCCGCCGCGCGCGTCGTCGCCCTGGTGCGGGACCTCCGGGCCGGGACGCTGGCCCCGTGGTTGACCCTCGAAGACCTCCGCGCCCGGGCTCGCCTCGTGGACGTGTTCGCCTTGCTCGCCGACGGGCACCGTGACGCCGCCGAACGTCTTCGACGCAGCATCCCCCGGCCGCGCGCGTCCCTGCCCCCAGGACACGCCGGACGACCGGACCCCCACGTTGACCCCTCCATCCTTTCCCGATGCGCCCACGAGGCCGCCCAAGCGCGCCGCGAGGCCATCACCAACCGCAACGACAACCCCAAGGACCGCAAACCATGACCGCAGGAACCAACCCAACCCAACCCAACGCTCAAACCTCGACGCTCCGTGCCATCCTCCAATGCTTAACGGCAATCGCATGGCTAGGCATGCTCGCCGCCACCGTCGGCATGCTCTTCATCGTGCGCCGCATGAACGAGGACTTGAGCCGCGCCAACGCCAACCTCGCCCGCATGAACGCCGCCAACGCCACGTCCGCCAACCTCGACCGGTGACCCTGCAATGGGGCCGTGGTTCCGCGCCCTCGACCGGCCGAACCACGGTCCCGAGGACTTGCACGATGCCGGGACGCCAGAACAGGGTTGACCCATGAAGCCAAGCAGGAAGGTCTTCAGGCCAAGCAGGAAGGTTGCGAAGGCATGGGATGAAGCGGGGAACTGGGATGAATGCGTGGATGCAGTCGCCTTCCATGAAGCCGGGCATGCCGTGGCGCATGCGTTCCTTGGCGTTGGGTTTCGCGGGGCAACAATCATAACCCACGCCGAAGACAAGATGCTGGGGCGAGTGACGGGCCAGCCAATGGATTCCCCGTGGATCTTCAAGGACATGGTGGGGGACCCTTCTGCAATGGCCGCGTTGGCAAGGGGCCACCGGAGCAAAATGCTGTTCCTTCACGCCGGGCCAGCCGCCGAGTCAAAATACTCCTACCCCGGCGATGCCGCATGGGCCCCCGGCCTGATAATGGCACGGGAAGCCATTCGCAGAAGGGCAAGCGTCGCCGCCATCATGGAAGACGTCTGGATGGAACCGCCTGAAGGAACCGACGCTGAAAAGCTACTCCAGTTCGCTTGGCTTATCCGCCAACAGGAACCGCAACATTCCATGGAAGGCATCCTGCAAGAGACCGCGCGATGGACGAATGAAATGCTCGCCATCCCCGAAGTCTGGAACGCGGTTGAACAAGTCGCCCGCCTTCTCTTGAAACACGGAACCCTCGAAGGGGACGACGGTTGCCCCGTCCACGATGCCGTGAAACCCATCCGGGGGCTCGCCTTAAGGCATCCCGCATGGGTGGACCGCATCCGCGTGCGGGTTCCCAAGGCCCAACCCTAGGCTGGCGTTCGTTGTCGTTATCGAAGCCGCAAGCAAGGCGTTTCAAGCTATGCGTTATCGGTAACGCATTGGAAAAACACACGGCCGACGCGCACACTCGGGAGGGCAAGGAATCTCTTTGGGAGGGCAAATGGCGTC
>CAIRNV010000489.1 GCA_903880005.1 uncultured Verrucomicrobiota bacterium | reverse complement strand
CCATGGGTTCCGGGTTTTTCCCCCATGCCAAACATCCCCCATCGCCAGCTCCCCGAGGCTCAGCTTTGCCACCAAGATCGCCCCGGCGTCCTCCAACCGTTGGATCACCGTCGCGGACGACGTCGCGATGGCGTTGGAGCGGACGGCCACGCCCCATGAGGAGGGCATGCCGGCGACGTCAAGGAGGTCCTTGGCCCCGAAGGGCACGCCGTGGAGCGGGCCACGCCATGTGCCGGACCGCAGCTCGGCGTCGGCACGCCGGGCCTGCTCGATGGCGCGGGCGTCGCACCATGTGGTGACGGCATGGAGCCTTGGGTCGTGCTCGCGAAGGCGGCGGAGGCTGAGGAGAACAAGTTCCTCGGAGGTGACCTTGCGTGACCGGACGAGGGCGGCGAGTTGGACAACGTCGAGCCATGCGAGGTCGTCAGGGTTCACGGGCCGTGTGACGTGGCGGGGCGGGGACCAGCGCGAGCGGTGGGTGGCGGGCGGGAGGTGCCGGAAGGGATGGAACACGAGCGCCTGGGGGATGTCGGGCGGCGCGGGATGGGCGCGGATGACATCGAGGGCATGGCGAGTCTCGCGGGAGGCGGGGGCGAGTTGGGCGACATGGTCTGGCGTGAATGGCAAGCCGAGCCAACGAAGCATCGGCAGGGCATCGGGATTCTTGTTGGGGACGATGCCTTGGCCCATGGCGGGCGCGACGAGCGCGAGGGTCAGGGCGAGGATGGGAAGGGGTAGGGGCGGCCGTGGATGGCGTGGGCGCTCGTTGGACATGCCGGCTTTGAAACAAAGGCGGACCGGGAAGGCAAGCGGGACGGTGTCAGCGTCCACGCCCGATGCACGATGGGTGCGGGAGCGGGGTGCAGTGGGGACCTTGGCCGGGTGCACGAAAAAGGGCGCGGCCCGGGGGCCGCGCCCATGGAACGGACGGCCACAGGGGCCGTCGTGCGATTGGGATGGACTTAGTAGTCCATGCCGCCGCCGTGATGAGGATCGGCGGCGGGCTTCTCCTTCTTCTCGGGGATCTCGGTGATGAGGGCCTCGGTGGTGAGCATGAGGCCGGCGATGGAGGCGGCGTTCTGGAGGGCGGAGCGGGTGACCTTCTTGGGGTCGATGACGCCGGCCTTGACGAGGTCCTCGTAGGCGCCGGTGGCGACGTTGTAGCCCTCGTTGCCCTTGCGGCGGCGGACCTCTTGGACAATGAGGGAGCCCTCGACGCCTGCGTTGGAGGCGAGCTCGCGGAGGGGGGCCTCGACGGCGCGGCGGACGATGTCCACGCCGGTCTGCTCGTCGTGGACCTCAAGCTTGAGGGTCTCGATGGCGGGGAGGGTGCGGAGGAGGGCGACGCCGCCGCCGGGGACGATGCCTTCCTCGACGGCCGCGCGGGTCGCGTGGAGGGCGTCCTCGACGCGGGCCTTCTTCTCCTTCATCTCGGTCTCGGTGGCGGCGCCGACATGGATGACGGCCACGCCGCCGGCGAGCTTGGCGAGGCGCTCCTGGAGCTTCTCGCGGTCGTAGTCGGAGGTGGTTTCCTCGATCTGACGGCGGATTTGGTTCACGCGGCCCTGGATCTCGGAGTTCTTGCCGTTGCCCTCGACGATGGTGGTGTTTTCCTTCTCGACGACGATGGACTTGGCGCGGCCGAGGTCGGCGAGCTCGAGGTTTTCGAGCTTGATGCCGAGGTCCTCGGTGATGCAGCGGCCACCGGTGAGGATGGCGATGTCCTCGAGCATGGCCTTGCGGCGGTCACCGAAGCCTGGGGCCTTGACGGCGCAGACATTGATGGTGCCGCGGAGCTTGTTGACCACGAGGGTGGCGAGGGCCTCGCCCTCGACCTCCTCGGAGATGATGAGCAGGGGCTTGCCGGTCTTGGCGACCTTCTCGAGCACCGGGAGGAGGTCCTTCAGGTTCGAGATCTTCTTCTCGTAGATGAGGATGTAGCCGTCATCGAGCTTGGCCTCCATCGACTCCGCGTTGGTCACGAAGTACGGGGAGAGGTAGCCCTTGTCGAACTGCATGCCCTCGACGACGTCGAGCGTGGTCTCGGTGGACTTGGCCTCCTCGACGGTGATCGTGCCGTCCTTGCCGACCTTGTCCATGGCCTCGGCGATGATCTCGCCGATGGTGGTGTCCCAGTTGGCGGAGACGGTGGCGACCTGCTTGATCTCCTCGTTGTCCTTCACCTTCTTGGCGATCTTCGCGAGCTGCTCCACGGCCGCATCGACGGCCTTCTGGATGCCACGCTGGAGGGAGACGGGGTTGGCCCCGGCGGTGACGTGCTTCAAGCCCTCGCGATAGATGGCCTCGGCGAGCACGGTCGCCGTGGTGGTGCCGTCGCCGGCGATGTCCGAGGTCTTGCTGGCGACCTCGCGCACCATCTGGGCGCCCATGTTCTGGTAGGGGTTCGGCAGCTCGATCTCCTTGGCGACGGTGACGCCGTCCTTGGTGACCGTGGGAGAGCCAAACTTCTTGTCGATGACGACGTTGCGGCCCTTGGGACCGAGCGTCGCCTTGACGGCCTTGGCGAGGACTTCGACGCCGCGGAGGAGTTCCTGCCGGGCGACTTCATCAAACAACAGTTGCTTTGCAGCCATGAGTTTTAAGCGGTTAAACGTGGATGGTTAAGGGGTGGTTCAGACAACGATGGCGAGGATGTCGTCGGCGTTGAGCAACTTGTACTCCTTGCCGTCGATCTTGATCTCGGTGCCGCCGTACTTCGAGATGAGCACGCGGTCGCCGACCTTCACCTCGAAGGGCTGGACCTTGCCGTCGTCGTCCTTCTTGCCGGTTCCCAGGGCGCGCACGACGCCTTCGGTCGGCTTCTCCTTGGCGGAATCAGGGATGATGATGCCGCCCTTCTTGGTCTCCTTCTCCTCGACCGGCTCGACGAGCACGCGATCACCGAGGGGTTTCACATTCAGTGCCATAACTTTTGCTACGATTGGTTCTTTTCTCTTCGTTGCTTACCGAGTCGTCTCCCGGCGCACTCGCGCGCGGGAAAATCCCGCCGTCGCGCCAGCCACGGGCTGCGCGACGGCGCGAAATCTTCAGGACTGCTTCTTCCCGTCGTCCACGACCTCCGCGTCGATGATGGTGGCGTCGTCCTTGCCGCCTCCCTTGCCGTGGCCTCCGGGGGTGGATTCACCCCCTGCCGCGCCGGCTGCTCCCGGCGCTTCCCCTGCGGGACCGCCCTTGGCGTAAAGTTCCTGCCCGGCGGCTTGCATGACCTCGTTGAGCTTGTCCACGGCCGAACGGATTGCCGGGGCGTCGCTGCCCTTCAGGGCGTCCCGCACGGCTGCAACGGCATCATCGATCCTGGACTTGCCCGCCCCAAGCTTCTCCGCGTTTTCCGTCGCAAACTTGCCGGCGCGGTAGGCCACGTTGTCGGCCTCGTTTCGCAGCTCGACCTCCTCGCGGCGCGTGCGGTCCTCGTCGGCATGGGACTCGGCGTCCTTGCGCATGCGCTCGACCTCGTCCTTGGAGAGGCCCGAGGACGCCGTGATGACGATCTTCTGGGTCTTGCCCGTCCCGAGGTCCTTGGCCGAGACCTCGAGGATGCCGTTGGCATCGATGTTGAACGTCACCTCGATCTGGGGGACGCCGCGCGGCGCGGGCGGCAGGTCACGCAGCTCGAAGCGGCCCAGCGACTTGTTGTCGCGGCAGAACTGGCGTTCGCCCTGCAACACGTGCACGTCCACGCCCGGCTGGTTGTCGCTCGCCGTGGAGAAGATCTCGGACTTCTTGGTCGGGATCGTCGTATTGCGATCGATCAACTTGGTGAACACCCCGCCCAACGTCTCGATGCCCAGCGACAGCGGCGTCACGTCCAGCAAGAGCACGTCCTTGACCTCGCCCTTGAGCACCCCGCCCTGGATGCCGGCGCCGATCGCGACGACCTCGTCGGGGTTGACCCCTTGATGCGGCGGCTTGCTGACCAAGGTGCGCGCGGTCTCGACGACGCGCGGCATGCGGGTCATGCCTCCCACCAGGACCAGCTCGTCGATCTGGTCGGCCGTGAGCCCGGCATCCTTCAGGCATGCCTTCGTCGGCGTGACCGTCCGCTCGAACAGGCGATCGCACAGTTGCTCCATCTTCGCACGCGAAAGCCGGGTTTGGATGTGCTTCGGCCCCGACGCGTCGGCGGTGATGAACGGAAGATTGATGTCGTACTGCTGCGAGGAGCTGAGCGCGATCTTCGCCTTCTCGGCCTCCTCCTTGATGCGCTGCAACCCGTCCGGCTGCTTGCGCAGGTCAATGCCGCTGTCACGGCGAAACTCGTCCAGGATCCAGTCCATGATGGCGTTGTCCCAGTCGTCGCCACCCAGGTGTGTGTCGCCGTTGGTCGCCTTCACCTCGAAGACGCCGTCGCCGATCTCCAGCACGGAGATGTCGAAGGTTCCGCCACCAAGGTCATAGACGGCGATCTTCTCGTCCTTCTTCTTGTCCAGGCCATACGCCAAGGAGGCGGCCGTGGGCTCGTTGATGATCCGCAGCACCTCGAGTCCGGCGATCTTCCCGGCATCCTTGGTGGCTTGGCGCTGCGTGTCGTTGAAGTAGGCAGGAACGGTGATGACTGCCTGCGAGATGGTTTCGCCCAGACGGACCTCGGCGTCCGACTTCAGCTTGGCGAGGATCATGGCGGAGACCTCCTGCGGGCTGAACTGCTTCGGCTTGCCCTCTACCTCCACCTCGACCCATGCGTCGCCGTTGGGTGCCTTGACCACCTTGTACGGGACGCGCTTCACCTCCTCCTGGACCTCGTCGAACTTCCGGCCCATGAAGCGCTTGATGGAATAGACCGTGTTGCGGGGGTTGGTCACGGCCTGGCGCTTGGCCGCGTCGCCCACCAGTCGTTCGCCCGACTTCGCGAAGGCAACGACCGAAGGCGTCGTACGCTTGCCCTCTGAATTCTCGAGGACCATCGGCTCCCCGCCTTCCATCACGGCCATGCAGGAGTTCGTCGTGCCCAAGTCAATTCCAAGAACCTTTGCCATAATTTCCGTCGCTCGTTTGCGCCCATCTCGCCCGCAATCCGGGTGCCGTCATGGCCCCCAGCCGAAGCATTCGTGATTTGCGGCGTGTTTTGGGCGATTTCCGCCCTTTTTCCCGGCATGAATCGCAGGGAAGCCCGTGCCGCGAGCCTTCAAGGTGGGTCATGCGCGTGACAACTTGTCCCCCGCACGAAGCACCCAGCGTTTCGATCTGTCACGCGGTGGAGCGGGACATGCCTCCTCCGACCAACGTGGCCGGCCCGTCGTTCGGTCATGGCGCGGAATGCCTCGATGATCCTAAAAACGGCAGTTGAAGGGGGGCTTCAAGACAAGGAAAGGGCCGTCCCATCAAGGCGAGGAGGCCCATTGGGATGAATTCCAGACCTCACCCTGCAGGTGAGGTTGGGGTGGGGCGCAGGCGGCCGCTCGTGGGCCTG
>CAIRNV010000488.1 GCA_903880005.1 uncultured Verrucomicrobiota bacterium | reverse complement strand
CGTGCTTGCTCGATCTGCTTGCGCAAATCCTTCGTTGTTCGCTCGTTACGGGCCTGGTACCGGCCCGCGCCTCGCTCACTCCTCGGCTTGCGCAAGCATCTGCGTCGCAATCACTTCCCTCCCAACTGAATCGTTCCGGCTTAGACGCCGTTCTGGGATTCGACCCAACGGACGGCCTCGCGGACGAGGCTGGGGGCGTCCTTGGTGCCGAGCTTGGACTTCAAGCTGGCGCGATGGGCCTCGACGGTCTTGATGCTGACGTTGAGGCGCCCGGCGATCTCGCGGGTGCCGAGCCCTTGGCCGATGAGCTGGAAGATCTCGAACTCGCGGTCGGACAGGGACTGCACCAGGGAATGGGCGTCCGCCTTGATGGGGCGTCCGTGGGTTCCCGGGCGTCCCAAGGATTCTAGGATGCGTGAGGAGACGGCGGGGCTCACGTGGATGCGTCCGGCGAGGATGGTGCGGATGCCGTCGAGGACGGCGCGGCCGCCGGCGGACTTCATGAGGTAGCCCCGGGCGCCGGCGCGGATGGCGCGCTCGGCGTAGAGGGCTTCGTCGTGCATGGACAAGACCAGGGTGGGCACGCCCGGATGCCGGGCGGCCATGTCCTTGAGCAACTCCAGGCCGTTGCGACCGGGAAGGCTGAGGTCGGCCACGACCAGGTCCGGGCGCAAGCGCTCGATGGCGGCCAAGGCCGAGGCGGCATCCTCGGCCTCGCCGCACACGGCGAGGTCGGCCTCGTTGCCAATCATGGCGGCCAAGCCTTGCCGGGTGATGGGATGATCATCGACGAGGAGGATGCGGCGGGCGGGTCCGGGCTTGCTTTGGGGGGCGCTCTTCATGGGTTGGACGTGGGGCATGGGCGTGGGGCGGGGCCAGGGGGACGGTGCAGGTGACGGAGGTTCCGCCGGAGGATTCGCGTTGGATGACGATGGTGCCGCCGATGATGCCGGCGCGGTATTGCATGATGCGCAGGCCCATGCCGGACGACTTGGGGGGCCGGGCGGGCAAGCCCTTGCCGTGGTCTCGAACGTGGAGTCGCAGCTCGTCGTTGAGGCGGAGGATGTGCAGCTCGATCCGGCGGGCCTTGCCGTGGCGGAGGGCGTTGGAAACGGCCTCCTGAGCGACCCGGTACACGTGCGTGGCCACCTGGACGTCGGGCAAGGGGACCGGCGCGGGGCAATGGAAGTCCACCTGGACGTCGAAGTGACGCGCCGTGCGGAGCGCGAGTTCCTCCAAGGCGGACACGAGGCTGTCGGGCGCCGGGCGCAGGGGCGACATGCCGTGGGAGAGGTTGCGCGTGTACTCGGTGGCGGACCGCACGAGGGCCGCGACCTCGTCGGCGGCGGCGGCCTCCGGGCGCCCGGCCTCGTGCAGCCGGCTGGCGAGGGTTTGGGCCATGAACTCGATGCCGGCGAGTTGCTGGCACAGGTCGTCGTGGAGGTCCTGCCCGATCCGTTGCTGGGAGACCTCGGCGATGCGCAGCACCTCGGACTGGAGGCGTCGTCGCTCGGTGATGTCGCGCAGGATTCCCGTGAACAGGCGACGGCCGCCGACGGTGAACTCGCCGACGGACAGGTCGATGGGAAAGACCGTGCCGTCCTTGCGTCGGCCGAACACCTCGCGGCCGATCCCGATGATGCGGCGTTCGCCGGTGTGGCGGTACTGGGCAAGGTGGCCGTCGTGGCGCGAGCGATAGGGCTCGGGCATCAAGGTGCTGATGTTGCGCCCGATCAACTCGCCGGTCGTCCATCCGAACATCCGTTCGGCCGCCGGGTTGATGGAATCAATGGTGCCGTGGTCGTCCATGGTGACGATGCCCTCGACGGCGGTGTCGAAGACGGCCCGGAGTCGGGCCTCGCTGTCCGTGATCGTCGCCGAGGCCTGGGTGCGCGGCCCCGTGTTGGGTTCCACCGGCAAGGGTGGAGGCGGGTCCTCTGGCCGCCGGCTTCGTCCTCTTGGCTTCCGCTTCATTGGTTGCGTGCATCACGCCACGCGGAGCGCGCCTTGGAAAACCGAATTCCCATGGTCCCGTGACGGCGGGGCCACAGGCGCCGGGCTGAAGGGTGATGGGCCGGGACGATTCCGTTGGGGCGGCGGTGCCGGGCGGTTCAACGCCCGTTTCCGGGCGGCCGCGTGGCCATCATGGCGAGGCGGGGGCGTGGGCTGGCGGCGTGGGCGCTGGGGCGGGTTTTTCCGGGGGCTTGGGGACCACGGCCTTGAAATGGCCGGAGGAGGCGGGCCACGAGGCGAGGATCTCGGCGGCGCGCGGCGACGAGGTGAGCTCAAGGTGGCGTGCGAGGAGTCGATGGACCTCAGCGGCGTCGGCCTCGGAGAGCTCCTGGATGGAGACCATCCCTGGGTTGCATCGGGAGGGAAGGTGGTGGCCGGGATCCCATGCCCAGGCGCGTCCGCCGGACATGCCGGCGGCGAAGTTGTCGCCGATGTCGCCGAGCACGAGCACGGCGCCGCCGGTCATGTACTCGCATCCGTGGTCGCCGACGCCCTCGACGACGGCGACGGCGCCGGAGTTTCGGACGGCGAACCGCTCGCCGGCGGTGCCGGCGATGAAGGCCTCGCCGCCGGTGGCGCCATAGAGGCAGGTGTTTCCCGCGATGACGTTCCCCGCCCACGGGAAGCGCGCGGCATCGGGGGGCCTGACGACGATGCGGCCGCCGTTCATTCCTTTGCCGACGTAGTCGTTGGCCTCGCCGACGAGGGTGAGGTTGACGCCGTGGGCGAGGAAGGTGCCGAGGCTCTGGCCGGAGGATCCGCGCAGCGTGATGTCGAGGGCCGATCCGGAGGGAAGGCCGCCGTCGCCGTAGATGTAGGCGATGTGTCCGGAGACGCGCGTGCCGACGTTGCGGTGCAGGTTGGTGACCTTGTAGTCGAGCTTGGCGAGGCCCCGGCCTTGGAGGGCGAGGCGTCCCTCGGTGAGGATGCGGTCGTCGAGGGGCGAGTCGCCGAAGCGCTCGTTGCGTTCGCGGGTGTGGAGGCGAGGGGCGTCGCCCGTGGGGTCGGTGACGGCGAGGAGGCGGTCGATGTCGAGGGTGGAGGCCTTCTCGCGGACCTCGGGGGGCAACTCCTCGGCGGGGCGTCGCCCGAGGAGGTCGGTGCGCCCAATGACGTCGTCGAGGCGACGAAAGCCGAGCGAGGCGAGGATCTCGCGGACCTCCTGGGCGATGGCGTCGAAGTAGGCGACGACGTTCTCGGGCTTGCCCTTGAACTTGGCGCGGAGGTCCTCCCGTTGGGTGGCGACGCCGACGGGGCAGGTGTTGAGGTGGCAGACGCGGAACATGGCGCAGCCGGCGGCGACCAGGGCGGCCGTGCCAAAGTTGAACTCCTCGGCCCCGAGCAACGCGGCCACGACGATGTCGCGCCCGGTCTTCATGCCGCCGTCGGTCCGCAGGACGACGCGCGAGCGGAGGTCGTTGAGGACGAGCGTTTGCTGGGCCTCGGCGACGCCGAACTCCCAGGGGCCGCCGGTGTTCTTGATGGACGTCAGCGGCGAGGCCCCGGTGCCGCCGTCGTGGCCGGACACGAGGATGACGTCGGCGTAGGCCTTGGCGACGCCGGCGGCGACGGTGCCGACGCCGGCGCGGGCGACGAGCTTGACGCAGACCTTGGCGCGTGGGTTGACCTGCTTGAGGTCGTACACGAGCTGGGACAGGTCCTCGATGGAGTAGATGTCG
>CAIRNV010000487.1 GCA_903880005.1 uncultured Verrucomicrobiota bacterium | reverse complement strand
GAGGCGCGGGCCAGCTCGCGGCCCGTAACGAGCGAAGGACGAAGCTCTTGCGAAAGAAGATCAAGCAAGCACGACCGACCCAACTGAATCGTTCCGGCTTAGGCCGGGATCATCGGCGCCGGGCCAAGCGCAGGGCGTTGCCCACCACGACGAGGTCGCTGAGGCCCATGGCGGCCGCGCAGAGGGCGGGGCTCACCATGCCCGCCGCCGCCAGGGGCACGGCGGCCGCGTTGTAGAAGAACGCCCAGAACAGGTTCTGCCGGATCGTTCGCAACGTGGCACCCGCGAGTTGGATCGCCTCTTCGACGCCATCCAACGGGCCTCCCAGCAACACCAACCCCGCCGCCTCGCGCGCCACGTCCGTCGCCCGTGCCACCGCCACGCCAAGGTCGGCCGCCGCCAACGCCGGCCCGTCGTTGATCCCGTCGCCCACGAACGCCACGACCTTCCCCTCGCGTCGCAACCCCTCGATGCACGCAACCTTGCCCTCCGGACGAACCCCCGCCCGAACCTCGCCCGGGTCGATGCCCGCCTCCCGGGCCACGGCGTGGGCCACGTCCTCGCGGTCGCCCGACACCAAGCCCACGCGCAAGCCGCGCCGACGCAGCCTCTCGACGACCGCTCGCGACTCCGGTCGCACGACGTCGCGCAGCCCAAAGATCACCGCGCACCGCCCATCCACGGCCAAGGCCACCGGCGTGGCCCCGTTGGCTGACAAGCGCTTCAACGCATCCAACGCCTGCGCCCCGTTCATGTCGGCCCCTTCGGCACCCAGCCACTGCGGCGAACCCAGCAGCACGGGACGCCCCTTCCATCGGGCTTGGATGCCCGAGCCGGGCCGCTCCGCCCACGCGTCGAACGCCTCCCGCTCCGCCGTCATGCCCGCCAATGCACGCGCCAATGGATGGGCGGATGCCGACGCCACGGAGGCGGCCAGTCGCACGATGTCGCCTTCCACCATGCCCTCGGTGGCGGCGCAAAGGTCCCGTGAGACAACCGCCGGCCGGCCTTCCGTGAGCGTCCCCGTCTTGTCGAACAACACCATGTCCAGGCGCCCGCAGGTTTCGAGGGCCCGGGCGTCGCGCACCAGGATTCCCCTTCGCGCCGCCGCATTGACCCCAGCCATCAACGCGACCGGCGTGGCAAGCCCCATGGCGCACGGGCATGCCACGACCAACACCGCGCAGGCCACATACACGCCCGCCGCCCATGGCGTGGCCGGCAGGTGGGTCGTCCACAAGACCCGGGCCAGCATCGCGTTCGCCCCGCGCATCCATTCCGGGGCCAACCCCCACGCGAGCGCCGTCGCCAGCGCCAGGACGATGACCGTCGGCACGAACACGGCGCTGATGCGGTCCGCCATCCCTTGCACCGACGCCTTCGTCGCTTGCGCCCGCCTCACGACCTCCGCGATGCGCGCCAAGGCCGTTTCCTCGCCCACGGCGCGGACCTCCGCCACGAGGCGGCCGTCCAGGTTGATGGTCCCCGCGCAGAGGTCGTCGCCCGGCCCGCGAGCTACGGGCACGGACTCGCCCGTCAGCATGGACTCGTCCACGGAGGCCCGCCCTTCCCGGACCCGTGCATCCACCGGGATCCGGTCGCCGGGCTTCAGCACGATGCGCTCGCCCCGTTGCAACGACTCCACGGCCACTTCTTCCTCTTCGGCGTTGGGGAGGAGGCGTCGGGCCCGGGTGGGAGCCAGGGTCAACAGGGCCCGCAACGCCGCGCCCGCATGGGCCGACATGCGACGTTCCAGGTGATGCCCCACGCCCACCAAGGCGAGCAACGCAACGACTTCGGTGAAGAACAGATGACCGTGCACGCCAAGAACCAAGGCCGGGAAGCTGTACCCCAAGGCCGCCGCCATCCCGAGGCTGACGAGCGTGTCCATGTTGGCCCCGCCCGCCTTCCATTGGTTCCACGCCCCTCGGATGAACGACCGTCCCAGCACCCACGACACCGCGGCGGCCACGACGGCGGAGAACCATTGGAACCCACGTTCCATGCCCCAGCCCATCCACCAGTCCCCCACGCCCAGCACGGCGAGTGCAGGCAGGCCCAGCGTCCACGCCGCGCCCCATGATCCCGCTTCCGCCACGTCCGGCTGTCCCACCCCGTCCCCGGATGCGTCGGGGCGCGCTGGATATCCAGCCCGGCCCAGCGCCTCGATCAAGGGGGCATCGGACGCCGCCGCCCCCGTCCTCCACGTCACGCGGGCCCGGCCCGCCTCGACGTCCACGTCCGCCACCGCGACGCCCGGGACGCCCATCAAGGCGTCCGTGACGCGGCGGGCGCAATGGCCGCAGGTCATGCCTTCCACCTTCAACCGGGATCGCGCCCCGCCGGACGAAGGCGTCGGCGCGGGCCGTGGCGGGGGCGTCCGAAACGTGATGCTCGTTCCGCTCATGACGGCATCGTGGGCCATGGCCGTGCCTTGGAACAGAAAGAGTGTGAATGCACGGGGCTCCGGCGCGACACTCCGCGCATGAGGCATTTCACCGCATGAAGGCTTCGACGGCATGCGCATGGGTCGTCGCCGCGACGCATGTCCTGGGAGCGGAGCCAGGTTCCGGGGAACTCCGCCGCACGCGCCTTGCGGGTGATTGGTCCGAACCCATCGCGCTCGATGTCGCCCCGGATGGTCACGCGTGGATTGCCGAGCGACGCGGGGCCATCAAGACGTGGGATCCCGCCTCCGGGGTCGTCCGTGAGGCGGGCCGCCTCCATGTGTTCTCCGGCCCCGAGGACGGCATCCTTGGAATGGTCCTGGATCCCGGGTTTGCCACGAATCGATGGCTCTACGTCTATCATTCAACACCGGGGATTCTCGAAAACCGCCTGTCCCGCTTCACGGTTCATAACGGCGGCGTGGACGCGTCGTCGCAAAAGATCTTGCTCGCCGTCCCCACCCGCATCCCGAAGCCCAACCATTCCGGCGGAGGCCTGGACTTCGACGGCCGCGGCCATCTTTACCTCGGCGTCGGCGACTACACGATCGTCGGGGATTCCGATGGATTTGCGCCTCTGGATGAACGCCCGGGCAGGGCCTTCCACGACAGCCAAAGAACGGCGTCCAACACGGCGGATCTCCATGGCAAGATCCTGCGCGTCCACCCTGAGCCCGACGGCACCGTCTCCATACCGCCGGGCAACCTCTTTGTCCCAGGCACGCCCCGGACCCGTCCGGAAATCTTCGTGATGGGCGTCCGCAATCCCTTCCGCCTGTGCGTGGACCGGGCAACGGACCGCTTGTTCTGGGGTGATGTCGGGCCGGACGCGTTGGCATCCGACCCCGGGCGCGGCCCGGCCGGATTCGACGAGTTCAACGTAACGCGCGCGGCCGGCAATTTCGGATGGCCCTACTTCCTGGCCGACAACCGGCCTTACGTGGCCTTCGACTTCGCCACGAGGATGTCGGGTGTCGCATTCGATGCGGCGCGGTCGCGCAACACGTCGCCCAACAACACCGGGCTCGTCGAGTTGCCACCGGCCCAACCGGCGATGTTGTGGTACCCGCCCGGTTTTTCAACGCGATGGCCCGTGCTGGGATCGGGGGCCCGGTCGGCGATGGCCGGGCCCGTGTGCCGACCCGCTCCCGGGGCCACGCGCGGTTGGCCGGCGCGTTATCATGGGTCGGTCGTGCTGTGGGATTGGGAACGGGGGCGGATCTGGGCCGCCTGGCTGGATGCCGCCGATCGCGTCGAGCGGATCGAGGCCATCGCGGCGCAGGATCGCTTCCTTCGTCCCATCGCAGCCCGGTTCCTGCCCGACGGCTCCTTGCTGGTGCTCGAATGGGGGTCGAACTGGGCGGACAACCGCGATGCCGCGTTGGTCCGCATTGCGCCGGGGGATTAGCATGGGGCTCGCCGATGCTGGGGCCTGGGTACATCCCGAAGTTGTGGATGGATCCGAAGACGTCGAGTGGGCTCAACCCTGGGAGCGCGGCCGTCCCCGGCCGCCACCCCATGCTCTCGCCCTGCGGGACCGGTCCGGTCTCCGCCGCACGTTCAGATTCCGCCGACAACCTTGGGATGCACGGGGGCCCTGCGCTGCGTCGGGGGGCAAAAAATCGTTGCAGAAGTCGGCGGCTTGACGGTCAATGATTCCGTTGGTTCTCAAAGGGTCTGACACCGTGGTCGCAACGACTGCAAGACGGACCCCAGCCGGGTTCACTTCGAGCCCGGTAAAGGAGGTTAAGTTTGGTTGTTTGGGTTAGGCGGGCACCGAAAGGTGCCCGCTTTTTCTTTCCTGACGGGGGGCCGCGACACGGTCGCCCGGGAGGGCAGCGCGTCATGGGGCGCGCGTGGCATGGCGTGGAGCCTGCAACTCTTCATGGCTTTCCCCGGTCGTCCTTGGCAGCATCCCGGCGGTTTCAAGGAGTTGGTTTCACACGTTTCACACCATGAGCGAACGCAAGTTGAACATCGCCGTCGTCGGCCTCGGATTCGGGGCTGAGTTCATCCCCATCTGGCAGCGTCATCCCCTCACGACGTGCCATGCCATTTGCCAACGCGACCCCAAGAAGCTGGAGGCCATCGGCAATGCCTTCGGGGTGGACAAGCGCTACACGGACTTCCATGCGCTGCTCAAGGATCCGGACGTGGATGCGGTGCACATCAACTCGCCCATCCCCGACCACGGATGGATGTCGATCGCCGCGCTCAAGGCAGGCAAGCACGTGGCCTGCACGGTCCCCATGGCCACGTCCGTGGAGGACTGCAAGAAGATCGTCGATCTCGTCCGCAAGACCGGCCTGCGATACATGATGATGGAGACGGTCGTGTACGCGCGGGAGTTCCTGTTCATCAAGGAACTCCATGAGAAGGGCACCCTGGGCAAGGTCCAGTTCCTCCAGGCCTCCCACCAGCAGGACATGGACGGCTGGCCCAACTACTGGCCCGGCCTTCCGCCCATGTGGTACGCCACTCATTGCGTGGGGCCCGTCGCCGGGCTCCTCAAGCTGGCCGCCGAGTACGTCTCCTGCTTCGGCTCCGGCACGATCCGGCCGGAATTGGTCAAGCACTACAACTCGCCCTTCGCCGTCGAGACCACCCACATCAAGTTTCGCGACTCCGACCTCAGCGCGCGCATCTATCGTTCGTTGTTTGATACGGCGCGGCAGTACCGGGAAAGCATCGATGTCTATGGCTCGAAGGCTTCCATCGAATGGCCGCTGATCGAGCACGAGGCCTTGGTCATGCACCGGGCGAAGTTGCCCGAGCCCAAGATCCCCAAGCTCGTGAAGGCGCCCGACTACGCGAAGCTGCTGCCCAAGGCCATCCGCCCGTTCACGACGAAGGGCGTGTACGACCTCGCGAAGAAGACCCATCTCTCCTTCACCCAAGGTGCGGGCCATGGCGGCTCCCATCCCCATCTGGCGCACGAGTTCGCATCCGCGCTGGCCCAGGATCGTGACCCGTTCCCCAACGCACGCGAGTCGGCCAACTGGACCTGCGTGGGCCTGTGCTCGCACGAGTCCGCCCTCCAAGGCGGGAGGATCGTGAAGCTGCCCGCGTTCACCCTGTAACAAGTCCCCGTGGCGAGTCCGGCCCGGCCTCGAAGCCGTGTCGGATGGCCGTTCCCGCGGCAGGGCCAAGGGCTTTGTCCCTGCCGCGACCGCCCCGCAACGCATGATCACGCCCGTGGGAGCCACTCCAGGGATCGAGGTTCATCCCAGCGCCGTCGTCCATCCCTCGGCCCGCCTAGGGCCGGGAACGCGCGTGGGGCCCCATGCCGTCATCGGCGAAGGCGTCGTGCTGGGCGACGATTGCGAGGTGGGGCCCGGCGCTCACTTGGTGAAGTGGGTGGAGGCAGGGGCGCGCAATCGCTTCCACAGCGGCGCCATCATCGGCGACGCCCCCCAGGACCTTCGGCATGATGGCTCCCCTTCGTGCGTCCGCATCGGGTCCGGCAATGTCTTCCGGGAGCATGTGACCGTGCATCGGGGGGCCAATACCGGCGGGGCAACAGTGCTCGGCGACGGCAACTTCCTCATGGCGGGCAGCCACCTGGGACATGATTGCGTGCTCGGTAGCAACGTCATCGTCGCCAACGGCGCCCTCCTGGCGGGCCATGTGCAAGTGGGCGATCGCGCGTTCATCTCCGGCAATTGCTTGGTGCACCAGTTCTGTCGGGTGGGCCGCCTGGCATTGATGCAGGGCGGTTCGGCCATCTCCAAGGACTTGCCTCCCTTCTGCATTGGAAGGGGCGACAACGGCGTCTGCGGCCTGAATGTTGTGGGCTTGCGCCGGGCGGGCATCGATGCCGCGCCACGCCTCGCCCTGCGGAGGGCCTACCACGTGTTGTTTCGTTCCGGACTTCGCCTCGCCGACGCCCTCGCCATGCTGGAGTCCGTGTTTGCCCAAGAAACCTTGGTCATGGAGTGGGTGACGTTCGTTCGCTCCGGCAAACGCGGCCTGTGCCGGGATCGAGGAAGGGCAGGGGAGACGGAGCGCTCCGGCGAATCCACGGATGGAGCGGTTTGAGGGAAGAAAAACAAAAATGGTCGGGGCGGTGAGATTTGAACTCACGACCTTCTGAACCCCATTCAGACGCGCTACCAAGCTACGCTACGCCCCGACCATGGTTCCGAAGAACGGGCGACATGCTACGGGGAAGAGCGTGTGGTTCAAGGCTTTCTTCTCCGACCTTGCGCGGGCATGACGCGGCGGCACCGCAGGCTTGCTTTTTCAAGGACGGTTGCTCAGCGTGCGCCCTCATTTTGTTTGGGGGCAGCTTCCCACCGCGTGGAGATAGGTGGTATTTCATTCCGTTTATGAGCGATGCGCAGGACCTGACGATGGATCTCGAGAAGGCATTCCTTCCTTCTTGGGCCCAAAAGCCCGAGGACCCGAACCGTTTCGCACGGTACGAAGGTGGCGACGATCGGCGTCGGGATGACCGCGGTCGCGGCGACCGCGGGCCGCGTCGCGGCGGCGGCGGGTTTGGATTCGGCGGCGGTGGCGGTGGCGGCGGCGGATTTGGCGGGCCACGCCGCGATGCCCGGGGTCCCGGTGGTCCCGGCGGACCGCGTCGCGGATTTGGTGACCGCGACCGCGGGCCCTCTCCGGGGACGCCCCGCACGGGCGTGGTCCCGGGGGCGCCGTCGCAAGGATTGGCTTGGGATCCTTCCGCCGCCGGGCCAGCCGATCGCGCCGGGGGACGCGACCGCAGGGGCCCCCGTGGCCGCGGCGACCGACGCGATGATCGTGGGCCGCGTCCGGAGCCGCTGATTCCCGTCGAGTGCACCTTTGTTCCGGAGCCGAACGGGGTGGCTTCCTTGGCGAAGCAAATCCGCCTGAGTTGCCGTGCCTACCCCTTGTTTGAGGTGGCGTCGCTCGTCGTCCAGAAGCCGGATCGTTACGACGTCCTCCTCCGCGTGATGAAGGACCGGGAGGGCAAGCCCCAGCAACCGCTGTTCGTTTGTTCCCTGGACGACACCATTTGGTTGTCGGAGGCCGACGCCGTTCGCCACGTGTTGACCCAGCATTTCGACACGTTTTACGCGACGGAGAAGCTCGCGACGGACGCGCCGAAGGGCACCTACACGTTCGTGGCGCAATGCGGCATCAGCGGCGAGGTCCTTGGCCCGCCCAACTACCACGGCTACCAGGACAAGCTTCGTCGCCTGCACGCCGAGCGGTTCAACCGCATGCCCTTCGACGTGTACAAGGCCCGTGTCCGCATCGTGAAGGACGAGGCCGTGGTCAAGAAGTGGCTGGAAGACCAAAGCTTCCGGGCTGAATACACGGCGTTGAATGTCCCGGAGGCGATCAAGCTGTCCTCGCGCGAGGAGGTCGAGCAGCACTTCAAGGAAACCCACGCGGCGAACTTGATTCGCTCCGTCGATTCGGCCCCGGTGCGCCGCGAACACCTGGGACGCCTACCGGGTCCGCTCCAAGCCGTGATCCGCGTCTCGATTGATCGCGAGCGCCGCTTCCCCATCCGCACGGCCACCGCCTTGTCGCAGGCTTTCGCCAACGCCGGCCTCCATTTCTTCAAGCGAGACAAGACCATCGTCCACGTCTCCGTCGCCCGGCCGCACCACTTGGATCTCGCCACGCAAGTCGTCTCCGATGGCGTGAAAAAGATCCTCGCCCATATCACGGCCAACCCGAAGACGACCCGCAGGCAATTGATCGACGCCTTGGCTCCGTTGCCCGAGGCGGCCGTCGTGCCGGTGGCACCCCCGGTTCCGGTCGCCGAGGGCTCCGAACCCGCGCCCGCCCCGGCACCCAGCGTGCCCACCTCCACGCCGGAGCGTGAATCCGTGCTGAGCGACCTTCATTGGCTCCTGCATCAAGGCCACGTCATCGAATTGGCCTCGGGCTCCATTGAAATCGCCCAGAAGCCGAGTTCCAGGCCCGAGCCGGCAGCCGGGCAAGCCCCGGCGGAAGGGCAACGACGCCAAGGAACCCGAGGAGGTGGAGAACGCCCACCCCGGCAGCCTCGTCAGGACCGCACGCCGTGGTCCCGCAAACACGGCCTGCTCCCGGTGACAAACCCGGGCTATCCCGCCTACTCCGCCCTGCCGCAACTGGCCGGGATCTGACGATTCCGGGCGCATCGCCCCGATCCCATTGTCGCGCCGGTTGGATGCCCTCCACCGGCGCGTTTTTGTTTCCCGGCTTTTGCCCCCGAGCACGTGGGCTTGCGCCTTGGGCGAAAAGGCGACGGGATCCTGACCGGCCCACGGCAACCTCACCGGCTGGGTAAGTTCTTGAACCTAAAAACGGCCGTGGGTGTGGGGATCCGTCAGACCCTCAGGTGGAGCCAAAGGCTTGGCCCATGCTGTAGGCCGAGTGCCCGTTCGCAGCGGCAAGGCTGCCGAGTTTTTGTGCAACGGCTGAGGGAAACACCGGCAAACGGTCTTGCGGGCCCATCACACCCTCATCCGACAGGCGAGATCCTGCATGCGTGCCCCCACGACCCGCTATCCCAGCCGGGAGGGACCTTTCCTCGCGTTGGAATCCCTCCCATTGCCGTATTCGGCGCCATTCTACCGCGAGCGCGTGCTCAGCAAGGCCTGGACGGCCTCGCGGACGTCTCCTTCCACCTCGGACTCGGCCTGCGCGCCGTCGATGCGTTGGATTCGTTCGTCTCCCAACCCGGCGAAGATCTCCCGGCAACGTTGCAACTGGTCGATGCGCTCGAATTGATTTGCGACATCGCCCCGCGCCCGGATGCGTGCACCCGAGACGGCGGGATCGACATCAATCCAGAGCACGAGGTCCGGCCGGGGAGCGAAGGCCTCGTTGCGACGCACGATCTCGCGCCAGTCGAGCCCGCGGCTGCCCTGGTAGGCGGCGTTGGAATGGTAATAGCGATCCAACACCACGACGCGGCCCGAATCCAAGGCCGGTTGGATGACTTCGGCGACATGCTGACGGCGGTCGGCCATGAACAGTTCGAGTTCCTCCGCCGCCGACAGGCGCCCCGTCACGGCAGATTCCCGGAGCCGACGTCCATGCGGGCCATCGGTCGGTTCTCGGTCCATCACGACGTCCCAGCCCCCGGCCCTGAGCCCATCGACCAAGCGACGCACTTGCGTGGACTTGCCTGCGCCGTCGATGCCTTCAAACACGACGAGGACGCCCTGTCCCGGCAACCGACGCGGCGATGGGGGCGCTGGATCCATGCCGTTGAGGAGAGGGAGCGGCTAGACGCAGACGCCGAAGGCCTTCTCGGGATCGACGCCGAGTTCTCGGATGGCCTGCGCGACCACCGTGGCGGGAATCTTCCCGCGCTGCGACAACGCGTACAAGGTCGCCACGGCGGTGCACTCGGCATCGACCTCGAAGAACCGACGCAGCACTGGCCTGGCCTCTGAGCGGCCGAACCCGTCGCATCCCAACGTCGTCAAGCCGCCCGGAATCCACGGCGCGATTTGGTCGGCGACCAGCTTCAGGTTGTCGCTCACGGCGATCCACGGGCCCGGGACGCCCTCGACGACATCCTCGAGGTAGGATCGGCGAGGCGTCTCGGTGGGGTGGAGCATGTTCCACCGACGCGCGGCCTGGGCCTCGGACCGCAGACGTTTGAAGCTGGTGGCACTCCAGACGTCGGCGGACACACCGTATTTTTCCAGCAAGGCCTGCGCCCGCAGGGCCTGCATCAGGATGGAGCCCGAGCCGATGATTTGGGCCTTGTGCGGCAGGTCGGCCTTGCCGGCTTGGAAGCGGTACATGCCGCGCAGGATGCCTTCCTCGGTCGAGGGGTCCGAGGGCATGGGGGCGTGCTTGTAGTCCTCGTTGTGGACGGAGACGTAGTAAAAGACGTCCTCGCCTTGCTCGAACATGCGGCGGAGCCCGTCGCACACGATGACGGCCAGCTCGTAGCCGAAGGCGGGCTCGTAGGACATGAGGTTCGGGACGCTGGAGGCCACGAGATGGCTGTGGGCGTCCTGGTGTTGCAACCCCTCGCCGTTGAGGGTGGTGCGTCCCGACGTGGCGCCCACGAGGAAGCCGCGCGCCCGGCTGTCGCCGGCAAGCCATACTTGGTCGCCCACGCGCTGGAAGCCGAACATCGAGTAGTAGATGTAGAACGGGATCATGGGCAGCCCGTAGTTGGAGACGGCCGTTCCCGCCGCCACGAACCCGCCCATGGAGCCGGCCTCGTTGATCCCAGACTCCAGGAGTTGCCCCGTCTTCTTCTCCACGTATGGCATGGCTTCCCCCTTGTCCACGGGGTCGTACAACTGGCCCTTGGACGAGTAGATGCCCACCTCGCGAAACAGGCCCTCCATGCCGAAGGTCCGCGCCTCGTCGGGCACGATGGGGACGACAAACTTGCCGAACTCGCGGTTTCTCAACAGCGCGCTCAGGAGCACGGTGTAGGCCTTCGTCGTGGACGCCTTCTCCAGGACCGAGGCGTTGAGAAGGGATGGGAAGTCCGCCGGGCGCGGGGCCTTGATGGCCGGCGCGCGCACCTCGCGCGCTGGCAAGAAGCCGTGCAGCGCTTGGCGGCGCGCGAGGAGATACTGGGTCTCCGGGCTGTCCTTCGGCGGCCGGAAAAAGGGCATCTCGGCGATTTCCTCGTCGCTGACCGGCACGCTGAAGCGGGACGCGAAGTGACGCAGGTCGCGCTCGGCGAGCTTCTTCTGCTGGTGGGTGGGATTGCGTCCTTCACCGGCCTCACCGAGGCCGTATCCCTTCACGGTCTTGGCCAGGATGACGGTGGGGCGGCCATTGCGTTGCCGCGTGGCTCGATGGTATGCCGCGTGGACCTTGATGGGGTCGTGTCCGCCGCGCATCAACCGCTTGAGTTGGTCGTCGCTTAGGTGGTCCACCAACCGGAGCAGGGGCGGATACTTGCCGAAGAAATGGCGCCGGATGTAGCTGCCGGGCTCGACGACATACTTCTGGTATTCGCCATCGACGACCTCCTCCATGCGCTTGGCGAGCAAACCGGTGGCGTCGCGCTCGAGCAATTCATCCCAGTTCGAGCCCCACAGGACCTTGATGACGTTCCAGCCCGAGCCCCGGAAGGATCCCTCCAACTCCTGGATGATCTTCCCGTTCCCGCGCACGGGGCCATCGAGGCGTTGCAGGTTGCAGTTGATCACCCACACCAAATTGTCCAATCCCTCGCGCCCGGCGAGGTTGATCTGCCCCAGCGTCTCCGGCTCGTCGCTTTCACCGTCGCCAATGAAGCACCAGACCATGGGCTCCTCCTCGCGCGACACGTTGAGCAGCCCGCGGTTCTGCAAGTAGCGGCTGAAGTACGCTTGGTAGATCGAATGAATCGGGCCCAGCCCCATGGAGACCGTCGGGAACTGCCAGTAGTCCGGCATCAAGTAGGGATGTGGGTAGCTCGATAGGCCGGGGTGCTTCTGCAATTCCTGGCGGAAGTTCACGAGGTGCTGCTCGTCCAGCCGGTACTCCAGGAACGACCGGGAGTAATTGCCCGGCGACGCATGGCCTTGGAAGTACATCATGTCCGCCACCCGCCCGCCGTCGCCGCCCCGGAAGAAGTGGTTGAAGCCCACCTCGTACAGCGTGGCGAGGGATGCGAACGTCGAGATGTGGCCTCCCACGCCCAGGTCGCCCGCGTTCGCGCGCACCACCATGGCCATCGCGTTCCATCGAACATGCGCCCGGATCAGGCGCTCCATCTCCAGGTCGCCCGGGTATTCCGGCTGCTCGTGACGTGGAATGGTGTTGAAGTACGGCGTGCTCGTGACGTCCGGGATCGCGTGCCCCCGCGAGCGCAGCCCGGCGATCAGGTCCGACACGATCACCTTGCCGTCCTCGGGCGCCTTGCCGGCGAGGACCAGGTCCATCAGGTCCTCGATCGAGCCCGAGTGCCGCGTCAGGTCCGGCGCGAGGCGCGGACGTTGGCCGGGAGCGGCCTTCGGGGTTCCATTCACGACGCCGGATACCGAGGTAAGATCGAGATTCTTCAAGGTGGAAGGCGTGCGCTGACGCCGGACGAGACGATATCCATTTCGGCCCCCCTGCCAAGCGTGCCGACGATGGGCTTGGGCCTGACTCATGACCGGTTCTGCCGAAGTCCCGGCGTCGCGTGTTGCCATGAAACCCATTCCACCGGGTCCGAAGGGCTCCCATGGCGCGCCACGGCGAAAGACTTGGGGCTTGAATCCGCATCCGTCGTCCTTGGACCTTGTTTCCACCGCATGAAGTCGAACAAGGAAGGCCCGTCGGACCTGGTGCACTCGGAGGAGTTCCTCGCGGGACTGAAGCGTCGCCAACTGGCGTTGTCCGTCGGGTGCGCCCTGGCGTTCCTCGTCGTGTTGCTGGCCATGCCGGCCTTGAACTACCTGGTGCCGGGCTGGATGGCCCACGAAGTGGCGGGTTTCACGTTCTCGTGGCTGGTCCTCGGCGTTCTCTTCTTTCCCTTCGTGTGGGTTGTCGCGTGGGTGTTCATCCAGCGCTCGATCCGACTGGAGGAGGCCGAGGTGGCCCGGGCGCGCCAAGGGACGGGGGTGGGTCGATGATCGCCTGGATGCCGGGGCAGGGGATGGGAGCGATGCTGGCAGCCGTGGACCCTTGGATTCTCGGGTGGTCGTTGCTGACGGTGTTGGTGACGTTGGGGCTGGGCTATTGGGCGGCCGGCAAGGCGCGAACCGCGTCGGACTTCTTCGTGGCGGGTCGCGGCGTGTCGGTGGGTTGGAATGCATCGGCGATCTCCGGCGAGTACCTGTCGGCGGCGTCGTTCATGGGGGTGGCGGGCATGGTGATGTCGAGTGGGTACGACGCGTTGTGGTATCCCGTTTGTTACGCATGCGGCTACCTGTTCCTGCTGCTGTTCATCGCGGGGCCGCTGCGTCGTTTCGGGGCCTACACGATTCCGGACTTTGCCGAGGGGCGGTATGACTCGCCGCTGTTTCGCAAGATCGCCGTGCTCTTCGTGCTGTTCATCGGGTTCTTCTACACGATGCCGCAGATGAAGGGTGCCGGGACGACCCTGGCGTACATATTCCAGTCGGTGGACTTGCGCGGAGGCTGGCTCGACATCCTCGCTCCCCGGTCGAACGGGGTGGCCATGGCGGGGTTTCCGTATTGGGCGGGCGTGGTGGTGGTGGGGGCGGTGATCACGTTGAATGTCGCGTTGGGAGGCATGAAGGGCATCACGCTGGTGCAGGCCTTCCAATACTGGCTCAAGCTCTTCGCCATTTCGGTCCCGGTGTTCGTGCTGCTGTCGGTGTACGGCGGCTACGGCAAGCAATTGGCGACGCCGCATGCCACGACGGGCGGGGCGACCGCGTCCGCGCTGGCTGCGGGCGCGGGCGCCGACCCGGCACCGGCCGTGCTCCCGGCCAAGGCGCCTTCGGACGACGCATGGCGGCATCCATTCGGCCCGCTGACCACCAAGGCGGCGAAGGCTGCGAAGTTGTCGGCGGCGGATTCGCGTCCCTACGCGCTCTTGTACACGTACTCGTTGATCATCGCCGTCGTGTGCGGCACGGCGGGGCTTCCGCACATCCTGGTGCGGTTTTACACCAACCCCGACGGCGTCTCCGCCAAGCGCACGACCATGTGGGTGATGATCTTGATCGGCGTCTTCTACGTGTTCCCGCCGGTGTTGGGGGCTTTTGGGAGGAACTTGATGCCATCGCTTTACGACGGCGTGGGGGTGCGCGGGACGGACAAGGTGGTCCTGGAATTGCCGAGCGTCTTGGGAGGGCAAATGGGTTCGATTCTTTCGGGCATCGCATGCGCCGGGGCATTTGCCGCGTTCATGTCCACGTTTTCGGGGTTGCTGGTCTCGATGACGGGCGCGCTCGCCCACGACGTCTATGGCCGCATGCTTCGGCCGGGATCCACGGCGACGGAGCGGATGCGGATGTTCAAGGTGTGTGCTTTTGCGGTGGGCGGCGTGGCGACGGTCCTCGGGTGCTTCGTGGAGCCCCTGGACATCAACTTCATGGTGGGACAGGCGTTTGCGATCGCGGCGGCGAGCTACTTCCCGTTGCTGTTCATGTCCGTGTGGTGGCGCGGCATGACGATGGCGGGGGCTGCGACGGGCATGTTGACGGGGGGCGCTTGCTCGTTGTTTGCGGTCTCCTTGACCAGCTTGTCGGCCTTTGTTGGCAAGCCCTGGCTGCCGTCGGCATTGGACCTGACCGCTTTTTGGGCGGCGCACCCCTTGCTTCGGATCCTGTGCGAGCAACCCGCCGTGTGGTGCGTGCCCCTCGCCATCGGCCTGATGGTGGTGGTGTCGTGGTCCACCCGGTCACGGGTTCCTTCCGACATCCGGATGAAGATGCTGGTCTTGCACGCGCCGGAGGCCTTGGGGTTGAAGCAGGAATACGTGCGTGAACACGAGGGACATTGAGGCGACTTGGTTCCGGTTCGGGCAAGGCTCGCTCCGGGCACCCTTGATGCGGCATGGTGCGGACGGATGCCTGGGAAGTTCACGTTTCAGATGACGAGCGACGACCGTCGCCGGCCGTTGCCCCATAAGATTCTCCTGGGGCAACGACCCAACGAGTCCGTGCACCACGTCTTCATGAAATTCCTAGCGTGGGTGCTGTTTTATCGGGAGCGGTTGGTGATCGAGGGCGATACCCAGAACGATGCCATCCCCTTCGAGCCCGACTTGCTTCAACTGGGCTATGACATGCGACCGCAGCTCTGGATTGAGTGCGGCGATTGCTCCACGACGAAGCTGGAGAAGTTGTCGGTGAAGTGTCCCGAGGCCGAGATTTGGGTCGTGAAGCCGTCGGCCGAGGAGGCCGCGGCGTTGCTGCGCACGATGCAAAAGGAGGAGTTTCGACGTGGCCGGTACGGGATCGTGGCGCTGGATGCCGAGATGGTGGAGGAGGCGGCCGGGCTCGTGCGCGAGCGGAACACGTTCCACTGGTTTCGCGGCGAGCTGGAGCCGCCCCGGCTTCAATTCGACCTCAACGGCCTTTGGTTTGATAACGCGTTGGAGGTCATGCGGCACTAGGCCGAAATGGTGCGGTGTGATGGAGCCGGCAAGGGCGAGGCGACGCACTCGGCCCGGAAACGTCGGTCGAGCATGAGATCGCCCAACGCACCCGCCTACTTCTTCAGGAGCTTGTCGGGGGTGAGCTTGAAGACTTGGTCGCGCATCTCCTTGCCAGGCTTGAACTTGACCACGGCGCGGGGGGGGATGGGGACGTCATCGGCCGGTGCGTTGGGATTTCGGCCGATCCTTGCCTTCCGGACTTTGACCTCAAACACGCCAAAGTTGCGAAGCTCGACGGTCTCGCCGCGGGCAACGGCGGCGAGGATGATGTCGAGGGTCTTCTGGACGACCGCCAGGATGACGTCCTGGCTCAAGTCGGTGGTTTTGTCAGCCGATGGGCCATCGCCGAGTTCCTCGGCGATGCTCATGACAATTTCGCGCTTGGTCATGGCAACGAGTCTTCAAAGGTTAGGGGGATGCGGGTTGGTGATAGGGAAGGAGGCTGGTTCGGGTCAAGCTGGTAGTTCAATGCAAGAAGCAGCCTTGTTTTAACAAGGAAGGTGGTGTGATTCCCGGTGAACGCCCCTCGGGAAAGTCCATCACGGGCGTGAGGAAAGAAACCGCCGGGACATCGCGTCCCGCACGACGAAATCGTCCCGGTTTAGGACTCGACGGCAGAGAGTTCGACGGGCTCAACGCTCACGCCCATTTTCTTGAGCCAGCGGAGGCCTGCATCGACGCCGTCGGCGGGCCCGGAGATTTCGAGGCAGACGATGCCGACCTCCTCCGTGACGCTGGCTTGGCGGATGTTGGTGACGAGGGGGAAGCGGTGGCCGAGTTCCCAGATGAGGGGTGACTGGATGCGGGAGGCTGGGAAGGTCATCCAGAAGCGACGACGGACGTCACCGGAGGCCTTCGGGGCGGGCTTGGGAGACTGGGGGCGTTTTTTGGGGGCGGTTCGAGCAGGCATGGCGTCTTGGGTTCGAAACGGTGGCTGGGACGAAAGTGTTTCAGAGTGGGGGATGGGTCGTTCGCTCGTTGTTCACCACGGCGCAGGGGGGCGATCGATTTTTCCTCGGCACGCCCGAAAAGCTGCGGCGCCATCCTGTTGATCCCGATCGGATTCCCTCGTCCACGGGGTCGCTCCGCCACGGCTTGGCGGGTGGGCGGCAAAGGCGTTGAAAACGTCAGGCCTTGATGAGGTGGTGCCTCCTAGCCGCCGGCGATGGCGGGCACGATGCTGACCTCGTCCCCGTCCTGGATCGGGCTGTCCTTGCCCTGGAGGAAGCGGATGTCGTTCTCGTTGACATAGACATTCACGAAGAGGCGCACCTGGCCGGCCGGATCGACGAGGCGTTCGGAAATGCCGGGAAATCGCTGCTCCAACTCCGCGATGGCGGAGGCGATCGTGCCGGGCTTGACTTGGACGACCTCTTGTTCGCCGGTGAGCTTCCTGAGCGGGGTGGGGACTCGAACGTTGACTGCCATGCTTGACGGAGGCTGCCACCAGGGAATGGCGTCATGCAAGCGTCGGTTCCGGTCGATGCGGCGGCGCGTTCGTTGGCCGGCTCGGGTTGGCTCGGTTTTTCGTTGGCAGGGGAGGGCATGCCTTGGGACCGTGCAAGCCCATGAAGTACATCTTCGTTACGGGTGGCGTGGTGAGTTCCCTGGGAAAGGGCCTGACGGCGGCGGCGTTGGGCACGTTGCTGGAGAACCGCGGGCTTCGCGTGACGCTGCAGAAGTTTGACCCGTACCTCAACCTCGACCCTGGCACGATGAGCCCGTACCAGCATGGCGAAGTGTACGTCCTCGACGACGGTGCCGAGACGGACTTGGACCTTGGGCATTACGAACGGTTTACGAGCACGAAACTAACGCGTCGCAACAACACGACGAGCGGGCAGGTGTACCAGCAGGTCCTCGACAACGAACGGAGTGGTGCCTACCTGGGCAAGACCGTCCAGGTGATCCCGCACGTGACGGATGAAATCCAACGGCGGATCCATGTGCTGGCGGAGGAGACGCACCCCGATGTCTTGATCACGGAGGTGGGTGGGACGGTGGGCGACATCGAGGGGCTACCATTCCTGGAGGCCATCCGGGAGTTCGCCCAGGAGGCGGGCCCGGGGAACGTGTGCTTCCTCCATGTCACGTACATTCCCTTCATCCGGGCGGCCGGCGAGCTGAAGACCAAGCCCACCCAGCAGTCCGTGGCGAAGCTGCGCGAGATCGGCATCACGCCGCACCTCCTCGTTTGCCGGACCGAGCACCCGCTGGACAAGGAATTGCGGCAAAAGCTGGCCATGTTTTGCAATGTCCCGCAGGAGGCGGTGATCGAGGAAAAGGACGTGGACCACTCCATCTACGAGGTGCCCTTGATGCTCCAGCGCGAGCGGATGGACGACTTGGTTTGCCGCATCTTGCAACTGGAGGTCCCGCCGGCCCGCATGTCGCACTGGCAGGACATCATCCGTCGTCTCATTGCCCCGCAGCATCGGGTGCGCATTGGGGTCGTGGGCAAGTACGTGGGCCTGCAAGACGCCTACAAGTCCGTTTATGAGGCCCTGATCCACGGGGGCATCGCGAATGATTGCGGCGTCGAGATCGAGCAGATCGAGGCCGAGGACGTGGAGACGGGGGATCCCGCGCGGTTGTTGAAGGGCCTGGGTGGTATCTTGGTCCCGGGCGGCTTTGGCGACCGAGGGATCGAGGGCAAGATTCGGGCGGCCCGGTATGCGCGCGAAAACAACGTTCCTTACCTTGGGCTGTGCCTGGGGATGCAGATCGCGGTCATCGAGTTTGCCCGGAACGTCCTGGGCCTTGCCCAGGCTCATTCCACCGAGTTCAACCCTTCGACCCCCGATCCGGTGATCGACCTTCAGGAATCGCAGAAGGGCGTGACCCAGGTGGGCGGCAGCATGCGGCTCGGTTCCCAACCCTGCCGTTTGGCCCCGGGAACGCGGTCACGGGAACTCTACGGGACGGACTTGATCCATGAGCGCCACCGGCATCGGTTCGAGTTCAACAACCGGTACCGCGAGGCCTTCGCCGAGGCGGGCTTTGTGTTCGCCGGGACGACGCCGGACGACCGGCTCGTGGAGTTGATCGAGATCGCCCGGCATCCGTTCTTCGTCGCGGCGCAATTCCATCCGGAGTTCCTCTCCAAGCCCAACGCGCCGCATCCCCTCTTCAGGGGCTTCATCGATGCGGCTCACCAGCACCTGCACGCACGGCCCCTGGGACTTGCTACGTGAGGTGAATCCTCGTGCAGGGCTCAGCTGGGCTTGTGGCCGCCCTTCGCATCGATGCACACCAACTCGCCCTTGGCGTTCCGCACAAAGATGCGGCCATTGGCCATGACCGGGGCCGTCCAATGCTTGCCGCTGCTCACCTGGGCACGAGCTCGTTCGTGGTAGGCATCGGGCTTGCCCTCGACGACGACCAACTCCCCGCCTCCGGTGAGCCACAGGAGCTTGTCCCCGACCGCCGAGAGGTTTCCGGTCTCGGCCTTGGGCGAGGCCCATTTCAAGGCGCCCGTCGCGAGATCCAAGCACTTGAGCCGCGAGTCCTTGTCGCCGCCTTGGCCATCCACTCCGTACACGTGGCCTGCGACGATGACCGCCGACGCCATTTGCGCCCGGATTTCCTTGTTGAACCACAATCGGCGCGGGGGCGTGCCCGAGAGGTCGTAGGCCGCGCAGCCGGTGCCATAGCCCGAACTCACGAACATGCGATGCCCCTCAAAAACGGGGTCGGCGGCGTTCACGTTCCAATCCGTCTTCCATGGCAACCTCCAGTCCTCCTTTCCGGAACCGGGATCAACCGCGACCACGTGCTTCGCCGTGAACATCGCCAGGAGACGTCGGCCATCGTGGGCGAATGGCACCGGGGTTCCATACCCGCATTCGTCCTTTCCCGTGTTCCAAAGCACTTTCCCGGTCGCCTTGTCGAGGGCGATCCCCGCGGAGCCCGCGTTGATCACCAGGGCGGGGCCATCGGCTAGAACCGAGCTGTTGAAGCCCCAGTCTGGCACGGTCAGCCCAGGGTCCTTGGAAAGGTCGCGAGACCACGTGGCGACGCCCGTGGATACTTCCAACGCGTGGACGAGGCCGTGTCGTCCAACGATGAACACCTTGTCGCCGACCACGGTTGGCGTGGCCCCTGGACCGCCGTCGTAGTACTTGGGGTCGAGATCTTGGGGATAACTGAAGGCCCAAATCTGCCTGCCGGTCGCCTCGTCGAGGCAATAAACCGTGTCTTGCCCGCCCTTCTTGAGACCGTTGTTGCCGGTGGTGAACACCCGGCCCCCGGAAACCGTCACGCCGGAAAAACCAATCCCCACGGAAGCCTTCCAAAGACGCCGCGGCGCTGCTTGGGCCCACGAGCCGACGTCGATGGTTTCCCGCGACACGCCGTCGTGTTGAGGTCCGCGGTACTGGGGCCAATCCGCCCCGAACAACCCTGTTGGGCGCTCCAGGGCCAACCCCACGGCGGCGACGACGATCAACTTCTTCATGCCGCACGCTGCCGTTGGACGTTTCGGACGTCAACGGAGGGCTGCGATGACGACACCCAAGAAAAACAAAAAGGCCTGTGATAAACCCAGGCCTTGGCTGCAAGCGATCGAAGATCGGCGTGCTGTGGTTTCAACGACCCCCGGCTTGGGTCGGCGAAACGACTTGAACGAAAGGAGTCGAAACGACGGCGAAGGGCGAGGGCAAGTTGTGCGGAACAACGGTTCCGGAGGCAGGAAGGAAAACCTGGCCGGTGAGGAGTTGGATGTCCTTGCCGCCCCAATTCACGGCGATTTGGCCATTGTAGCAGTACACAGTGCCGTCACCACGAACCAGGAAGGACGTCGAGGGCTTGACCTCGGCCGAGGTGGGAACCTTGGCTTGGCCGGCCTCCAGCTTGAGGGAGGAGTCGGAGGACTTGGCAGAGAAGGAGCCGGAGATGGAACCGCTCTCGAGCTTGGCGGTCGCCTTCACGGCGTCGCTGTTGCCGGCGGATTGCACGGAGGTCTCGCCAACGGTGTAGGTGGACAATTCCCAAACCTGGATTGACGAAATCCTCGTGCCGCCCACGTCCAGGGTGATGTCGGCCGTGGAGGACTTGGCGGTCACCACGGTTTCGCCCTTGGACAACTCATCGCCGGCGGAAAGGGACTTCCGGGCGGAAGCACCCTGGACGGAGACCGTCCCGCTGGCGCTGGAAACCGTGTACTTCGCAGCGTCTGGGGCTGCTTGGGCTGTCGCAGCAGCAAGAAGAAGAGAGCCGACCCAGCCCATTCCGCGCATCGTCCATCCGAAAGTCTTCATGGTGTATCCTTTGAGCAGCTTTTGAATTCTGTTGGGCAGGCTATGGATGAGGGCCTTGAAGTCAACCGCTTATTCCGGGTTGATCGCTGCTCCTTCAGGACAACCGCTCTCGGTTCATCTCGGTCACTTCGCGTCCAGCCCGGAACCCAGTTGCCCCGCCGTCAGACGAGAGTCCCAACCCGTCGGCGGAATCTCGGATCCGGCGATCCAAGCCACGCCATTGACCACGGCCTTGCGGAAGCCTTCGTGGCTCCAGTTCCTGTGGAAATGACCGCCCGTGAAGCCCATGCCCCTGCCGCCCGACGGCCGTTCATAGACCCACATCAACACCTGCGGCTCGCCCTTGGCCACGGACGCCCGGACGGCGGGGTTGCCGCTGTGCGGTCCATCCGGGCGCTGGAGCGTGTCCGCCGGTGGCAGGACGGCGAGGATGGGCGTGACACCCTTCATCTGGGGCACGAAGCGCATGTGATAGTACCACTCGTCCCTGACCTCGAAGGGTGCGACCCCGCGGGTCACGGGGTGGGCGGGCAACGATTCAAACCGTGCCGTCCACGTGGGGTTCACGGACCAGAAGGTCTCGAAGTAGCCGCCGGTCCAGCGCAGCATCGCCTCGCCGGGGTCGCCCTTGGGGACCTCAACCCCGTAGTGCAACGCGGCGATTCCGACGCCCTTGGCCGCCAAGCCGTCCAGCAGCGCGAGGCGATCCTTGGCGATGGCTGGATGACCATTCCCGCCGTCGGCGTACATCACGACGGCCCGGGCCCCGTCGAACACCGAGGCGTCGGTGGGCCATCCGTTGGTCACCACGACCGGCTTGAAGCCCGGGATCTGGGCCAACGCGGCGGCCAGAACCTCGCAACCCGCCTTGAACTCGTGCTCGCCTTTCCCGTGCGAGGCGCGTCCGGCCAAGAGGACCACCTTGCGCTCGACCGAGTCCGCGCCCGTGGCCACGGCCGCGCCCAGCCATGCCCATCCCCATGCCGCCATCCAACGCTTCGTCATGGGCCAATCCAATCACGCATCGGGCCTTGCGGCCACGCCCAATTCCTCGCGTCGAATTCACCCTTCCCCTGCGCCTTGCAACCGGTCTCAATCAGCACGCTCTCTTCGTGGCTTCTTTCATCCACTTTTTCCTCGGCCTGCCCGTGCGGGCATTGGTGTGGGGTTTGCAACAACTGCCCATTCGCCTCGTGGCCCGCGTGGGCCGGTGCCTTGGGGCGGTGGCATGGCACCTCGATCGGCGTCATCGAAGGGTGGCCTTGGACAACTTGCGGCGCGCGTTGGGGCACAGGCTCGACCCGGCCGCGCAGCGCCGCGTCGCCCACGAGCATTTCCGTCGGTTGGGCGAGAACTACGCCTGCGCGATCAAGACGGCATCCATGTCCGACGACGACCTTCGTCCGCACCTGGAGCTTGTCGGGCTCGACCGATTGGTCACGCCCGCGGGCCGTCGCCTCGTGGTGGCCGCGGGTCACTTCGGCAACTTCGAGCTCTACGCGCGGGTGAACCGGGACGACAAGTCGTGGCGTTCGGCCACGACGTATCGGGCGCTGCGCCCGGAGTTCCTGGATCGCATCCTCCAATCCCTGCGTCGGCGTTCCGGCGCGTTGTTCTTCGAGCGAAACCACGAGGGGGCCGCCGTTCGCGCGGCCCTCGCCTCGGAAAACATCACGCTCGGTTTGCTGAGCGACCAACACGCCGGCCCCCGGGGCCTTTGGTTGCCCTTCTTCGGCCATCACTGCTCCACCTCTCCAGCCCCGGCGGTCTATGCGCTGCGCTTCGACCTGCCCGTGGTCACCGCCATTTGCTATCGCGTGGGCTTGGCCCGGTGGCGCATCGAGGTGGGGCAAGTCATCCCCACGTGCCTTGCCGACGGATCCCGTCGCACCCCTCGCGACATCATGTCCGACGTGAATGCCGCCTTCGAGGCCGCGATCCTTCGGGACCCGGCGAACTGGTTCTGGGTCCATCGAAGGTGGAAGGCACCCTCGGCCAGCCAGGCGCGCTCCGCCGAGACGGGGCCGGTCTAGGCGGGGCGCCGCCGCACCCTGTGTCGCCGCCGCGTCACCCGTGCATGGGGCCTTGTATCCCGCCGTCCCGTCGTGTCCCGGCGGGGTGGAAGCCCTCGCCTTCCGAAACCGTTGGAATGCAGCAAGGTACGAAGAAAACCACGCAGGGATTCTTGCGCGGCACGCCGGCGGCTTCCCTATTCGCAACGCGGCGCGACGACGCGCCGAACGAGCAAGAAACAAGTCATCAAGCAAAAGGAAATATCATGAAACTCATCCGTACCTATCCCCCGATCCTCAGCCCCATCGCCGAGCTGGAGCGTGAGCTGGACCGGTTCTTCGGTCGTTCCAACGCCAACGTCACCACGCCGCTCTTCGGCAACGGCATCGCGGCCCCGGCCACCGACGTCCGCGAGGACGACAAGCAGTTCGTCGTCTCCGTGGAGTTGCCCGGCGTGAAGAAGGACGACGTCCAGGTGTCCTTGGAGGACGGCGTGCTCACGATCAGCGGCGAGCGCAAGGGCGAGACCGAGACGACCGAGGGGCGATTCCATCGTCGCGAGCGGTTTGTGGGACGTTTTGGCCGCAGTTTCGAGCTGGGCGTCCCCTTGGAAGCGAAGGCGGTCAAGGCCGCGTTCAAGGACGGCGTCCTCAGCGTCACGGTTCCCAAGGCCGAGAACGCCCGGACCAAGTCCATCGAGATCGCCGTCGAGTAACGGCGGACGGTGCCCCGGGGAGCGGCGCCGACGAGCGCCTGATGCCACGGCCGCCGAGGGTTTTGGGTCAGCACGAGGACACGGGATCGTGCTGGCTGCCGCCCTCGGCGGCTTTTTTTCATGCGTGCACTGGGTTTGCAGGCCTGTTTTCCCGCCGCGTTCAGGCCATGGCGGCCGCGAGGTCCGAGGCGAAGGACCGGACATCCTCCTCGCGGGTGTCCCAGGAGCACATCAGTCGGCATCCGCCCTCGCCGATGAAGTTGTAGAACATCCATCCCTTGGCCCACATGGCCTCGATGGCGCGCTTGGGGAGGTCCACGAACACAGCGTTGGCCTCGGTCGGGAAGAGGATGCGGACGCCGGGGACGGCGGAGACGAGTTCGTGCATGAGGCGGGCCATGCGGTTGGCCTGGGTGGCATGCCGGAGCCACGTGCCCTCGCGAAGCATGCCGACCCAAGGGGCGGACACGAAGCGCATCTTGGAGCAGAGCTGGCCGCCTTGCTTGGCGCGGTAGTCGAACTCCGCCGCGAGCTCGCGGTTGAAGAACACGACGGCCTCGCCGACATGGATGCCATTCTTGGTTCCGCCGAAGCACAGGACATCCACGCCGGCCTGCCAGGTCACCTCGCGCGGCGCGCATCCGAGGGCCGCCACGGCGTTGGCGAAGCGCGCGCCGTCCATGTGGAAGCGCAGGCGATGCTTCTTCGCCATGGCCCCGATCGCCCGTAGCTCCGCCGGCGTGTACACCGTCCCCACCTCGGTCGATTGCGTGACCGTGACGACGCGGGGCTTGGGATAGTGGATGTCGGTCCGGCGCAGGACGGCCTCCTCGATGCCCGCCGGCGTCAGCTTCCCGTTTTCCCCCGGGAGCAGGAGCAGCTTGGAACCATTGCCGAAGAACTCCGGCGCGCCGCACTCGTCCTTTTCGACATGGGCGACCTCATGGCAGAGGACGGAGTGGTAGCTTTGGGTGGAATGGGCGAGCGCGAGCGAGTTGGCGGCGGTGCCGTTGAACACGAAGAACACCTCGCACGGCGTCTCGAAGACCTCGCGAATGAGATCCGCCGCCCGCTGCGTCCACGGATCATTGCCGTAGGCCGGCGCGTGGTCCGTGTTGGCCTCCGCCAACGCCGCCCATGCCTCCGGGGTGATGCCCGCGTAATTGTCCGATGCGAAATGCCGTGCCGGTCGTGTCACGGCCTCATGAAGCCTGCGAAAGGGCCCGGCCGCAACCCGCCAGCGGCGACGCACGCCCGGGATGGGACCGAGTCTGGGTGGGTGACCCGGGGCCCGCGGCCGACGACGTCCGGGCATGGCTCCGGCGCGTCGGCCGCGTGGCTTGGGCTCGCCGTCAGCGGCCCGGGGGCTTGGGCGGAAGGAGTCCCAGCAGGTCTTGCTGGCGCAGGTACCACTCCCGCAAGGGGCGCGTGAGCTGTGAATCCCTGAATTCCTTGAGGTTCACGATGTTGAGCGCGGCATCGATGTCATCCTTGAGCGCCTTGTTGAGGTCGCCCTTGGCGTCCGTGGCCCAGGCACGATAGGAGCCGGTCTTGTCGTTGAGCGCCTTGGCGGCGGCGAGCCGCGTTTCCTGCTCGTACTTGAAGTCGGCGACCTCAATGAACGCGCGGTCGATCTTGCCGCGGATGCGCTTGGAATCCTCCTTCGCCAGCACGACGTGCTTGGCCAGCTCGATGATCCGTCGCTCGAACTGGGCCACGAGGTCGTCGTCGGGCAGGACGTCGTTGGCCTCGCGGGCGAGGTCGCGCGGGGCGTTCTCCAACCGGGCGAGGACCTGTCGCAGGACGGCCTCCTCCAACTCCCGGAAGAAGCGGCGCCCGCGTTCGATGATCACCTTCTTCTCGGCCTCGGTGAAGCTGTAGCGCTTCTCATCCAGGCCCACGAAGTTGGTGTAGGCGGGCGAGGCGAGCAGCTTTTCGAGGCGCGCGACCAAGCCCGCCGAATCGAGCTTCGGGGCTGCATCGACCCCCTCGGGTTCCTTCTTGAGGTCGAGCGAGAGGGGCGCCGGCAGGACGGAAAAGACGACGCGGTCGAGCCCGCCGAGCTTGTCGATGTCCTCCTGGAGCACCTTGAGGTGGGCGGCGCGACGCTCGCGCTCGTTGAGTTCCCCGATGAAGTCGAACTGGTTCTCGACGGCGAGGGACCGGGCGTTGGCCTGGAACCATTGCCAAGCGTCGGCGAGGTGGCTCGCCAACTGGGTGGCCGTGGCGGTCACCGACAGGTTGACGGACTCCACGGGGAAGGCGTCGCGCGGGTCGCGCGGGGCGCGTGCGGCGATGAAGCGCTCGATGAGGGCGTGGGGCAGGTTGCGAACGAGGGAGGAAGCCTCGTTGTACGCCGCGACGATGGGGCGCGAGCCGTAGTCGAAGGTCCGGACGTCGCCGTAGCGGCCGGCGTCCTGGTCCGTGGCGAACAGGAGCTTTTGCTCGCGGGCCTCCTTGCCGTCGAAGTAACCCCATTGGATGGCCGCCTTGTCATGGGGGAGGACCCGCTGGGTCGAGCGCATGATCCAGCCGATGTACACGCTGGCCTTGAACGCGCTGTATTCCATCATGGAGGAGCTGGTGAGCCGGTTGGTCCAGGCATCCAGGCCCTTGCCGGTCACGTAGGCCTGGAACCACTGGTCGAGTTCCTTCGGCGTCATCGTGGCGGCGAGGCTGCCGCCGAAGTTGTGCCGGAGGCCCAGGACATGCCCCACCTCGTGGGCGACGACCTCGCGCACGTAGTCCTGGGAGGCGCGAAGGACGGCGTCGTCGGTCAGGCCATCGTTGGCCAGCAGTTCCTCGAGCCCCTGTGCGTACTGCTGCGCGAAGGCGATCGGGTTGATCTGGCATGCCGCCGTGGATTCGAGCATCGGGATCCCCATGCCGGGCCAGCCCAGCTTCCCGTCGCCGCCCTTGCCGTCCTTCTTGGACTCGATCAGCTCGCGCATGGCACGGAGCGCGGCGCGGGCGCGGGCCTTGCCGCCGATGGCGAACACGCTCGTCATGTAGGCCTGCCCGTGGTGCGACTCCCCGGTGCGCGGGTCCACCAGCAGGTCGGCGTAGGCGGACCCCGCCTGGTCCCAGGGCACCCACTGCACGATATTGTAGCGGGGGTCGGGTGCCGTCACGCCCTCGGGGGCCTTCTCGGCGCGGATGACGTTGGTCCCGAAGGCGCGGTTCCAGTAGAGGATGCCGTCCCGGACGGCGGCGACGTAGTTGGAAGGGGTGTTGGCGCTGAAGTGGAAGACGACGGGCTTCGAGAGGTCGAAGCGTGCCATGCGCGCCCGGGCGCGGCCGGTGTTGGTCTCGATGACGGGGGACGTCTCGAAGAATCGCGCGTACCGCGTGTCCACCGGCGACTGCTCGCGGCCCGGGGTCTTGGGCTCGTCGTAGGGGGTGAGGTAATACCGGACCTCGTACCGTTCCTCGACGTTGGCGACCATGCCGAGGTCGCGCGCCTGCACGCTTTGGCGGATGGAGAGGATGTTGTCCTGCACCTGGGCCGCGAAGACGCGGGCCTGCGGGACCTCCAGGACGCGGTCCCGGTTGCCCGCCCCGTACCAGATGTCCGTGAACACGCGGCGCATCCCCTTGTTGAAGTCAATCGTGAGCGTGTCCGGCGTCCGTTCCACGACCGGGAACGTCGCCAGCAGGCGCCGGGCCGGCAGGTCCTCGGTCACCACCAACCCCTTCGTGGACTCGTACATGTCCACTCCGTCGTGGAACGACTCGAGCCGGACGATCTTGCCGGCCAGGCCGGTGCTGGTCGGAGACTGCTCCTGGGGGATGAGCGACGCCGACAACAGGTACTCGCGGCCCAAGGCCGACTTGGGCACCACGAGATGGAGGTTGGTGCCCACGCGAATCTCCAGCGGCGACGACTTCCTCGGCGTTTGAGCCGTCGCCATCCACGCCGCTCCCAACGCCAGCATCATCAAAAGGAACCGCCGCGCAGTCGCGGCCAACAACAAGGGTTTCATCGTTGGGGCCCATCGTTCGCCCGATGTCCCGTTTTCTCAATCACTCGTTCGCGAGGACGTCGCCTCCTCTCCCTGTCCAGCCAACCCGCCGTTGCCATCCCAGCTCGCATTGGGTTGAACTTGGCCCATGCCGAAGTTGCGGCGTCCCTCCAATCGTCCTTCCCATGCCCTGTGGCTGGGCCTTGTCGCCCTGCTTTGGATTCCGTTCTCCCTGCTGGCCGACGACGCCCCGGCGGATCCCCCGTTCACCTCCACATTTTTCGATACGCGCGACGGCCTCCCGCAGAACAGCGTCCACGGGCTGGCGCTGGATCCGGACGGCTTTCTATGGATCGGGACCCTGGGCGGCGTGGCCCGCTACGACGGCCATCGGTTCGACCACTACAACCAGCGCAACACGAAGGGCTTCCCGTCGGCTGGGATTTCGGCATTGCTGGCGACCGAGGATCGCTCGGTCTGGATCGCCACGACGCGCGGGCTTTATCGAATGTTGCCGAATCGGCGCGAGGTGGTGCTGGAAGAAGCGACACCGGGGTACAGCGTGGGCTTGGTCTCGGTGGGAGACGAGGTGATTGTTTTCGGCGAATGGGGCATGGCTCGCGGGCGTCCCGGAAAGTCCTGGTCGGCCAACACCAACCTGGTCGTCGCCGCGATCGCCGTGGTCCCCGGCGAAGTGCTTTGGGTGGCAGCTAAGGAAGAACTCCTGCGGATCCCGTTGCCGCTTTCGGACCCGGGATCGAAGCCCCGTGCCGTGATGAGAGGGCATTCCGGCAGGAACATGGTGGTTCATAAGGGTGCGCTCTGGCTGCACATGGGACGCGACCTGCTCCAGTTGGATGCCCGCTCGGGCGAGGTCTTGCATCGATGGCCCGAGGTGGATGCCGACCCCCGGTTTGTGGATGGCTTGGGCAACGTCTGGCTCATGGCCACGAACAAGGCTGGAACTTTTGTTACGGTTCCGGGGCTGCTCGACCCCGTTGAGAGAAAGTTTTTGGGCATGTCACCCCGGCTTGGGCTCGCAAGCGATCTGACGAGCGCCCAAGCCTTGGATCAGGACGGAACGATTTGGCTGGGAACCTTCACCAAAGGTTTGGCGCGGCTGCGGCCCTCCCGCGTCGAGACGTTTGACCAACGCCACGGCCTGCCCGATCGAGCCGTCTCGGCCGTGCATGGCGGGCCAGGCCTCGGGCTGTGGGTCCAGACGGACCATGGCGTGGCCCGCCGTGTGGGCGACCGTTTCGAGGCTTGGACCAAATCGTCGATCCCGACGAAGAGGTCCTTGCTGGCGCTGGATTCCGAGACGGCGCTGGTTGCCGGCGATCAGTTGCAGCGGTTCGCCGCCGGCAAGGAGCCCGAGGTGATCGGGCCTGATGTCAGCGGCGTCTCGTTAGTCGGCAAGGATCGCGGCGGGCGATGGGTCGTGGGCAACGGCGAAACGTTGTGGCGCGAGTCGGCGGCTGGCCAATGGTTCGAGGAGCGGGGCACGCCTACCAATCGTTTTTGGCACAGCTGGGAGGAGGGGCGTCGTGGGGAGGTTTTCCTGGGAACCGTGGGCCGGGGGCTTTTCCATCGGCCACCCGGCGGGGCATGGGAGAGCGTCAACCTCCCGGGGAACCCTTCGGCTGCCGCCGTCCTTTGGTGGGAGGATGGATGGCGTCCATGGCTGGGATCCCAGACCGGCCTGTACCGGTTGCGCGATGGCGATGGCCTCCAGTGGGACCGGTGGACGGAAACCGAGGGCCTCGACGAGGACATGGTGATCGGCATGCAACCCGATGGCCAGGGCAGGCTTTGGCTGCTCGGACACAAGGGAATCCATCGGGTTGCCATCACCAACTTGCTGGATGTCGCACGGGGCAGGGCTCCCAAGGTTTACACGTACACCCTCGACATGGAAGACGGCTTGCCCAGCAACGAGGGCAATGACGGGTCCCCAAGCTCGACGCGGGACGGCGATGGAAACCTTTGGTTTGCAACCGCCGCCGGGCTGGTTCGTCTCCAGCCCAAGGCGATTCCCGAAGCCCTCCGGCTGCGCCCTTTGGTAACGGGAGTCTCGATCGTGGGTGACGACGCCCTTTCCCGGGCGGTGGAGAGGGAGGGCGAGGAGCCGGTTGCCTTTGGCAACGGGCAAGGGCGCAACCTGCGTTTTCGATTTACCGCGCCCCTGCCGTCCGCCGGGCGTCGCGTGCACCTCAAGTATCGAATCGAGGCCGTGAACCGTGCCTGGATCGAGGCCGACGCCAGCCGCGAGGCCACCTACGTGTCCCTCAAGCCCGGGCTTCACCACTTCGAGGTGATCGCGTCGGCCGCCGATGGCCCGTGGAGCGATGTGCCCGCGCGTTGGTCCTTTCGCATCGAGCCCTTGTGGTGGGAGCGCACCGACGTGCGGATTGGCGCCGTCGTGCTTGTCCTGGCTGGGATCGTCCTGCTTTTCCTGCGTCGTCTCCGGCTCCAGGCGCAGATGGCCGCGTTGCGTCAGGTCCAGGCCATCGAGGACGAGCGCAGTCGCCTGGCCCGGGACATGCATGATGGCATCGGCAGCGAGTTGGCGCGCGTGAACCTCGCCGCCGCCGCCGGCCCCGTGGATGCAGGGACCGTCAGCCGCGACTTGCTCCAGCGCCTCCAGACGCTCGTCTGGCTCACCGATCCCGCCGAGGATCGCCTGGATGCGTTCCTCGGCTCGATGGCCGCGCGGGTGGAGCGCTTCTTCCCCCATGCCCCTCCCGCCGTCCATATCCGCCTTCCCGACTCGATCCCGTCCCTTCCCCTCGATGGTCGGATCCGGCGCGAGGTCGTTGGATGGCTGGATGAAGGCCTCGCCAACGTCGCCCGTCACGCGCGGGCGGGGCAGATTCGCTTCGAGGTGCGCTTCGTGCCCGGGGCGTTTGAGGTGGTGTTGGCGGACGACGGCCGGGGATTCGATCCGTCCGCTCCCCAACCCGCCCCCGGCGGAGGGCATGGGCTTCAGAACATGCACCAAAGAATTCAGTCGCTGGGCGGGCAACTCGAGGTCCGGTCCGCCCCCGGCATGGGCACCGAGATCAGGGCCCGCATCCCGTGGGCGAAGTGAAGCCCTGGGGCCACGGCGTCGGGGCGGATCTGAACGCCCCGCTCATGATGTAGGCCGCGTGTCCTCACGCGGCGGCAAGGAAGCCGCGCCTCCGCGCGCCAGGGCAGCGGGGATCTGGCCGGTCCCGCAGGGCGGGAGCACGGGGTGGCGGCCGGGGACGGCCGCGCTCCCAGGGGCGTGGGCGAAGAATTCCCTTCCAAACCCGCGTCAGGTGGACAGCCTTGGCATGTTCCATGAAGCGCTTCATTACCATTGCATTCGTCGCGGCCTCTTTGATGGCCGGACGTTCCCTTGCGATCCAGCTCTCCGACCTGGCCGGGACGTGGTTGCACGCATCGGTCGAGGTGGACGGCAACGCGATCACCGACGGCGGCCTCCTGGAGGCCGAGATGGAGATCGTGGGCAGCCAATACACGTTCAGGATGGGCGACAGCACGGCCAAGGGGACCATCAAGCTGGATGCGTCCGTGACGCCGGCGCGCATTGACATCACGGAGGTGGAGGGGCGGAACCCCGGCCGGACGATGGCGGGATTGGCCAACACGACGGCCGATGGATGGAAGGTCGCGTTGAATGTCCAGGGCGGCGACCGGCCAACGGCGTTTTCGTCCGAGGGCGGCACGGCGTTGGTGTCGTACAAGCGCAAGCCCGGCACGGCGCGGCCATTGCGCGGCCTGTTGATCACCGGCGGGTGCTGCCATGACTACCCCGGCCAGGCCAAGATCCTCACGGAGGGCCTGTCGGCGCGCATCAACATCGGATGGGATGTCGTCATGGACCCCGGCCAAACGGGCACGAAGCACAAGGTCTCGGCGTACAAGGCCGAGGACTGGGCCGCGAAGTACGACGTCGTCGTGCACAACGAGTGCTTCGCCGACGAAAAGGAGCTGGATTGGCTGGAGCGCATCGTGAAGCCGCATCGGGAAGGCGTTCCGGCCGTCGTGATCCATTGCGCGATGCACTGCTACAGGGCGCCCACCAACGACTGGTTCCGTTTTGTCGGGGTGACCAGCCATCGCCACGGCTCCCACTTCGCCTACTCCATGACCAACGTCGCCCCGGCGCACCCCGTGATGAAGGGGTTCCCCGCCACGTGGCAAACGCCCAAGGAGGAGTTGTACAACATCGAGTCCGTCGAGCGCACGGCCACGCCGCTGGCCACCGGTTGGTCCCATGAAACCAAGAAGGCGGAGGTCAATGTGTGGGTGAACCAGTTCGGCAAGGGCCGCGTCTTTGGAACGACCCTCGGCCACTACAACCACACGTTGCAGGATCCGGCCGTCCTGGACCTTCTCGCGCGCGGCTTGCTGTGGTCCACGGGCAAGCTGGGCGACGACGGCAAGGCGGTCGCCGGCTACGGGCGCTGATCCCTTCCTTCCCGACGGAAGGACCCCGGCGGATCGACTGCGCTAAAAACGGCCATTGGAGAGGGTGCCAATGTTGCCCCATGTCCGTCCCGGCGAGGCAAACAGGCAATTTGGCGGGCAGCCGAGACCTCGCCTTGCGAGTGAGATTCGCACGGGCACACCCGGCTTGTAGGCCGGGTGCCCTCACCCGGCGCACCCACGTGCGGCATCCTTGCCGCCGCGTGAGGGCACGCGGCCTACGGCATGGGCCGAGCCTTGGGCTCCACCTGAGGGCTTGACGGATCCACACGCCCACCGCCGTTTTTAGGTGGACGGGACACGACACAAGGTTGCCCGCGCGAGCCGACCGGGATGCCGCGGCTAGGGGCGGACGCGTTCGGCCGACAGGCGTCCCGTCAGGTGGGGCGCGAGGCGGGAGTCCTCCGACCCGGGCTCGGGATGTTCCATGGCGACGTGGCCGTCCGCGAACACGGCGGAGGCGCGCCGGGCATGGCGGAAGTGAACGGTGGCCTCCATGGCGTTTGTGCCGAAGTAGTAGAACTCCTCGAGCAGGGGATG
>CAIRNV010000486.1 GCA_903880005.1 uncultured Verrucomicrobiota bacterium | reverse complement strand
GTCGTCGTATTCGCGCAAGCGGTTGTTGATGGCGAAGAAGTGGTCCTCGAGGGCATCGATGGACAAGGCCAGCTCGACGAGGGAAGCCCTTTCATCCGCGGCCATTTCCTTGTCGCCGATGGCGAACTCGGTCCACATGCGGGTGGAGGCGGTGGCGGCCTCGAAGGCCTTGAGGAGGGCGAGGCGGACGCCCGAGGCGGAGCGGAGGCCGAAGCGTACGGTGGCGCCGGCGAACCTGAGGGCGGAGCGGATGGGGGAGGTGACGTCACCACCGGAGGCGAGGCCGAGGATGACGCTCACGGGCACGGCCTCCTTGGCGGCCTCGGAGGCCTCCTTGGCGGCCTCCTCGGCCATGGAGGCAAACTCCCCATAGACCTCGCCCATGGCGGAGGCCCACTGGAGGATGTCGTCCGCCACGTTCAGGCCCAGGTTCATGTCCCGGATCTGCTTGCTGAGGGCCACGGAGGACTTGTGCATCACCACGGCGGAGCGGAACTCCTGCTGGGCGCCCTCGGCGTCGCGGAGGGACGACAGGATGTTGTTGTGGGCCCGCACCAGCTCGGAGATGGACTGCTGGATCTTGCCGGGGGACTTGCGTCGGCCGGTCCAGGATTCCGGCTTGGTGAAGAAGCCGTGGGCACCCCAGTTGAACTTAAAGTAGTTGGTGTCGTTCAGCATGTTGGTGGTGAGAAGGGTTTCGGCATCCCACTCGGCAGCACTGATCCAATCGTGCTCCGCCTGCTGGAGGCTGATCGACATGGAGTTGTCCTCGTCCAGCTCGATGGTGCCATCGAAGGTGGACTCGGGGATGTCGATGTAGGTGTAGTGGACGAGGTCGGGGCCCTCGTAGCCCTGGGCCCAGGTCTTGCCGGGGCCGATGTCCTCGGGGAACGGCGTGCCATAGAGCTCGATGAGGGCGTTGCGATAGGCGGCCTCCTGCCGGGCCACGGCGGCGCGGGTCTCGGCCAGGGAATCCTCCTCGGAGCGCATCAGGCGGGTCACGTCCTTGGCGTCGTCGAAGGAGGCGACGGCGTTGTTGAGGGCGACCTTGGCGCGTTCATAGACCTGCTCGAAGTGGGTGCCCGACTTGCCGCCCACGACCGGGTTCGGGTCGATGTCGAAGGCGATGCCACCCTCGGGAAGGCCCAGGGGACTGAGGGCGCCCTCGGCGTTGTCGAGGGACGACTGCAAGGCACGGCCGATGGACGCGATCTCGGTCAGTTCCGGGACGGTGGTGCGGTCCACCTTCTCGATGCCCTCGCGGTCCACGCGGTCGAGGATGGGGACGATGGCATTGCCCACGACCCAATGGATGTAGGAACCATGGGCCACGCGGGTGGCCCAATGATCGACGCCCCAGAAGCGGACGGTGTCATTGGTGCCGGCGGGCGTGGTGTAGCGGTCCTGGGAATTGGTGCGGGTGATGCCGAGGTGGGCCCAGCCCGAGGCACCCGGGTTGTAGGCACCGCGCCAGGTGAGGTCGAGGACCTGCTGTCCGGTGCGGGCAATGGCGGCTGCGGCTGCGGCGAACTTGCGTTCGTCCTGGTAGTCCACGGCCACGGGCGTGCCGAGCACGTTGACCGCCTCGATGCGGGGGACCCAGTCGAACTGGGAGTTCAACAGGAGCGAGTAGTAGCCCTTGATGGCCGTGAGGTAGTGGCCGTAGGCATCGCCATGGCCCTGCGGGTACATCACGGCCGCGTCGGCCGCGTTGATCACGCCGTCGGGCGCCCGGTTGGGATCCTCCTGCACGTTGTAGTTCAGCGCGTAGATGACCTCGCCGGAGTTGATGCCCCGCGTGTAGTTCCACACGAGCCGGTTGTACACCGGGGCCACCTTGACCCCGGGGAGCTGGAAGTTGTCGCGCCCGCGCAGCAGGGCGAGCTCCTCCTCGGCCAGGGTGGCCACCTGGCCCTTGAACGAGAACAGGGAGGTGGCGACGTCGCCATAGGTCTTGTCCTTGGTCCCGATGCCGATGGTGGGGTTGGAGGCATCGGACCAGGCCTCGCCGCCGAGGATCATGTAGAGGTCGTTGAGGTAGCCGGCGGCGAGGAGGAGGGCGTCGTTGGCCGGGCCGTAGTTGAAGCCGGCCTCGATGCTGAGCATGCGGCCGCGGCGGAGGACGGTCTCGTAGATCTCGATGAGGCCGTAGTTGTTGATCGTGTCCATGTTGAGGGCCACGTCGCCCTCCCAGCGGCGACCGGCCTGGGTGAGCATGGAGACGTCGGTGTTGACGGCGTTGTTGTAGAGGTCGGTGAGGCGTTGCCCGAAGGGATTGATGCCGGCG
>CAIRNV010000485.1 GCA_903880005.1 uncultured Verrucomicrobiota bacterium | reverse complement strand
TGGTGCTCCCCCGAGCTGCAGGTTCGCCCCGCCAGCACGAAAAAAGGCTGCGGCGTTGCGCCGCGCCTCCGAGAGCAACGTATCTTGCCCTCCGCGGCGGAAGACGTTGCCCATGTGCATCGCGCGCTGCGGGTCGATGTCGATCTCGCGAAAGTACACCATCAGGAGCTCGTGCCCCACCTTCCAAGGCTCTTTCATCCGAAGGGCGCCATAAACGACGTCGTCAAAGAACTTCATGACGATCGTGGCCGAGGCCATGCCGAGCGCGACGATCACGATGATGAAGTAGTGGATCATCTCGTAGAACTCGCCCTCGGTCTTCGGGCGCACGAGCGTCGCCGTGTGGCTGGCCGCCTTGGCCTTGCCCACCTCCAGCTTGAAGGTTGGGTCGTCGCGCTTCGAGATCACGTTCGAGATCTTGGCCCAAATGAACGCCAGCGCGCCCGAGGAGGAGTAGACGACCGACTCGGCGCCGAGCCGGAGAGACTCCATAGCGCCCCGGATCTTATCGACTTCGAGCGCTTGATTGGCTCCATCCAGGCGCTCCGCCAACTCGGCCGAAGCTTCAGCAAAGGAGCAGTGCCCATACATCGCCGCCTTGACGACAGCATTGGCTGCCGTGTACGCCGCCGACTTGAGGTCGACGATGGCGCCCTGACATGGTGCGCACGCGATGCCCATGATCGCGTCGAGGACGGGCCGAGTGAAGTGGGCCGCAAGCTCGTGCGTCAAGGAGTAGGTGACCGTGGGCGCAGTGCCGAGCGTCTTCGCCGAGAAGATCTGCGCATTCGCAGCGATGTTCACCACCAGCGGGCAGGCGGCGTCGGCATGGGTCGGCGCGATCGTGTCCTTGCAGTGCGTGCAGACCGCGCGCGCCGTCGGGAGCGAGCCCAGGACGATCATGATCGCGAGCGAAGTGGGCCGTGCGCGAAGAAGAGAGAGCGAGACGAAGTTGTACAGAATTGGTTGCCACTGCCAAGACTTCGTAACCATCTTCGGCATCTTCGACGGACTCGGAAGGAGCATAACCGAAAGGTCCTGATGAATGTAATCGTCAATCTGTCTCATCTTGTAGTCGGGAAGCGGCTTGGGGTACTTGGACACCTCGCCCCGGGGGAACACAAGGCCCTCGGACTCGATGTAATAAAACGGCGTCAGCACAGCCACAGCGCGCCTTGCCGCCGGGACATAAACCGAAGTAGTTAAGGTAGAGCATGACGGCCCCATCGCCGTGATCTCGACGAGGGACATGGCCAGGAGCATGAGCGAGCGAGCGCCCGTGCCGAAGCGACACATAACACTCCCAGAACTGATACGCATCGATATTCGAAAGCGCCGACCGGAGACCGTCGGCACATTCTCGGAGCATGCCGCAGAGACCGGCAATACTTCACTCGCCGAATAGAGCAATATCAGCCCGCGCGCGGGCGGCATACGAACCGCATAACAGGGTGCCTATAAGGCTTTCCCCTGGGTATCCCCTTCCCCCCAAACGGCGGAGAGACCCCCCAATGGGTTCTCCCGCATCCCCCCTGTCTGGTTCCATGATGGATACCGTCCTGTAATCTGGCCCTTTCACGTTGGGTTCACAGCCGTGTAACTTTGGGCGTCACACGGCA
>CAIRNV010000484.1 GCA_903880005.1 uncultured Verrucomicrobiota bacterium | reverse complement strand
GCGAGCGCGTTGATGACGGTGGGCGGGGTGGAGGTTGGCGTGACGGGGGCCCAGTTGGCGTTGCTCCTGCCTGGGACGGGCGGGGTGCTGTTGCAGGCGTCGGGGACGCCGGTGGTGACGTTGCCGGGGGCGTTTGCATCGGTGGGGGCGACGCGGGTGACGATTAGCTACAACAACACGGCGGTGGCGGTGGATCGGGTGCTGAGCGTGGGCACGGTGAGCGCGCCGCTGAAGGTTGGGGCCAATTCGATGGAGGTCATGGTGGAGGGCTTCCGTGCTGAGTTGGCAGGAGTGCTAACCATCACGGGCGACCTTGGATTGCGGAGTGACGACGATGCTGTTTTTGGCGTTCTCACCGAGGGAGAGGTGACGTTCCGGGCTGGCTCATTCGCGGCCGGTGTTAGGGGTGGGCAGATGGCCTTGGTGCTTGCGAAGGACGGGGGCGTTGCGATGAGGGCGAGCGGCACGCCGTACCTGGAGGTGGGCGGGCAATTCCCGGTGGGCTTGGCATTCTCGGTTACAGACTTGTCGATTGGATACAACACGACCGGGATGGCGCAGGATCGATTGGTGACTGCTGGAGGGATGGCGGTGCCTCTCGTCGTGGGGCGCGGGACTGTCACGGAGCCGTTCCTGTCGGTGGGGGCGTCGGCGAGTTTTGTGGTGGATGGGTTCCTGGATGTCTCCGGCAGATTTGAGTTCGCGCGTTCGGCGTCACCCGAGCTGGGCCTGACCAAGCTCATGATCGGTGGGACAGACATGAGGGGCACGGCAGGAGGCGGGGAATACATCCTGAGCGGCGGGAAGCTTGGATTGGTGGTTTTCACGCGCGCCGGCGACGGGGCGAGCCTCGGCTATGCCATGGATGGCACGGTTCGGGGCAAGATGGCGAGCAATGCATTTGCTGCGGAGGCGAATGTTAGGGTCAGGAGGAACTCCACGACTTCGGACGTGAGCGAGCAGGTGCCGGTGGGCGTTGGTTTGGTGCCCGTGTTGTTTGCGAAGACGGAGACTTGGGCGACTGGCCGTGGCGACTACGCATCCATCTCGCTTGAGGATGCGGTCATCAAGGTTGGGGAAATCACGATCGAGGGCAGCTACAAGTCCGAGCCGGTGGGGAGCCGTGGAGAGAGCGTGACGACCGTGACAGATGCGGTGCTCGTGTTCGGTGAGCCGGAGTTGTTGCGGATCACGGCCGCCGAGGTGACCTACAAGGACTTCAGCAAGTCGGTGACCTTGGGTTCCCGAACCTTTGTGAATGGTGCGCAACAAGTGATTGTACGGGGCGGCCTTGTCCGGCTTGGGGACGTTTCTTCCGGGCTCCAGTTGTTCGGCAACTTCAACATTGTCCGCGCGGCGGGCGGAGGTTCGAGCGTGGTCACGACGGTGGCGTTCTCCTCGGCGGGATTCAGCCTGCATCTTGACGGCCGGTCCCTGATCGAGGTGGCTGGCGCGGGCCAGTTCGAGTTTGGCGGTCCTGGCGGGTTCCGGCTGAGGAGCTTCACGGTGACGAACCTCAACTTCCTCAAGCACGAGCAGACGGAGTTGCCGAGATACCTTTCGCACGAGGTGCCTGCATTCATCCCGACACCTGCGTCCCCGGGGCCGAGCGCGCTTGATGCGGATGGCTATGAGACGCTGGAGCCCGAGGGAATGACCGCCGAGGAGAGCCTTGAGCTTCGGTTTGGGTCGCTGCGCCTATTGAGGCCCGAGTTTGAGTTCACCGAGTTTGGCTTGTCGTTCACGTCGGCCATGAAGGTCCAGATAAGCCTTGGGATTCGAATTGGCTTCATGCAGGCGGAGCTGGATTTCCGCGACAGCTTCACGGCAGTTGTGCAGGACGGACCCGACGAGGACATCTTCGGGTTGTCGGGAACGTTCGGCTTGAATGTGGAAGTGGATCCCGTCGCCTTGATGCGGGGCGACTTCATGGGGGCTCTACATTCGACGGGAGTTGGGCCGAGCGGGTTCCGCATCGATGTGGACTCGCTCCGAATGGACATAGCCAACGTGGTGGCCTTCGAGGCCGAGGAGATTGCGTTTGATCCGCTGGCCCTTGGGAACCGAGACCGAGCGATGTTTGCGGTGGGGACCACGACGGTGACGCTTGCGGCAGCGGGGCTGAAGATGGGAGGCGAGACGGGGAGCATCAGCATTCAGGGTGATGGATCCCTGCAGGTTCCGAAGAACTTTGCCATCTCGATGTACCTTAGGGGCGGGGGCGCGGACGGGTTGGGCCTTCCGAAGTGGATGCCAGTGAGCATCGACACGCTGGTGCTGGAGTGGCGGGACCTGACGGCGGACCCGTTGAACATGGTGATCACGGCTTCCGCGGCCGTGGTTGGGATCGATGGACTACCGAACGCGAAGTTTAGCGGGGTGATCGACGGGCTGAAGATCGACGTGAACCTGCTGCGGCAGGGCAAGTTCCCCATGATTGGCGTTCAGTCGATGGGCGTGATGATCGATGCCGAGATGTTTGGTGGGCGGCTCGTCGGCGGGCTGATTGGGGGGGTCGTGAGCATCGATGCGCAGGGGCGGATGATCGAAGCGGACGCGCCGGCGGACACGGTGGTCGCAGACAGGACGTTTTTCGTGGGCGTGCAGGGTGGGTTCAGGGTGGCGGGCCTGGAGTTGTACTTGCGAATGGGCTTGAGCGACCGAGGGCCACTAGGGGTTGTCCTGTCGGTGAGTTCGCCGTCGGGGATCGTGATCGATCCTGTGTTCACTGGACTCACGCTCAACAACTTTGTGGGTGGAGTCGAATTCTTCAAGACGCTGCCCGAAGTGAAGGAGGCGGAGGGCTTGAGGAGCGTGCAGCGCGTAGCCGCGCCGCCTAGTGCGGGCAGCTGGCTTGCCACGGTCCAACGCCAGGTTGTTGCGCAATACACCAAGACGAAGGATTTGCCTCCCGGATTGGGCTTCCTAGCCGCATTCACGGCGCCGATGACCATCTATGGTGGAGCCATGATCTCCAGCCAGTATGTGCCTCGGGACGCCTTGAATGGGGACGTCGAGATCCAGTTGTCGACGGACGGCAAAATGCTGATCACCGGCACGCTAAGGATACTCGGGGTACCGGTGGCGGCCCGTCTCTATGGAAACCTGAACCGTATCCTAAAGGGGGAGGGCAAGTTCCTTTTCCTCATGACGGCGCCCGACAGCCTGAAGCTTCTTGAGGTAGGCGGGGAGCTTACCTTTGGGTTCGTAAATCCCGGAGGGGCGGCGGTCACCTTTACTCCTCCTACCGGAGGGCTGGATATTGGAACGATGACGGCATCGTTGCTTCCCTCCGTGAGTGTGGAATTGACGGCACCGGCCACGGGAGCGCGGGTTGACGTGGCTCGTTGGCGGAATGCGGGCACCCTTGAGTTGATGGTTCAAAGCACGGACGGCAGCGGGCTGAATCTGGCGAGCGTCCATGATGGGCAGACTTCTTTGCGAATCACAACGCCTCGGGGGAGCGAGGTGGTGCTATCGAATGCAAGCACTGTCGAGAACGGGGCTTTGACGTTCCAACTTCCGAATGACTTTGTGTACGAGCCGGGAACCTATGGCGTCGAGGTGTTGGCCGGCGTCTATGAGAACGAGAACGGCGCCAAGAACCCCGGCAAGACATTCACTCTCGAGGTTCACGGGCCCACGGCGACCCTCTTCACGCCTTCATGGGATGCCGCGGACCTTTCGTTGGCGCGGACGATCGATGTTCAATTTGCCCCGTCCTACGGCGCGACTCTTGTCAACGCCAGCGTCTTGGATGCCGGGGCCGAAGTGGGTGTGATGGTGGACGGGACGCTGCGGATGCTGCCGGGCGCGCCCGAGTTGCTGGGCGTTGGATTGTTCCGATATAGGCTTCCGAGCGACGTGCCCGTGAGGAGCGGGCCATTGGAGGTGGTCGTGGTGGATGGGGCGCTGGTCGATTCCGAGGGTGTGGTCAATCGAGCGCAGACCCTGTTGATGACGGTGCGGGGTGTGACCATGGAGATCGTGGGTCTCGGCAACAACGCACTGCCTGTGGACCGATTGAACCGCGACAAGTTCATCGATATCCGATTTGCGGCGACGACGGGTGCGACACTGGACGTGGGCTCGGTGGTGGACGCGGCAAGCGAGTTCACTTTGGGAGGTGCCGCTGGGGCGGGTGTGTCGATGGACGACAGTCATGTCGAGTCGATGGGCGATGGCGTGTATCGATATCGGTTCACGGGGAGGTTTGTCGAGGGTGAGCTGACGGTATCCCAAGTTGCTGGCGCGGTGACGGATTCGGCGGGGCACTCGATGGTGGCGAGCTTGCGGGCCGTGAACGTCACGGCCCTGCGGGCCACGCTGGCGCGTCCGGCGCCATGGGTGATCATCAATCGCCCGACCATGAACGCCCTCGGGTCGATTCTCGTGGAGATGCCGGACACCTTCGGAGCTGGGCTTGACGAGGTGTCGATCGCGGACTCGGAGGCGGAGTTCACCTTGTCTGGGCAGGCGGCGGCGGGTGTTGCGGTGGTTGGGTCGGGGGAGCGCGTGGTTTTGGAGGGCAAGACTTACTACAAGTACACGTTCCTTGGGGAGTTTGGGGACGGCGTGGTGACGTTTGGCATTGTCGAGGGCTCCTATCGGGACGGCGCGGGCAACACGAACAGGGGAGGCACGGTGGAGTTCGGCGTGCAGGCCCAAGCGAGTTCCTATCGCATCCGGGTGGGTGGGTTCATCCAGTTGAAGCTGTTGGGAGACTTCGTGGTGGCCGGGGCGCGAGGGGTTGTGACGCTGGACACGGAGGTGGTGACCTCGTTGGAGCAGCCGGACTTGGCCGTGGGCGTCCGGCTTTCGTTGAGCGTGGTGGGGGTGGTCACGTTCCTTGGCGAGAACCTGCCGAAGGCGAACCTCCGTTGGATCTACACGGTGGGTGCGATTGGGCAGAACGGGGCCTTTGCCGAGGACCTTCGGATGGAGGGTGGAATCGGGGACAAGCCGGCGTTTGGCGGCAAGCTGAACCTGCCATCATGGTTCCCATTCGACATCACGAAGGTTGACTTGGATGCAAAGACGGGTGTGCTGACGTTGACCGGGGCGATCAATCAACTTGGCATCCCGGGGCTCAACGTGAGCGGCGTGTGCGAGAACCTGCGCCTCGACGTCAGGAACAACTTCCAGGTGCTTGGTTGGGATGCCTTGGGCCTTGGTCTTGAGATGAACTTGCCCGGGTTCGGGTACGTCAAGGCCGAGGGCTTCTTTGGGCTGATGAAGTTCGGCGCCAACCACCAGAGGATCCTCGACGGGGATGCTGAAACCCCCGTGGCGAAGGCGGTCATGTATTGCGGCTTCAGCATGGACATCCGCAATGACACGTTGACCCTCGCCGCTCCGCTGGTCGCGGCGACGGTCGGGCTCGGGAGCGACACGGCCAGCATCGTGCTCCCTGTCCTTTCTGCGGTCCTGCCTTTTGCCTTGCCGAACGTTGGGGCGAAGGTGCGCTTGGCATTCTCGGACTATGGCCTCCTCACGATCAACATGGGGATGAGCTACAACCAATTCCCCATCGTTTGGGAGGGCGAGGGGCAGGTGACGTTCTTCCGAACGCTGCCAGACCTGACGAGCGCGATCCAGCTGCGGGACCCGTCCCTGCGCTTCAACCCGCCGCTTGGAGATTGGTTCACCCAGGTCCAGCAGCAACTCGTTGCCCAGTACCAGGCGTTCCAGTCGATGAAGGCCATGCTGGGCCTTGGGGAGGACGTGTTTGGAAACGTTGCGGCCAACATTGCGGCCACGTTAAGCCAACCCTTCGTGGTGTCGGGGGCCGTCCGGCTTAGGATGGGTTTGGGTTCGGTGCTGCCTTTGGTTGAGCGTACGGGCGAGTTCCAGTTCTCGTCGGACGGAAAGATCCTGATCACGGCCGTTTTTGGCCCGACGCTGCGCTACTATGCGAACCTCGGCAAACTGGCGGCGGGGAACATGACGCACCTGGTCCTGCTGACCTATCCCGACCCGCTGAACGTCCTTGTGGTCGGGGGCGAACTGTCGCTGACCGGCGGGCTGAATACATCCGTCAGCTACCAGTACACCACGCAGCCCTTGGTCGGGGCCAACACGACCTATGCATCCCCAACGCTTGGCTTGGCCCAGTCAGCGGGCATCGACGCCAACCTCTTTCATACGGAGGGGATGATCGGCATCGTGGCGAACTTTGGCGGCAACGATCCGTTCAGGACGACGAACCCGACGTTCCCGGGGTTCAAGATCGTGGCGTCCAATGGCTCGGAGCACGCCCTCAGCCAGGCGGATTATGCCGGCGTGGTGGACGGCGCCTACACTTTCCGTTTGCCCCAGAACCTGCCCAAGACGAGCGGGCGCTTCGTTGTGAAATTGCCGGCCGGGTTTGTGCAAGACTCGAACCATGTCGCCAGCGCGGCCGTGGACCTAGGATTTGACGTGCGCGGACCGGTGATGTCGCTGGATTCGATTCTAGAGGGCGGCACGGTGTCCCTCAACGAGCTTAGGGAGTTCCGCTGGATCGACGTGGCCATCAGGCCGACCCTCGGCAAGACTTTGGGCGAGGAAGCGGTCCTGTCGTCGGCCATGCTCGACCTGAAGCTCAATGGGGTTTCCGTGGCCATTCTGGCGAGCCCGGTGCGCGTTCGGGACGGCGTCTATCGGTTTGCGATTCCGGAGACTGTCAAACTAACGACGGGCCGTGCCTCGGTGACGCTCGCGACGGGGCAATTGTTGGACTCGGGCGGCTTCGCCAACCTTGAGGCCACGAGTTGGTTCACGGTCCGCGGGCCCGAGGCTGGACTTGAGTTGTTTAGGTCCACCGCCGAGGCAGGCCTTGGGTCTGCCAATGCGGTCGTCTCCAGGAATGGCAGCGTGGGCGGCTACGTTGACATCTATTTTGAGACGGTGGGTGGTGGCGAGGTGGATTCGGTGAGCGTGCTGGACTCCGGTGCCGAGTTTGAGTTGGGCGGGTCCGCGGCGACGGGCGTGACCGTTCGAAACGACCAAGTGACACGGCTTGGGGCGAACCTGTACCGATACGCGATCGACGGACAATTTGGTGTGGGTGACCTTACGGTGACCTTTGCGGCGAGGACCTTCAGCGAGGAGTCTGGAACGATCGACAACGTGTCACACACGAGGACCTACAAGGTCTCCACGGTGGGGGCAACGCTGAGTGACCCAACTCCATACGAGCGGGTGGACCGCGCTGTGCTTAACGATCGGAAGTACATCTTGATTCGCTTCGATGCAGTGAGGGGCTCCGGGCTGGACAGCGCGACGATCTCGGACGCGGCGCCGGAGTTTGGCGTGGGCGGGGCGGGCAAGGGCACGGTCGCATTCGATGGCGCCGCGAGCCGGGTGGTCATCGGCGGGGTGGAGTATTGGCGATACAGCTTCTCCGGTGAGTTCACCGAGGGCGTGGTGCGGCTTGACTTCATCCAGGGCAGCTGGGCCGGCTTGGACGGGAGCCTTGGTGAGTCGCGCTCGGTGGAGTTTGGGGTGCAGAGCAGCTCGGCTCGTTCGTCGATTCAAATCAGTGGCTTTGCGGAGGTTCAGGGTGGGGAGCTGACGCCGGACCTTGATGGTGACGGGGTCAATGATCCGTTCCTGAGCCTGCGGGGCAGCGTGACCCTGTCGAAGGAGGACTTGGCCAACGCCACGGCATGGTACTTGGAGACGAGTGGAACGCTGGAGGTTTACCGGCTGGGAAACCTTGGATCCGCGGCGGGCTCGTTCACGGCGTTGGTAGGCCCGGGCGTGGGGTCGGAATCCGGGTTGCTGGGCCTAGGCGTCGGAATTGAGGTGACCGGAGCGCTGAGGCTTCAATCCAACATCGAGATCTTGGGCCTGAAGCTTAATGGCGCCACCGAGTTGGTCGTGAACACGACCACCGAAACCAGCAAGCACACGCTCCGGCTTGAGGGCATCGAGGGCGACGAGGTCTTCGCCTTTGCACATGGAGGCTTGGTGGATGGGTTCGTGAGCAAGCAGGAGACGGAGCTTGGGGGGCGGACAACCATTCCATCGGCTCTCAGGGACGTGTTCCAATCCAATGGTCACCGTCTTGGCGCAGGCCTGACGTTCCGCAACGTCAAGGACTTGAGGGATTCGGGCAACAAGTATGCGGCGGGCAGCGTCTGGTCGGTGCAGGACAACACGAACCAGAACAGGATGTACTTCCTGACACTCGACGAGGGTGGAATCCTGCACGTTGCATCCGAGCTCCGGACGGTGACGATGCCTGCCCAAAGCCTTGGACTGATGTTTGACGGCAACCTTGAGCTGGGGCCCTTGATGCTCCGAGGCAAGGGGAGATTCCTGCTGGACGGAACGGGTGCGGTCGTGACGGTCGAGGCCACCTTGGACACGCCGATCGCGCGGTTTGCCGCCGCGGGTCAGATGGGCGCGTCATGGGAGGCCGGCAAGGCTGGCATCTATGGCTACCTGACGCTCGGCATGGACAATCGATCCATGCTGGTTCCGGACGTGAGCCTGACGGGGACGTTCCAGCTCGGGGTTAACAGCACGAATGTCACGAGGCCCGTGCGCACGGTCGAAGTTGATCCCCAGACCGGCGAGGTTCTTGGGTTGGTGGATGGTCAACTGGCCGCGAACAGCTTCGTGATCCGGTCTGGGGCGACACTTAGCCTGGGTGGATTTCAGTTGGCTGGGCGGCTTGACTTTGCGCTCAGCCCCGGGCGCATGGACATGGAGATCGGCGGCATCGTGAAGTTGGGGCCATTGGGCCAGACCACGGTGAACGGAGGGCTTGTGGTCGATAGCCATGGACTGTTGGGTGCCCTTGTGGTGGACCCATCCCCCGGGCTTGGAGCCTCCGTTGGGCTAACGTTGACGGCGGGTTATGTCCTCGAGGTCAATACTGCCGGGGTGATGCGCTCGCTAAGCGTTGGGGGCATCAACCGGACGGTGGCATCTGGAATCTTGTTGCGGGCGACGGGGACCGTGACGTTCATCCGGGCTTTGGAGGGTCAGGGCTACGTTGAGTTCAAGTACGATCCTGCGAGCAGGAGCTTTGGATTGTCTGGCGAACTTCAGGTGAACCTCGCGGGCAGCCTGCTTGAGGCGAACGTGGCGGTGGCGGGTAACCTGAACTCGGCCGGGTTGGTCCTGTCGGCAGCCGTCTCGATCAATGCGACGGTGGCGTCCATGATCCAGTTGAGCCTCGCGGGTCGGCTGTACATTAACACCCGGGCTGGGACGGCTACGGACCCCATGTCGCCCGGCGTCGCGTTGGCTCCGTCCAGCGTGTTTGTGGTGCTTGCTGGCTCGGTTGACATCCTGAACGTGTTCAGCCTTTCGGTAAACGCGAGGATGCAAGTGGGTGGTGGCACGTTCCAACGTCCAGCCAAGGCGGTTGGCGGCGGTGTCCTTGCAAGCGCCCCGCTTGAGGCCGGCGACTGGGGCATCAGCCTCACCGGGCGGATGTCGTTCTTCGGACTTGCGATGGTGGACGTTGCTGGGTGGGTTCAGTCCAACGGGTCGTTTGGCCTGTTTGCGGTGGCGAACCTGCGGCTAGGCGATTGGTGGGTGGGGGTGGATGCCTCGATGGAGGCATTGATATGCTACCAGCAGCCGGACGATGCCTTCGTCTTTAGTGCCTCGGCCAAGGGGAGCCTGATCCTGTTTGGAATTCGGATCGATGGGGTGACGGCATCCATGAACTACGACCCGGGTTCGGGCCGGATAAGCCTCTATGGCGAGAGACGCTACCGAACATGGGATTTGCTCGCGTTCAGGTGGGTGGACCGAGTTGATTCCAAGACATGGGAAATTGGGGACATGCCGCGACCGCGGGCGGGAAGCGATCCTGCCCGCCAGCCGATCCGGACGTTGCGCGATGCCTCCGGGACGGCGGTCGTCAATGGCCAATTGCTGACCGGCTCGGGAGAGTTGGTGATCGACATGCGCCAGCAGACGTTTGAGTCGGACCAATTCTACACGATTAGGCCGTCCGCTCAGGGCGGGGGATCGGGTGGCTTGGGTCAGTCCGTGGATGTGATCCATCGCGGCAAGGTGTTCACGGTGCACGGGGTCCGGGTCATTCGGGTGATCGGGGGGGCTCGTTCGGACACGGTGGATGTCTTGTCAGGCATCAGTGCCCAAGTGCTGGTCAACGATTCCGCGGGGAGCAACACGTACACGATCTCCGGCGGGAGCACTTCGGCCATGAACGAGGTCGTGCTTGGGGATGGGAATGACAACGTGAACACGTCGGCAGCCCCTGCGGGCGCGGCTTACACGGTCCGGGGTGGCGATGGGAGCAATAGGATTGAGACGGGTGCGGGCAACGACACGATCTATGGGGGCAAAGGCCAGGACATCATCTTGGCCGGGGCAGGCGCCGACACCGTGTTCACGGGGACGGGGACGAGCCATGTGCTTCTCGACCAGGGGTCGGTGGAATTGTCGCCTGACCGGCGTGTCACGCGCATGTACACGACGGCGGGGGCATCCGGGGCGGATTCTTTGACGGGTGCGGCCTCGGGGACGGTGTACGTGATCGGTGGCGGCGGGGCCGACGTGATCAGAACGGGATCGGGCAACGATGTGATCGTCGGCGACGAGGGTGAAGTTCGGTTCGATGGGGCCACGCCGGTGTTGGTATCCACCCGGAACGGTTCCATCGGCGGCGGGGATGTCCTGGAGGGGGGGGCGGGCAACGATGTAGTGGCTGGGGGTGCTGGTGCGGATCGAATCAGCATCGGGACGGGAACCAGCATTGTGCTGGCCGGGAATGGCTCGGTGATGTTAGGTGCCATGAGGACCTTGTCCGGGGTCATGGGCGGTGGAGCGGTGGACGTGACCATCGCGGCGGGGGTGGTGAGCGTGGACGAGACGCTATTGGCAGACACGATGGCGGTGACCGCGGCGGCGAATTTGGTGGTGAACCAAGCGGTCTTGGCGGACGGCCCCTGGGCCATCTCCCTGGAGTCCACGACAGGCAACGTGAGCCTTGCAGCTTCCGAGGGCGGTTCGGGCTCGCTGTCGATCCGGGCTGCCGGCAACATCGTGGCCGCGGGATTACATTCCGGCGTCCGCGTGGCTCGCGCACAGAGCCTTGGCGGGTCGGTGACCCTTTCTGGCGTTGGGGCGATGATGGTGGAATCGGCGACGAGTAAGGCCAAGGCCTCGACGATGAAGACGGGTTGGGACATTGGGATCACCAGTGTTGGCGACCTCGTCCTTGGGCTTGTCCAAGCACCCGGCGCTTCGATCACGCTGTCCAGCGGCGGCGCGATTGAGGAGCTTGGGGTGGACGACGCTTCCGACATCACGGCGCGGACGTTGACGATTGAAGCTGCCGGCGGCATCGGCTCGAAGGGGGCGCTGGAGTCCATGGTGGGCTCGTTGTCGGCGACGAGCGCGACCGGCCCGATCCGGCTTGCCAACCTCGCCGCGCTGACGGTCACGCTGGCCCGGACTTCCTCGGATGTGGGGGGCGACATCGAGTTGTCCAGCCGCGGTGGCGCCCTGCGGGTCCAAGAGGCCACGGCCAGTGGCACCGGGGCCACGGTCCGCTTGTCCACGCTGTCGAGCGGCGACATCCACGTTGGAACCGTCCTTGCGGGCAAGGGCAAGATCGAGGCGGTCTCGGCGGGCTTTATCAAGGCCTTGGTTACGAAGCCCGACGACGAATACCACCTTGTGGCGACCTCGGTGACCTTGACGGCGGCGTTGGTGGATGCGGGGGTCAAATGGCTGGAGGTGCCGGCGAACCTGAGGAGTCTTGGGGCCATTCCGGACCTTCGGGTTCACCTTGGGACGGGCTGGACGGAGCGGCAGTGGAACGGGCTTTCCGGATCGGGGGCGACCCACCGGTTTGCTAGCCTTGGTACTGCGATGGCAAGCAAGCCTGCGGGCGACTCCGTCCGGCTCTGGCAGACCGGCGTCACCACGCCAAACGTCTCGGTGTCCGACAACTTCGGGTCGGTTGCGTCCGGATGGCTGCGGGCGTCTGCGGCAGGCGACTACCACTTCTGGACGGCGGCGGACGACAACGTTGAGTTGCGGATCCTTGACGCGAGCGGGAACGCGATGGGCGGCGGCCCCGTGTCCTCGTCTGGGTATGTCTCGCCTGGCTCGTGGAACAGCCAGAGTCGGTCTGCTGCAATTCGGCTGGAGGCGAACACGTTCTACCGATTTGAGGTCCGGTTCTTGGAGTTCGCCGGGGGCGAATACTTCCGTGTGGGATACTCAACGGCCGCGAACGGCTCCGCGCCGCAGGCGATTCTCGGCGCATCGACACCGCTGGCGACGGGGGCTAGCACGCCCATCTCGGTGGTCCCCGACTTCGCTGGCCAATGGGTCACCGTCCGATTGGCGACGGGGGCGGGCGGGCTGATCGACGTGTCGAACGCGGGCGTGGTGGACAAGACGGCGAGCGTTGGCGGGACGATCATCCCGGACCTGACGTTGCAAGGCGATCGGACGGGCTCAGTGACCTTGACCGGTAGCTTTGCGAGCATCCTGTCGTTCCTTGCGACGTCGCCCATTTCCTATTCGGCGGTGGGCAACGACACGCTGAAGATCACGCTGTCAACGCCGTCGATGACGATCGTGGGAGCGAACAGCCAAGCCAGCACGAGGACGTTCACGATGGAGGTGCCATCCTCCTTCTCCCCCCCGTTGTCCGCGGGTTCGACGGTGATCCGGCAACGGGTGGTCTGGGCATTAAGTGATGCGGGAGATGGCCTTGGGGGAAGCTGGCTTGGCGCAGGCAAGGCGGGAGATGTGCAGACGCTGCGAGGGCGTTGGAGGGGGTTCCTGCAGGGCACCTTGGGCAAGGCGTTGGTAACCGAAGGCGCGAACCCTTGCGCGACGGATGCCTTGGAATGGCACGCAGCCGCGTTGGAGTGAGGGGTGAAGTGGAATGAAACGAAACCCGGGACAAGCATGGATGGAATGGGCGCCACTCGGAGCCGCACATGGCTTGCTGGCGGCCATGGCCATGGTGGGCTTCGGTGCCGCAACGCCAGGTCTTGCGGAGCTGATCACGTATCCGCTCCCGGGCGGTGCCTTGACGGGGGCGAGCACGAGCTTCTCGGTCTCGGTTCCTGACGACGTATTCATCAAGCGGATCGAGGTGCGACTGGCATTGGACGTGGACGAAGAGGATGGGTTCCTGGACTGGCTGGATGTCAGCCTTGTAGGGCCGACCGGGATGACCGTGAGGTTGCTCGGGGAGGGATTGCTGGGCGATTTCTCCGGGTCGATGGCGGACCATCGACTCCAAGACACGGTGTTCTCGGAGCTTGGAACCCTATTGGTGGAGGATGGGGCACCACCGTACACGGGAGTCTTCAAGGTGGATGACTGGACGGCGGAGACGGGGCTTCGTCAGTACGAGGGGCAACGTTCGACGGGGACATGGACGATTCGCGTGGACGACATGCTTCAGGCGGGCGGCGTTCTGTACGGAGCCGGCAACCTGCCGTTCGCCCCGTGGAGCGCCGTGGGTTCTGCGTTGATCATTCATGCCATCCCGCCCGAGGAGCAGCCGCCGGCGATGGCAGCATCCTCGGATACCGGGAGATTCTCTAACGACGCCGTGACGGCCGACACGACGCCGACGTTCACGGGGGTGGCGTCCGCGGGTGCCACGGTGACGTTGAAGCGCGATCTCAATGCGCCCGTGATCCTCGGGACGACCGTCGCAAACGTGACGACGGGGGCATGGAGCGTGGAGGTTGAAAGCCCGTTGGCGGAGGGGCAGCACGACGTGTTTGCGGACGTAGTGGCGGCGGGTGGAGGCGCGACGGTCAGGACGTATGCCCAGCGGGTGACGGTGGATGTGACTGCGCCGGCCGTGCCGACGCTCCAGGATCGCGAGACGAACGAGGGCGTGGCCACGTTGCCGGTCGCCTTCGTTGTCGGGGACAACCTGAGCGCGGCATCCGCGTTGATGGTGACCAGCGGTTGCTCGCCCTCGACCCTTGCAAGCCAAGTGGTCGTGGGTGGCGCGGGTGCGGCGCGCAACGTGGTCGTGCATCCAGCCGAGGGGCAGGCAGGCGTCGGGGTTGTGACGGTGCACGTGACGGATCTTGCCGGGAACGTTTCCCATCGATCCTTCCAAGTGACGGTCTTGGCGGTGAACAAGCCGCCGGAGCTTGGTGCTGACACGATGAACCGGGAGGCTGGAAGCCGGTCGGCCAAGGTATTGGCGACCGAGTTGCTGGCGAACGACACGGATGCCGACGGGGACTCGCTGATCATTGAATCGGTTTCGAGTCCATTGCCGGCCGGCGCCTCGGTCAAGTTGGCCGGGCCGTTCGTCGTTTATTCCGTCCCCATGGGCACCCAAGGGAATGGGAGTTTCGTGTACACGGTTTCCGACGGCCTTGGCGGGCACCTTGCGAGCCGGGTTGTGAATGTTGTGGAGGTGGCGCCGGGATCCTTGGCCGGCGCATCGGACGTCGCGGCGGCTCGCGTTGAGGCGGACGGGGCGGACCGGGTGCTGACATGGCAGGGAGTTCCCCGCCGCCGTTACAAGGTGCAGTTCAGCACCTCGACTGGGTCACCGCACGTCTGGAGCGATTTTGTGCCGTCGGCGGAGTACACGGCCGCCGTGTCGGGAGCCCTGGGTGTCTTTGTGCATCGGGATGTTGCGCCACCGGAAGCGTTGCGTCTTTACCGGGCGGTAGCAGTCGGCTGGGGGAACGAGGCGCCGTCTCCCGTGGCCGACACGGTGCAGCGGCCCGGGGATTCCCTCGACCTGGCCATCCCTGTGGCTGCGCTGCTTGCGAATGACCGGGACGGGGATCTGGACCCGTTGCAGGTGGTATGGGTTGGGAACGCCTCGCCGGCGGGTGCCGAGGTTGTTCTCGACGGCGCCTCGGCCATCTACTCGGCGCCGGTGACCAACGAGGGGCCTGGGAGTTTCGAATACGAGGTTTCCGACGGTGCCGGGCATGTGGTGCGTGCGACCGTGACGGTGCTGAAGACGGCGTCGGGCGGAGGCTAGGCATGGCGAGGAAGAGGGAAATGGCTGGCAGGAATCGCGCGAGTTTTGGCAGGGAGGGCTGCCGTCGGGCATTGCTTTTTGGGGCCTGGCTCCTTGCGATGCTGCATGCATGCATGCCGGTTCACGGGCGAGGGATGGTGACGGAGGCAGTGAGGACGTTCATGGCGGGCCATGACCTCGGCGGGTTGCAGGACCCGCCCGTCGTGTTCACGGCGACGATATCCGACTCCGCCATCGTGGATGTGACGCAGGTGCGAGTCGGGTTGAAGTTGGCAGGCAACCCTGGCGGCATGGGGTTTGCGTCGGACATGGTGGTGACGTTGACGAAGGACTTCGGGGCCACGGCAGTCTTGCTGAACCGGGTTGGGGTGACGACGACCGACGGCGCCGGCTTTGGGTACGACGGATGGGACGTGGTTTTCAGGGATGATGCGACGCGCGAGGGCGCAGCGACGGCGGACGTTCATTTGTTGGAGTGGTCCTTGGGTTCGCTGACCGGGGGTATTCAACCGGACGGTAGGTTGGTCCCGGAATCCACGTTGCGTCCGGCGATGTTGTCTGTGCTGAACGGGCAGCTGGGAAACGGGACATGGCGGCTGGCGATCGCCGACATGAGCCCCGGCGGGGGTATGAGGCTGGAGAGTTGGTCCATCGAGCTTGTCGGGAACAACAACCGATCGCCCGGCTTCGTGGGGTTGACGGACGTCACCATTCCGGAGACGGCACCGTACGCCCGATCCTTGACGGTTCAGGACCCGGACGTGCCGGCGCAACCGATCGAGGTTATCCTGTTGGAAGGTCCTCCGGGCGCGGCGGTGGTGGGTGGGGTCCTCCAATGGACGCCTCCGGAGCTTGCGGGGGGCCAGAGCTACCTTGTGCGGGTATCCGCCAGCGACGGCGAGGCTTCGACCACGGGAAGCTTTACGATCCACGTTGCTGAGGCGAACCAGGCCCCCGTGTTCGCAGCCTTGGGCGACGTGGCTCTGGATGGATTGGATCCATACGTGCTTCCGCTGGTTGCCACCGACGCAGACCTTCCGTTGCAGTCTCTGTCCTATGTGTTGGTGAGTGGCCCGGAGGGATCGGAGGTCGTGGGCGCGGAGTTCCGGTGGGACCCGTACGAGGAACAGACGCCTTCGACGAACACGGTGGTGATCGCGGTGACCGACGGCGCGGCATGGGTGACGAACCAGTTCGTGTTGCGTTTGCTCCCGGTGAACACGGCACCGCAGCTGAATCCGGTGTCGGACCGTTCCGTCGCGGAGGGCACCCTGCTGGGCATCGACCTTGTCGCCTTCGACGCGGACGTGCCCCAGAACAACCTTGCATTCAGCCTCGTGAGCGGGCCGGCGGGAATGAACGTGTCGGCGGCGGGGCGGTTGACATGGATTCCGTCCGAGGCGGCGGGTCCGGGGGTGTATGCGGTGACCGTGAGAGTGGAGGACGACGGCTACCCTGTTCTGAGTGCAACGCGGTCGTTCCAGGTGACGGTGACCGAGGTCAACCTCGGGCCTGAGTTTGGCGCGGTGGCGGGCGTGAGCGTTGACGAGGGGGCGACGCTGGCATTGCAACTGGTGGCCACGGATGTGGACATCCCTGCGCAAGCGATCGCCTACTCGGTGCTGGCCGGGCCGGCCGGCATGGCCGTGGGCGGGACAGGATTGCTAACTTGGACGCCCACGGAGGCGCAGGGTCCCTCGACGCAGGTGGTTCGCGTGCGCGCGACGGACGCGGCCGGGGCGTCGAGCGAGGTCGAGCTTGTCGTTCTAGTGCGGGAGGTGGCGACGGCGCCGGTTCTTCCGGATCCTGGAGCGTTGAGCATCCCCGAGATGACAGCATGGAGCTTTTCCATGGGCGGCACGGACGCTGACCTGCCAATCCAAGGCCTGAGCTACAGCTTGCTGGAGGGACCTGCGGGACTTGCCGTGAACCCGTCGGGCGTCATGACATGGACACCGACGGAGGCCCAAGGTCCGGGGTCGTACACGGCAAAGGTGAGGCTGGAGGACGACGGGGGGGCTGCCGTCGAGCGCGTGTACTTGATCGAGGTGCGGGAGTCGAACCGGGTCCCGGTTCTGGCATCGATCGGGACGCTGAGCGTTCCCGAGGGACAGGCCTTGCAGGTGCAACTTGCGGGAACGGACGCGGACGTGCCTGCCAATGGCATCACCTACGCGATCGTGTCGGGACCGGCGGGCATGCAGGTCAACGTCCAGACGGGCATGTTGCAGTGGACGCCTTCGGAGGGTCAGGGGCCCGGGACGTATTCGGTGACGGTGTCGGTGACGGATGATGCGACGGTCCCGTTGAGCTCGCAGAGGACGTTCGTGGTTGGGGTGACGGAGGCGAACCAGCCGCCGCAGCTTGCCGATGTTCCGCTGCAGCAGGCGACGGAGGCGCAGCCATGGTCGCTGGGCTTGGCCGGGACGGACGGCGACCTGCCGGCAAACGTCCTTCGCTACCGGTTGGTGAGCGGTCCGTCGGGGATGCAACTGAACGTGGTGAGCGGCGTGCTTTCGTGGACACCCACCACGACGGACGGCCCGGCGACGTATCTTGTGGTGGTGGAGGTTTATGACGATGCGGAGCCCTCCTTGACTGCAAGGCGGAGCTTCAGCGTGGTCGTAATGGATTCGAACCGCGCTCCCGTGGCGAACGGGCAGTCCCTGTACGGGACCGAGGACATGGACCTCGCCGTCACCTTGGGCGCGACCGACGAGGACAACGATGCATTGACCTACCAAGTCGTGAGCGAGCCCACGAAGGGGACGCTCACCGGCAGCGGACGCAACCGGACTTATGTGCCGGACCGCGACGCATACGGGCCAGACTCGTTCACGTTCAAGGTGAACGACGGAACCGTGGACTCGGCCCCCGCGACCGTGTCGATCCAGTTGGCGTCGGTGAACGACGGCCCGACCGCCTCCAATCGAACCTTGAACCTAGACGAGGACACGCCCACCGCGCTTGAGCTTTCGGCATCCGACGTGGACGGCCCGACCATGACCTTCACGATCTTGAATCCACCTTCCAAGGGCGCGCTTTCGGGCACCCCGCCCAACCTGACGTACACCCCGAACGCGAACGCAAACGGTTCGGACCAAGTGAGCTTCAAGGTTTCGGATGGGACGCTGGAGTCGCGCGTGGCCACCGTGACCATAGTGATCGCACCCGTGAACGATGCCCCGGTGTTGACGGAGTTGATGCCGACTACCTTAGAGGAAACGCACCTTTCCTTGTCGCTGTCCGCGACCGACGTGGACATTCCGGCGCAGTCGCTGTCGTACCGGATCGTGAGCGGTCCCACGGGCATGACGGTTAACGCCTCCTCGGGCGCGCTCGCGTGGACGCCGACGGAGGCACAGGGACCTTCGACGAACACGGTGCTCGTGGCCGTCACCGACGGCGTCGCCAATGTCACCAACTCCTTCACGGTCATCGTGAGCGAGGCCAACGCCGATCCTGTGCTCGCGACCGTCTCGGACCTCACGCTCGACGAGCTGACCCCTCTCTCTTTGTCGT
>CAIRNV010000483.1 GCA_903880005.1 uncultured Verrucomicrobiota bacterium | reverse complement strand
GCAAACATCCGGTAGTAGTCCGCCTGGCTCAGGGGGTCGTACTTGTGGTCATGGCATTGGGCGCACTGGATGGTGAGCCCGAGGACGGTCTTCCCGACGGCGTCCATGCGGTCGAACATCGCGTCCATGCGGAACTGCTCGGGATCGACGCCGCCCTCCTCGTTGATCATGGAGTTCCGCAGGAATCCCGTGGCCACGACCTGGTCCTGGGTGGCGTTCGGGAGGAGGTCTCCCGCGAGTTGCTCGACGACGAACTGGTCGTAAGGCAGGTCCCGGTTAATCGCGTTCACCACCCAGTCGCGGTAGAACCACACGAACCGCGCCTTGTCCTTCTCAAAGCCGTCGGAGTCGGCATACCGCGCACCGTCGAGCCAGTGACGTCCCCAACGCTCGCCATGGTGCGGCGACGCGAGGAGTCGTTCGACGACCTTCTTCTCGGCGTCGGCGGAGCGATCGGCGAGGAAGGCGTCGATCTCGGATGGCGTGGGCGGCAGGCCGGTGAGGTCGAGGCTCAGGCGCCGCAGCAGGGTGGTGCGGTCGGCGGCGGGCGAAGGATGGAGGCCCTGCTTGGACAACCCCTCGAGGACGAAGGCGTCGATGTCGTTCCTAGGCCAGCCCTTGGGCGCGCGGGAGACGTTCGGCACCGCCGGCTTCACGGGCGGCTTGAAGGCCCAATGATCCACCGCCTTCGACGAAGGGCCTTGGCCAAGGACCCACGGCGCGACGGCGGTCGCAACGAGCACGAGTGCAGAAAACAGACGGGGGACGCGCATGACGAGACCACCGCACCCTATCCACGGGGCCGTCGATTGGCGAACGGCAATGTTGGGCTGGCCGATGCGGGACCTTTTCGACGCCTGCCCACTGGACGACCCACCGCACGCGGGTCGGCCAAAGGCGTAACGATTCAGTTGCATCGGGCGTGCTTGCTGGATTTTCTCTTCGCAAGAGCCTCGTCCTTCGCTCGTTACGGGCCTGGCACTGGCCCGCGCCTCGTTCACTCCTGGCCTTGCGCAAGCATCTGCTTCGCAATCCCTTCCCTCTCATCCGACTCGGTAAGGCCAAGGGCTTCCTTGCCATGGGATGCCATCCACGGGAGCCTGCACCCGTGCCGCTTTTCTCACCGGCCTTCATCGAGCGCGTCCGGGCCGCCAGCGACATCGTGGATGTCATTGGCGCGAGCCTTCCCTTGCGGCGCGCCGGCGGGAACTTCGTCGCCCTCTGCCCGTTCCACTCGGAGAAGTCCCCGTCGTTCAACGTGTCGCCCTCGCGCCAGATTTTTCATTGCTTCGGATGCAAGGCGGGGGGCGACGTGTTCGGGTTCGTGCAGAAGTACGAGAGCCTGCCCTTCACGGAGGCCGTCGAGCGGCTGGCCGAGCGCGCGCGCATCCCGGTCGAGTACGAGGGCAACCCCAACGCCCAACGCGATCGCGGGCTCAAGGACCAGCTCCTGCGCCTGCACGAGGCCCTGTGCGTCCGCTGGCAAGCCTGCCTCGACAACGAGGCCGCCGGGCAGGTCGCGCGCGACTACCTGCGGCAACGCGGCGTGTCCGCCGACTCCATCAAGGAGTTCCGCATCGGCGCCGCCCCGGACTCCTGGGATGACACCGTCAACTGGGCCAAGCGCAACGGGTTCGACGCCGAGCTCTGCCAGCAGGCCGGCGTCGTCGTCCACAAGGAGGATACCCGGCGCGTGTACGACCGGTTCCGGGGCCGCCTCATGTTCCCCATCTGGGACGAGCAGGGACGCGTCATCGCCTTCTCCGGCCGCGTGCTGGTGGGCGACGAGAAGACGGCCAAGTACGTCAATTCGCCGGAGACGCCGCTCTTCACCAAGGGGCGGGTCCTGTACGCGATCGACAAGGCCAAGCGCGCCATCCTTGACGCGGGGCACGCCATCGTCTGCGAGGGCCAGCTCGACACCATCGCGTGCCATGCCGCCGGCGTGCGCAACGCCATCGCGCCCCAAGGCACCGCCCTCACGTCCGACCACGCCCGCATCCTCCGCCGCTACGCGCCGGAGGTCATCCTCTGCTTCGACGGCGACAAGGCCGGGCGCAACGCCGCCGTGCGTTCCCTCGACGAGTGCCTCGGGTCCGGACTGTCCCTGCGCGTCGCGTCGATCCCCCACCCCGACGACCCCGACTCCTTCCTCAAGGCGCACGGGCCGGACCCCTTCCGGGCTTTGCTGGGCAAGGCCCAGGCCTTCTTCGACTTCTACCTCGAGCACCTCATCGCGGAAAACGACCTGCGCACCGACCGCGGACGCCTCGCCATCCTCAACGCCATGGGCGAGAAGCTGCACCTCACCGGCAACGCCGTGCTCGTCGATACCTACGCCCAACGCACCGCCCAACGCCTCGCCGTCGCCGTCGATGCCGTCCGCGCCGAGTTCCGCAAGATCAAGGCCCAGGACTACCGCAGCCCAAGGGCCCGCGACAACCGCCCGCAACCCGCCGCCGCCGAGGTCCCAGCCCAGCAGGAGACGCCGCCTTCGATCCACGACGTTCGCTTTATCGGGCTCCTGTGCCGCGCCTCCCACGAGGACATCGACTGGCTCCACCAGCACCTGGACCCCGCCTGGATCGCCCACGAGACGACACGCGCGATCACCCGGGCGTGCTTTCGACACATCACCCACGACGGGAACTTCGCCTCCGTGCTCGGGGCCCTCTCCGAGAACCCGTCCGCGCAGCAACTCGTCACCGAGGCAGCCTCCGACCCGCGCGCCATCCCGGACATCCCGCGCCAACTCGCGGACGCCGCCCGCAAGATTCGGGATGCCTGGATCGACCGCCGCGTCGAGTTGGCGGGCTCGCGACTGGCCGACCCCTCCCTCGACCATGACGCGCAGGTCGCCGTCCTCCGCGAGCAACAGGAGCTTCGCGCCCTGAAGAAGTCCCCCCTCACCCCCTTGTCCGACGCATGAAGCCCTTGAATCCCATGGACTTGCGCAGGGCAATCAACCGCCTCGTCCCGGCCCCTCCTGAATACGGCGCGCGGCCCCCCGTCCATTTCCCCGTCGTGAGCGCAATCGGACATGGCGGCGAGCCCATCGGGGCAACCGCTTCCCTCGTTTCCACGAAGGCCATCCGTTGCGCCCGCTGACCCATCCCCATCCCCTCATCCCATGAAGCCATTGCTGCTGCCTGCGTTGTGCTCCGTCCTCTTGGCGGGTTGCCACGCCAGCGCCACATCGGACGCCTCGCCGCCCATCGCATCCCCGGGCGCATCCACCCCGGCAACCCCGCCGTCGCCACCGCCCGCCAACCCGGGCTCCATCGCGACGACCACGGCGACCAACACGTCACCCACGCCCTCGGTCAACGCCACGGCGGCGGCCGCGCCAGCCAACACGGCCCCCGCCGTCGCCACGGTCCCCGCAGTCCTGCCCAAGCCCACGCCGTCCGCCCCCCCGGATCTACCCGTCCCCGCCCAGGACGTCCTGCGCCTGTCCCAGACCGCCGTGGGTGAATCCGTGGTGTTGGCCTACATCGAGGGCCTCAAGCAGCCCTTTTCGCTCAACGCGGACCAAATCATTTACCTCTCGGACCTTGGCCTGACGTCCCCGGTGATCAGCGCCCTGGTGAAGAAGGCGGGCGCGACCGACCGGGCTCCGGCCGCAACCCCCATCACGAATGCACCCGCCCTTCCCGCCTTGCCTGCCGAGGTCGCCCCACCCGCCCCGGCACCCACGGCAACACCCGCGGCGCCGCCCGCCGCCTTGCCGGTCCCGGGTGCGCCGCAACCGGCCCCCGCCGCCCCGGTGTACGGGCCGGCGCAACCCGGCGCCGCAGCGCCCCCGGCCCCGGCCGGCGCGGCACCTGTCGTCGTGTCGGCCCCGCCCCAGGCCGTCACCTACACCACGTTCTACGACTCGCTGGCCCCCTACGGCAATTGGGTGCTCGTCGAGCCCTACGGCTGGTGCTGGCAGCCCGCCGTCGTCTCCGTGACGCCCACGTGGCAACCCTACTGCGACGGCGGCCAGTGGCTCTGGACGGATTGCGGCTGGTATTGGCAATCCACCTACACGTGGGGTTGGGCGCCCTTCCACTACGGCCGGTGGCATCGCAGCGCGCGCATGGGCTGGGTATGGGCTCCCGGCTATGACTGGGGTCCAGCCTGGGTCTCATGGCGCTACTCGAACGCCTACTGCGGATGGGCGCCCCTGCCGCCCGAGTGTCATTGGTCGGCCGGGATCGGCTTCTCGTGGGTCTCCGGCGGGGCCGCCGTCAGCATCGGGTTCGGCATCTTCGACAACAGTTGGTACGCCTGCTCGTGGAACCGGTTTCGCGACCCGGGCCTTCATCGTTGGGCCCTGGATCGGCCGCGCTTGAACCAGTTCGTGCGCGACAGCAAGATCGCCGTCGGTGGCGACCGCTCGATCAACATCGCGGGCAACAACAACACGGTGATCGTCAACAACGGCCTTCCCGTGGATCAGGTCCAACGCCATTCCCGCGACGAGGTGCGGAAGGTGGCCATCCAGGACGCGTCCTCGCCCGAGGCGGCCCAGCGCGCCATGCGAGGCGCGGCGGCCGCGCGACCCGAGGTCGCCGCGTATCGCCCGCGCATCGAGCCCGCAGGCGACCGCGCCCCAGCGCCCCCCGCCTCGGTCCTCGGCCGCCAAGAGGCCCGCAAGGCCCCCGGCGTGACCACCACCACCACGGCCCTCCCGACGCGGTCGTCCGGGTCCCGTTCGTCCATGGTTCCAGACGCCGTGTCGCCGGTCCCGGGCATCCTGGGCGCGACGGCCCCGGCGGCGTCCCGGCCCGCCAACGTTCCTGCCACGACGACGCCCGCTCGCACGATGGAGCGGCCACGATTGGGGACCGCGCCCGCCCAAGGCGGGACCACGGCACGCGAGACACCCGCCGCGGCCGCGCCGACGCGACCCGCCACGTCGTATCCTGGGGCGAACGTGGGCGTCCCGGCGCGTCCGGAGGCCCGTCCGGAAGCCCTTCCCAGCACGCCGCCGTCACGCCGTCCCGGGGTGGCCCAACCCGGCGTGGCCAACCCCGCGCCGGCTCCGTCGCCCGCCCCGTCGCGGCCGAGCTTCGATGGATCGCGGACCGTCCCTTCGCGGTATCCGGGCGCGAGCCTTGGCAACAACCCGTCGCCTGCAACCCCGGGATCGGCGGCGATTCCCTCGCCGTCCTTGCCCGCCGTGCCACCGAGCCGCCCCATGGCTCCCGGGCCGCGCACCGAGGCCCCCGCGCCCAATCTGCCGCCGCAACGAATGACTCCCCCGGCGTTCGCGCCCCGGCCGGAGCCGCGGAGCTTCAACCCGGCCCCCGCGCCCGCGCCCGCTCCCATGCCCGGTGCCGCTCCGCGGGGCTTCGCGCCAACGCCCACTGCGCCGCCCCCGCGCACGTTCTCGCCCGCGCCCGCGCCTGCCGCGCCTGCCGCGCCCGGCCCAAGGCACATGCCAGCCCACCGGGTCGAGTCCCCGCGCTCGTCCCAGGGCCGCGGTTCTCCCGCCGAGCGGTAAGGGCCTCCACCGATGCTGCCCGCCATGAACCACTGCCTGCGCGTGCTCGGGCCATGGGCCAGCGCCCTGGCCGCCGTCTCCCGTCTCGCGGCCGGCGAGCGCGTGCTTTTCGAGACGGGCTTCGAGCGCTTTGAGGGCTACGACGTCAACAAGGACCTCGCCGGCCAGAACGGCTGGATCGCCATCGGCTCCGGTGGCAACGGCGTGTTGCCCGGGCCCATCGACGGCTTCAACGGCCAGGTTGCCTATGTCGGCTTCAGCCCCCCGACCCAGCCTGACGACCTCCTCAACGTGTTCCGTCCGGTGGGGCTCTCGCCGGCCGGCGGGCCGCCGCCTCTGCTGACGTTTCGCGTGAGCATGATGGTCTTCGACTCGACCACGAACGCGCCCTACTTCGACGACTTTCGCTGGAGCGCGTACAACACCCGGGAGGAACGCCTCTTCAGCATCGACTTCGACAACGACGCCCAGGCGATCCAGTACGTCCTCGACGACTCCGCCGGCTTCCGGCCCACGGGCTGGTCGTTTGCACCCGGGGAACCCTACGACCTCGTCGTCACGATGAACCTCGCCCGCAATCGTTGGTGGGCGGATGTCAATGGCACGCGCATCATCGACGGCCAGCCCATGACCACGAGGGGATCCAAGCTCGACCTCAACGAGATGGACGCCGTCTGGGTCGTTCGCCGCCCGGGCTCGCCCGGCGACAACTTCATGGTCTTCGACGACTACCAGCTGACGGCGCTGCCCTTGCAGGAGGTCCCTCCGACGGTCCGGTACGTCGGCCAGCTCACGACGGGTCCCGCCTTGCTGCGGGTGCTGGGTGAACCCGGCGTCACGTACGCCGTGGAGCAGTCGGCCGACCTCCGCCTGTGGTCTGAGGTGGGGCGTGGCGCCGCGACGAGCCCCGACGGCTACCTGGACGTCCAGGATGCGACGGCGCCCCGGGCCGCGCGCCGCTTCTATCGGGCCCGCAGCCTGCCGTGATCCGCCGCAACCGCGGGATCGCTCGTCATGGCTGGGCCGGCCCTTTCCTTGCCGTGGAGCCGGCCTCGCGTGCGGCTTCCGATCAAGGCTTCCGAAGCCGGTAAAACCGGGCGGCGTCCGTGACGGGCACCCGGAGCACGTACTCGCCACCCGCGGCATCGACCTGCCCGTCCGGGACCTCCCATGGCCCGGCGGCCGAGGCCGCGGTCTCGGGCTCGAAGCCCACCGCTCCCAGGGGCCACGACAACCGCCACTGGTCGCCCGCCCATGCCGTGCGGAGCACCGGGTCCTTCACGGGCGTCAGGATGGCCGTCAATTGAAGCGCGAAGCTCAGGTCGCTGGACGCGGGATCCGACTGGTGCAGCTCGACCGCCATCACGTTGCGCCCCGTCACGAGCCAGGATGGGTCCAGGTCGGCCTCGTAGAGCGTTGATTCATCCGTGCCGCCCACCGTCGAGGAGGCAAGCGTCGTGGCTGTGATCGTGCCCGTGGGCATGTTGCTGCGGAACACCTCCCTCCCGTTGAGGTAAACCACCGCGCCGTCGTCGCGTACCAGCCCGACCGTGGCGGACAAGATCGCCTTGGGATCGTCCACGGTGAAGGCATGACGGAACCACGTGGTGATGAACTTGGATGCGCTGTTCGGCCCATAGTCCACGACCGTGACCACGTCGTCGTCGCCATAGCCCAGTTGGGCGGGGCCACGGCTCCAGGTGGAGTCGTCGTAGTTCGACCACTTCCAGCTCGCCGACGGCAACGAGCCCTTGTCGTGGAACATCCATTCGGCCCCCAGCGGGATGAGGGTCACCGAGGCGAGGTCGCCCGGGGCGGAGGCCTCGAAGTTGAGGTTGGCGCGGTCGGCCTGGAGGCTCAGTGGATTGGAGAACCCCGCCTTGCTCAGGACCAGGTTCTCCGCCTGGGCCTGGAGGTTGTAGGTGCCCCGCGCGAGGCCCACCAATGCATAAGTGCCGTCCGAGTCGGTATAAGTTTGCTTGGTGTTGGAGGTATAGACCCGGGCCCCCGCCACCGGCTGGCCTTCCCGCGTCACCTTGCCGGAAACCCGGACGGTCGTGGGCGTCCCCACGCGCACGACAAAGGAGCCCGAGCCCGTCCCGCCTCGCAGGTCCGAGACGACGCATCGAACCTGGTAATCCCCCGCGGTGCCATACGTCTTGCTGGCCGTGGGGCCGTTCGTGCCGAAGGTCCCGTCGCCAAAGTCCCACGCGAAAGCCAGCTCGGCGTCGTCGGGGTCGGATGCCGTGGCCGTGAGGCGGAGCGTGCCGTTGACGCCCAGCGACGACGCCGAGCCGGTGACCTGGACCTTGGGCGGCTGGTTGTTCGTGGCGTTGCCCAGACGCACGCCCACGTCGTACCAGACGGGGTCCGTCCCGCCCTTGGCCAAGGTGGTGATGTGAACCCCGGCCACCGCGTCGCTGAACGTGCGGCCCAGGACCAGCGGGGCGTCGTTCTTGCCGTTCGCCGACCCGGGCGTCGTGTCCAGGAGCAACGTCGCGGTGTTGGCCGTCTGCCCCCAGCGCACGCCCACGCCGGCCTCCATCCATGGGCTCGCGGGCCACTTCTGCCGCGCCTCCACCCAGTAGTTGGTCTTGCTGTTCCGCCGCACGGTCAGCGCCCGGACCGTCACGGGGCCGTTCGTGCTGTCCATCGCATAGACCCGGTAGGTCCCGTTGGTGGCCGCGTTGCGCACGTAGCCCGATGGCAGCCAGTCCAGGTAGTTCTTGTACCGGGTGTTGAAGTGACGCCTGCCGCCCGTCGCATTGCCCATCGTGTCAAAGGTGTCGCCGTACTCGACGCTTGCGCCGGCGCCCACGACCGATGCCCCGCCCGTGTCCCAGAAGTTGGCGTGGCTCAGGCCGAAGTTGTGCCCCAGCTCATGCGCGATCACCCCCGCCGAAGCGTCGAACGACGCCCGAATCCACGCGCCCGGGGCCCCGACATAACCCAGGCCCGCCCACGCGTAGCCCGGCACCGCCCCGAAGCAGACCAGGTCGAATGAGTAGGAGCCAAGGCTGTGGCCCGCCGCCGTCGCGGCGTTCCTTGCGGCCGTCCGCAACTCGGCCGGGTCGGCCGACCCGTAGTAGGCCGCCGTCCTGGGCATCCTCAGCGTCGCCGTCATCGCCGAACCCGCCGGACCCATGGGCGCGAACCCGGTCCTCCCATAGGACTGCTCCCGGTAGAACGCATCCAGCCCCGCGACCATGTTCGTCCCCATCGCGTCGGTGAACGGCGTCCCCGCAAGGTCCGAGAAGTCCACCCGGATGAAGATCAACCGCTTCGTCCCCTCCGTGTACGCGCGCATCAAGCGCGGCGCCCCGCCCGCGTCGATCGACTCGCTCCGCGTGGCCTCCAGCACCAACGCGTCATGCAGGGACTCCAGGTGCCTCGTCCCGCATACCCATCGCACCTCGCCCCCGACGCTCGCCCCAAGCGCCTCGCCCTCCACCTCGTGGCCATCGGCCGAGTCCACGTCGCATCCATGCCCCGCATGCACGTCCAACGATTCCTGCTCCCATGCCTCCAGCCGACGCAGCGGGCTCTCCGCCACGGCCATCATCCCATCCAAGGCCACCCCATGCAGCGCCACCGAGGCCTGGGTGGGATGAAACAAGCGCTCCCCATAGACGAAGGCCTGGCGCCTCACCCCGCCCAGGCGCGTCCAACGAACGATCCCGCGCCCCCCGGCACTTCCCGGGACCGGCGTCTCGCAAAGGACGTCCAAGTCGCCCACGCCCTCCACGGGCTCCTCCAGCAACGCCACGACCTCCAGCGGCAGCTCGCGCCTCACGCCCCGGGGCACCGATTGCTTCAACGCCTCCATGGGGTCCACCTGGATCAACTCCCGCATCTCGAGTCGCCGCGCCGTCGCCCGTTCCACGCCCTCGGCCACCATCGCCGGGCGCTCGCCCGCCCCCGCCCGCGCGTATCGCCCGGCCCACTCCTGGAAGGACTTCATGGGGCCGCGCGTACCCGTGTCCGTCCACAGCACGTCCAACGCGGGCAACACGCGACGGCTCGGTGCCTCGCCCGGCGAAGCTCCGGCACCCAGGACAACCGAGGCCGACCACATCATGGCCACCCCAACCGTCGCCCCGACCCATCGCCGAAACCCGCCGAAAAACGGCCCAACACCATGGAACCTCGCATTCATGTCCGCGCGCTGTCTTCCAACCCTGCCCATCCACCCCTTGCTTGTCCCGTGCCAAGTGCCAGCCCCCATGCAAATCGCTTGGCGGTTGCACCTCCCCGCGCTTCCACGCTTCCGGCAAGGCCGTGACCCCTGATACAAAACACCCAGATGCCAATGCCGCGCGGGCCGATCCTCGTCGCCGTGTCCCTTGCCCTTGCCGGGTGCGGGCCCGGTTCGTCGTCCCCAACCGCCGCGCCCCACCCCAGCGCCGCCCAGCCTGCCGCAGCCGTCCCCATCTCGGTCGCCCGCGTGGAGTCGATCCCCGTGGACCGCACCCTGCCCGTCGTGGGCACCTTGTTTGCCCGCGACGAGGCGACCCTGTCGGCCGAGGTGGAGGGCACGGTGGAGAAGACCTTCGTGGAGTTCGGCGACCGCGTCCGCGAGGGGCAGGAGCTGGCGTTGGTGGACACCGACTCGTACGCGGCCCTTGCGGCGCAGGCGTCCGCCCGCGTGGCCCAGGCCAAGGCGGCGGCGGTGTCGGCGGACCATGAGCTGGCGCGGCAGCAACAGCTTCGCAGCAACGGGATTGCCTCGCCGGCGGACCTGGACGTTGCCGTGGCCAACGCCGACCAGACGCGCGCCGCCGTGAAGGCTGCGGAGGCCGCCGAGACCGTCGCGCGCCTCAACGTGAGCCGGTCCCGCGTTCGGGCGCCCTTCGACGCCGCCGTCGCCGAGAGGATCGCGAGCGCCGGGGACTTCGTGAGGCCGGGCACCCCGATGTTCCGCGTTGTCAACGACAAGGTGCTCAAGTTCATCGTGCAGGCGCCCGAGGCCAACGCGCCCGACATCCGGAAGGGCCAGCCCCTGCGGTTCCACGTGGACGCCTTCCCGGGCCGGGCCTTCGAGGGGAGCGTCTTCCTCATCAGCCCGCAGGTCTCCGCCGCGACGCGCATGTTCTCCCTCGGCGCGCTCGTGACCAACGCCGACTTGGCCCTCAAGGCCAACACGTTCGCGCGCGGCGAGGTGGTCCTCGAACGCAACGTCCCCACCGTCCTCGCGCCGCTCGACGCCATCGTCACGTCCTCGGGCTTCAGCCGGGTCTTCGTGGTGTCCAACAACCTCGCCCGCTCACGCGACGTCGTCGTCGGGCGCATCCGCAAGGACCGACAGGAGGTCCTGAAGGGGCTCGTCGCCGGCGAGGTGGTGGCCGTCTCCGGCCTCAACAAGCTGCGGGACGGCGCGGCCATCACGCTCCGGGACGCCAACCCATGATCCGCCCAGAACGCTCGCCCCACGCGGCGCCCGCCCCGACGACGGAGGCCCCCGGCATGGGTCTTGCCGACCTGTGCATCCGTCGGCCGGTGTTCGCCACGATGATCAACCTCCTGCTCGTCGTCGTCGGCCTGTTCGCCTTCAGCCAGCTTGGCATCGATCAACTGCCGAACGTTGAGCTGCCCATCATCACCGTCACCACGACCCTTCGCGGGGCGTCGCCCGAGGAGATCGAGACCGGCGTCACCAAGCCGCTGGAGGAGATCATCAACACCATCCCGGGCCTCGACGAGCTAAGCTCCAACAGCCGGGAGGGCGTCTCCTCCATCACCGCGCAGTTCTTCTACGAGCGAAACCGCGACCTCGCCGCGCAGGACGTCCGCGACAAGGTCAACACGGTCCTCTCCCGGCTCCCGCCGGGCACCGAGACCCCGATCGTGGACAAGTTCGACGTCGATGCCACCCCCGTCCTCACCCTCGCCGTCAGCGCGCCCCGTGACCTCAAGGAGATCACCTACCTCGCCGACAAGGTCCTCAAGCAAAACCTCGAGACCGTCCCAGACGTCGGCGCCGTCAACCTCGTCGGCACGCGCATCCGGGCCGTCCAGGTGGACCTCGACGTGGACCGCCTGCGCGCCCACGGCCTGACCGTCGAGGAGGTCCGGTCCGCCCTCGCGGCCCAGAACGTCGAGGTGCCCGGCGGGCGCGTGGAGCAATCCGGCCGCGAGCTGGTGCTCCGTACCCTTGGCCGCATGGAGACCGTGCCCTCCTTCGAGCGCCTCATCGTCGCCAGCCCCGGCGGCCAGCCCATCTACCTCTCCCAGGTCGCCCGGGTCACCGACGGCATCGAGGAGCCTCGCACCCTCGCCCGCCTCGACGGCACCAACGCGGTGTCCCTCGTCGTCCGCAAGCAGAGCGGCTGCAACTCCGTCGCCCTCATCGAGGCCGTCAAGCAACGCCTCGCCCAGCTCCAGCCCCTCCTCCCGCCCGAGTACCACGTCGAGGTCGTCCGCGACCAGTCGCGGTTCATCCTGCGCAACCTTCACGAGGTGTCGTTCCACCTCGTGCTCGGCATGGCGCTCGTCGCCCTGACCGTCCTCGCGTTCCTCCACGACCTGAGGGGCACCCTCATCGCGTCCCTCGCCATCCCCGCGTCCATCGTCAGTACCTTCGCCCTCATGAAGGCGATGGGCTACACCCTCAACAACTCCACCATGCTCGGCCTCACCTTCGCGGTCGGGGTGGTCATCGACGACGCCATCGTCGTCCTCGAGAACATCCACCGCGTCATGGAGGAACGGGGGTGCTCCGCCATCGAGGCCGCGCTCGACGGCACGCGGGAGATCGCCCTCGCCGTCGTCGCCACAACCCTCTCCCTCGTCGTCATCTTCCTCCCGCTCGCCTTCATGAAGGGCCGGACCGCCATGTTCTTCTCCAGCTACGGCATGACGGTCGCCTTCTCCATCCTCGTCTCGCTCGTCGTCAGCTTCACCCTCACCCCGATGCTGGCGTCGCGGTTCCTGCGACACACCCAGGACCCCGTCGCCCGCGAGCGCAAGGCCAAGGGCGGCCCGCTCATGCGCGGCCTCGCCGACCTCTACGTCGCCGTCCTGGCGTGGTCCCTTCGCCACCGCGCCCTCGTGATGCTCGTGTGCATCGCCTGCGTCGTCTCCATTCCCTGGCTCCTCCAAAGGACCCGCTTCACCTTCATGCCCACGGACGACAGCAGCGAGTTCGAGGTGTCCCTGGTGCTCCCCGAGGGCACGCCCCTCGAGCGCGCCGCCCACGTCGCCGCCGACGTCGAGCGCGACCTCAAGTCCCTCCGCATCGAGGGCCAACCCGTCGTCCTCAACACCCTCGCCACCATCGGACCCTCCTCCGGCCGCGTCGGGAAGGCCGAGGGCGACGTCACCCAGGTCTCCATCTATTGCCGCCTCCCCGAGCTGGGCGACCGCCTCGCCCAATGGCGCGGCAAATCCCGGCGGTGGTCCCAGCTCGACGCCATGGCCCAGGCCCGGGCCGCCCTCGCCCGCTACCCGGAGATCCGGTCGTCCATCCAGGCCATCTCCCCGCTCGGCGGCGGCGGCGGACGCAACGCCGAGATCATGGTCCACCTTCTCGGGCCCGACATCGGCCGCCTCACGGAGCACGCCGACCGCCTTGTGCAAGGCCTGCGCCAGGACGCCGGCCTCGCCGACGTCGATACCACCCAGTCCGCGCGCAAGCCCGAGCTCCAGGTCCGGGTGGACCGCGAGAAGGCCGCCCAGTTCGGACTCCGCCTCGACGAGGTGGCCATCGCCCTCCGCACCGTCGTCGGCGGCCAGATCGTGGGAACCTTCAAGGAGAACGACGACCAATACGACGTGTGGCTCCGCGCGCGGCCGGACGACCGGTCCGGGGCCGACGCGCTCGGGCAGGTCATGCTTCGGACCCGGCCATCCACCCCCGCCGCCCGGGCCGAATGGGTCCCCTTGAGCAACTTCATCCGCCTCGAGGAGTCCCGCGGCCCCAACCAAATCGACCGCTTCCAGCGCCAGCGACGCATCACCGTCGTCGCCAACCTCGGCTCCTATGCCCTCGGCGACGCCGTCAAGGCCATCGAGGACGCCGTCGCCCGCCTCGGCATGCCGTCCGACTACCGCGCCGTCTTCGTCGGCCGCGCCAAGCAACTCCAGGAAACCCTTCGCAACTTCCTCCTCGCCTTCGCCGTCTCCCTCGTCTTCATGTACATGGTGCTGGCCGCGCAGTTCGAGCACTTCATCCACCCCGTCGCCATCCTCCTCGCCGTCCCCCTCGCCCTCCCATTCGCCCTCGCCTGGATGATCTTCCTCAACGAACCCCTCAACACCTACGCCATCTTCGGCCTCTTCATGCTCGTCGGGATCGTGAAGAAGAACGGCATCCTCCAGGTGGACCAATCCAACGTCCTCCGCGCCCAGGGCATGCCCCGCGAAGAGGCCATCCTCGCCGCCAATCGCCTCCGCCTCCGTCCCATCCTCATGACCACCATGCTCCTCGTGGTCTCCATGGTCCCCATCGCCCTCGGCACCGGCCCGGGCTCCTCCGGGCGCGCCTCCATGGCCAAGGTCATTATCGGGGGCCAGATGCTCTGCCTCCTCCTCACACTGCTCGTCACCCCCGTCTCCTACTCGCTCTTCGACGACTGGGGCCGTCGCCTGCGCGGCCTCCCGCCCGAGACCGATCGCCAGCCCAAGGCCCAAGCATGAAGTCGCCTTTCCTCCCCTCGCTGCTCGCCTTCCTCCTCCTCGCGACCCGGCTCCTCGCCGACCGCGCCGCCCATCAAGCCGCGGCCGACGCCTTCTTCGACGGCCCCATCCTCCTGTGGAAGCTGCGACTCCCGCCGTCCTCCATGGCGAGCCTGCGCGCCGAGCCCCGCACCTACGCCGAGGCCGAGGTCGAGGTGGCGGGCCGCACCTACAGAGGCGTGGGCGTCCACCTCAAGGGCTCCGCCGGAAGCAAGCGCTCCATCGACGACCACCCCGCCCTCACCCTCGACTTCAACCGGTTCAGCAAGGGGCAACGCGTCTTCGGCCTCTCCAAGCTCCACCTCAACAACTCCGTCCAGGATCCGTCCCTCATCAACGACAACCTCGCCTCCCGCGTTTACCGCGCGGCCGGCATCCCCGCCACCCGCGCCACCCACGCCCTCGTCGAGCTCAACGACGAGGCCCTCGGCATCTACGTCATCAAGGAGGCCTACGACGACGACTACCTGAGGCGCCACTTCCCCGAGCACCAAGGCCGCCACGGCAACCTCTACGACGGCGGTTTCGTCAGTGACATCACCCGCAACCTCGAGCGCGACGCCGGCAAGGGGCCCGGCGACCACTCCGATCTCGCCGCCCTGCGCGAAGCCACCTCCACGCCGCCTCACCAGCGCACCGAGGCCCTCGCCAAGGTCCTCGACATCCAACGCTTCCGTACCCTCGTCGCCATCCAGTTCGCCCTCGACGACTGGGACGGCTACGTCCGCAACCGCAACAACTACCGCGTCTATTTCCCGCCGGATGGCCGCGCCGTCTTCCTCCCCAGCGGCATGGACCAACTCCTGCGCAACGCCGATGCACCCGTACGCGACGGGGCCATGGGCCGGGTCGCCTCGGCGCTCCTCTCCGTCCCCGCCGAGCGCATCCGCCTCCGCGACCACATGCGCCAGCTCTCCTCCAACGTCCTCTCCACATCCAACCTCCTCGCCGTCCATGACGCCATCGAGAAGCGCATCGACGAAGCCATCCAGGCACTCCCGCCGAAGGAACGCTTCCGCTTTCCCCCGCCCTCGCGCGACCGCCGGCTCCAAATCCGCCGCCGCATGGGCGTCGTGCAGCGCGAGCTTGCGGAGTGGCCCGACCCGCTGCCGCCGTGGCCCAAGGGCAAGGCCACCAACCTGGCCGACGTCGCATGGACCCCCTACGACCAAACCGGCCAGTCCCAATCCACGACCCGGGCCATCGATGACGGCAAGCGCGTGTTCCAGATCGCCGTCCAAAAACGCACCACCCGCGCCACCATCCGCGCCATCGTCCCCCTCCCGGGGGGTCGCTACCGCCTCTCGGGCATGGCCCGATGCGAGGGCGTCGAGGCCCTCTCCGACGACCTCGGCCGGGGCGTCGGGATCCGCATCACGGGCTCCACCGGCACGCAACACATCGAGGGCAACGCCCCTTGGACACGGCTCTCCTTCGACTTCGACCAACCCGAGGACGGCCCGGTCGAGCTGATCGTCGAGGTCAAGGGCCATGCAGGCACCGCGTGGTTCGACGCCTCCACGCTCCAGGTCGAGGCCCTCTGAACCGAAGGCCTTCATCTTGGAACCGGCATCCGAAGAACGTTCCAAGGGAATGAAAGGACCATCACATCAAGGCAGATAGGCCTTTGGGGATGAATTGGAGACTTCATCCTGCGGGGGCGGTGGAATGGGGGAACATCCGTCTCAGCTCGGGCTGGATCACCGCCAGCGGCAGGATGCCGCTGCCACCCTTCACGAAGGCCAAGTGAAAGCGGAAGCGGCTTCCAGCCGCTTGCCCCTTTGCCTGCGGCCAAAGGATGTGCGGCATCCTAACCGCCGCGTGAGGCACGCGGCCTACATCACGGGACCACACGTTCGGATCCACCGAACCGGCGGTGCGATCTCATGCCCGACGTCTGTGTCGAGCCTGCGGCCTGCGGCCTAAGCCGGAACGATTCAGTTGGGAGGGAAGTGATTGCGAAGCAGATGCTTGTGCAAGCCGAGGAGTGAGCGAGGCGCGGGCCGGTACGAGGCCCGTAACGAGCGAACGACGAAGGATTTGCGCAAGCAGATCGAGCCAGCACGACCGATCCAACTGAATCGTTACGGCATAGCATCACACCTGCCGAAAAACCACGCTCCACCCCACGCCGCAGACCCTCGTCCCTCAAGCAGGACCACGACCGCAGGCCCCCGGACCTGCCAGCCCAGATGACCTGATGTCGTGTCTCACCCATGGCCGGTGCTCCGCCGCGAGGGATGCCCGTGTCCTGCACGGCGCGTGCGACGGGCAGACCCGCAGGGGTCCGTGAGGAGCAAGCCACGACGTGGCACGCGAAGAGAGACGCGGCCCCTCGCGCTGCTCCACGAAAGCGCCGGGGCTTCGTGGTTCGCCCCGCCCCGGGTCTCTCTTGGAGCAACCCAACACCAGCGGTTTTGGAGACACGACACTAGTGTCGTGTCTCACAAATGGCTGGTGTTTCGCCGCGAGGGATTTTCGTGTCCAACGAGGCGCGAGTGACGAGCAGACCCGCAGAGGTCTGTGAGGAGCG
>CAIRNV010000482.1 GCA_903880005.1 uncultured Verrucomicrobiota bacterium | reverse complement strand
GGTGGGGGCATGGTTTGGCGACCGGGGACGGTCGCGGTCCCAGGGGGGCGGGGGCATGGTTTGGCGGCCGGGGGCGGCCGCGGTCCCAGGGGGGGTGGGAGCATGGATTGGCGGCCGGGGACGGCCGCGGTCCCAGAGGGGGGCGGGCGCTGGATGGGGCACAAAGGGGCGGCCGGGGACGGTCGCGGTCCCAGGGGGGGCGGGCGCTGGATGGGGCACGAAGGGGCGGCCGGGGACGGCCGCGGTCCCAGAGGGGGCGGGCGCTGGATGGGGCATGAAGGGGCGGCCGGGGACGGCCGCGGTCCCAGGGGGGGCGGGCGCTGGATGGGGCACGAAGGGGCGACCGGGGACGGTCGCGGTCCCAGGGGGGGCGGGCGCTGGATGGGGCACGAAGGGGCGGCCGGGGACGGCCGCGGTCCCAGGGGGGATCGCCCAGAGGGTGCCGTTGGAGTCCTTGCTGGAATCCGGCCTCGGGCGGGGGTTGGATGAGGGCATGTCCTGCGAGCGTCTTTCATGGTGGTCCATGCGTTGGGGAGGGGTGGCGTCGTGCGTGGGGATGGTGGGGTGGATGTGGGCGGCGTCGTCGGTGGGATGGGCCGCCGGGGCGGGTGATGGGGCCAGGGGCGGGGGCAAGGAGGGTGGGGCTTGGTGGTCGTTGCGTCCGTTGGTGCGTCCGGCCGTGCCCGGCGCGGGGACGGGCCCGGGCGGCGGGGGGGAACATCCGGTTGATGCGTTCGTGCGGGCGCGGTTGGCGTCGAGCGGGCTCCAGGCGTCGCCCGAGGCGGACCGGCGCACGTTGATTCGGCGGCTGAGCTTTGACTTGGTCGGGTTGCCGCCCACGCCGGAGGAGGTGGAAGCCTTCGAGCGCGACGCTGATCCGCGGGCGTATGAACGGTTGGTGGACCGGTTGCTGGCGTCGCCCCGCCATGGGGAGCGGTGGGCGCGGCATTGGCTGGACGTGGTGCACTTCGGGGAGACGCACGGGTACGACAAGGACAAGCCCCGTCCGAATGCGTGGCCGTATCGCGACTACGTGATCCGGAGCCTGAACGAGGACAAGCCGTACGAACGGTTCGTGCAGGAGCAGGTGGCGGGGGACGTGTTGTTCCCGGGGACCCGGGATGGCATCGAGGCGCTGGGGTTCGTGTCGGCGGGGCCGTGGGACTTCATCGGGCACGAGGAGGTGCCGGAGAGCAAGATCGACGGGAAGGTGGCGCGGCATCTGGACCGTGACGACATGGTGGCGAACACGATCCAGACGTTCGCGAGCCTGACGGTGCAGTGCGCGCAGTGCCACGACCACAAGTTCGACCCGATCAGCCAGGAGGATTACTACAGCTTGCAGGCGGTGTTCGCGGCGGTGGACCGGGCGGACCGTCGCTACGACGCGGACCCGGCCGTGGCGCGGACGCGGGCGGAGTGGACGACGCGGCAGGAGACGATGACGGCGCGACGCGAGGCGTTGGACCGGGCGGTGCTGGCGCGGGCCGGGGAGGTGGTGAAGGAGCTGGACCGGCGCATCGCGGAGGGGGTGAAGGCGATGAAGGGATCGGATGCGTTCGGGTATCACAGCGGGATCGAGTCGAGGTCGGACGTGGCCAAGTGGGTGCAGGTGGACCTGGGCCGGAGCGAGGAGGTGGAGCGGGTGGTGTTGCATCCGTGCAAGGACGACTTCGCGGGGATTGGCGAGGGGTTTGGCTTCCCGCCGCGTTACCGGGTGGAGGCGTCGGACGACCCGGAGTTCGCGACCGGGGTGACGGTGGTGGCGGACCATGCGGGGGCGGACGTGCCCAACCCCGGGGTGCGAGCCCGGGAACACGGGGCGAAGGGGCTTCGGGCGCGCCATGTGCGGGTGACGGCGACGCGCCTGGCGACGCGGTCGAGCGATTACATTTTTGCGTTGGCGGAACTCCAGGTGCTGGGGCCGGGCGGGACGAACTGGGCGCGGGGCAAGGGGGTGAGGTCGTTGGATACGATTGAGGGGCCGCCGCGCTGGGCGCGGGCGAACCTGACGGACGGGTGGTCGCCCGGGGCGGGTCGGATGGACGGCGGGGCCGTTGATGTGGCGGGGCTGCGACGCGAGCGGGAGCGCGAGGTGGAGAAGGCGACGCTTGCGGCGGAGCGGGAGGAGCGGGCGACGTTGGAGGCGGGGTTGGCGGAGGCGAAGGCGGCGTTGGCGGCGCTTCCTCCGGCGCAAGTGGCCTACGTGGCGACGGTGCATCGCGGGGGAGGGGCGTTTGCGGGGACGGGGGCGAACGGGGGGAAGCCGCGGGCGATCCACGTGCTGAGCCGGGGCAACGTGCAAAAGCCGGGACGTGCGGTGGGGCCGGGGACGTTGTCATGCGTGGCGGGGTTGCCGTCGCGGTTTGACCTGCCGGAGGGGCACGGGGAAGGGGAGCGGCGCGCGGCGTTGGCGCGTTGGCTGACGCGACGGGACAACCCGGTGCCGTGGCGTTCTATCGTGAACCGGGTTTGGCAATATCACTTTGGGAAGGGCTTGGTGGAGACGCCGAACGACTTCGGGCGCATGGGCGGCCTGCCGAGCCACCCGGAGTTGTTGGAATGGCTGGCGGTGGAGTTCCGGGACGGGGGCCAGTCGTTGAAGGCGTTGCATCGATGGATCGTGACGAGCGCGACGTACCGGCAGCGGTCGGACGTGGCGCAGGAGCGGGCGTCGGCGATGGATGCGGACAACCGGCTGCTGTGGCGTGCGGGGCGGCGCAAGCTGGAGGCGGAGGCGGTGCGCGACGCGGCGTTGATGGTGGCGGGCAAGCTGGACCTGCGCATGGGCGGGCCCAGCTTCCAGGACTTCGTCGTGGAGCGCCCGGAGCATTCGCCGCACTACGAGTACCACCTGCACGACCCGGAGGACCCGAGGTCGCATCGGCGCTCGGTGTACCGTTTCGTGGTGCGATCGCAGCAGCAGCCGTTCATGACGGTGCTGGACTGCGCGGACCCGTCGATGCAGGTGGGGCGCCGCAACGAGGGGGCGTCGCCGTTGCAGGCGTTGGCGTTGCTGAACAACCCGTTGATGCTGTCGATGTCACGGCATTTTGCGTCGCGGCTGGAGGCGATGCCGGGCGACCTGGACGCGAGGGTGGCGCGGGCGCACGCGGAGGCGCTGGGGCGGGCCCCGACGACGGGCGAGCGCGCGGCGTTGGTGGCGCATGCGCGGGCGCACGGCCTCGCGAACACGTGCCGGCTGCTCCTCAATCTCAACGAGTTCGTGTACATCGACTGAACCATGCGACACCCATCCCCATTTCATCGGGCGACGCCGGGCCACGGGCCGGTGACGCGACGCGAGTTCCTGTGGCGTTCGGGGGGCGGCCTGGGGGGCATCGCTCTGGCGAGCCTGCTTTCGGGCGAGGGCGTGCTGGGGTCTGGGGCGGGCGAGGGCCCGTTGCCGCCGGGGCGGGCGCACCATCGCCCGAGGGCGCGGCGGGTGATCCAGTTGTTCATGGCGGGCGCGGCGAGCCACATCGACTTGTTCGACTACAAGCCGGAGCTGGTGAAGCGGGACGGGCAGCCGAGCGACTTTGGGGAGCCGGTGGAGGCGTTCCAGAACGGGCTGGGGCCGTGGTTGAAGCCGGTGTGGCCGTTTCGGCCGCACGGGCAGTGCGGGAAGCCGCTGGGCGACGTGGTGTCGGACCTTGGGCGCGTGGTGGACGAGATGGCGTTCATCCACAACCTGGTGGGCAAGACGGGGGTGCATAGCCAGGCGACGTACCTTCAATCGACGGGGTTCCAGTTGCCGGGCTTCCCGGGGATGGGGGCGTGGGTGGGATACGGGCTGGGGTCGATCAACGAGAACCTGCCGTCGTTCGTGGTGTTGCCGGACCACCGGGGGTTTGCGTCCAACGGGCCCAAGAACTGGGACGCGGCGTTCCTGCCGGGGCAGCACGCGGGGACGATCCTGTACCCGGGGAGGGAGACGCCGATCGCGGACTTGTTCCCGGGGAAGGCGGGGGGGTACGTCACGGGGGAAGGGGAGGCGGCGGGGCATCGGTTGATGGCGGAGATCAACCGTCGGCACGCGGCGACCCGCGAGGGCGACGCGCGCCTGGACGCGCGGATTCGCAGCTATGAGCTTGCGGCGCGGATGCAGCTGGCGGCCCCCGAGGCGATGGACTTGTCGAGGGAGCCGGACGCGTTGCTGGAGCGGTACGGCGTCCGCAGGAACCCGCCGACGTGGCCGGCGGAGATCAACGCGGCGGAGGAGGCGCATCACTTCGGGACGAAATGCCTGGTGGCGCGGAGGTTGGTGGAGCGAGGCGTGCGTTTCGTGCAGGTGTGGAGCGGCAACGACAACAGCTTCCCGCGGCGGAACTGGGACTCGCACGAGGACATCCGCCAGGACCACGGGGCGTTGGCGGCGGGGTTTGCGAAGGGCGCCAGCGCCTTGATCGAGGACCTCAAGCAACGAGGCCTGCTCGACGACACGATCGTCTTGTGGACGACCGAGTTTGGGCGGATGCCGAGCTCGCAGGGTGGCAAGGGACGGGATCACAACCCGTATTGCTTCACCAACTGGCTGTGCGGCGGCGGCGTGCGCGGCGGGGTCACGGTTGGGGAGAGCGACGAATGGGGCTACAAGCCGCGCGACCGGGCCAACCCGACGACGGTGTACGACATCCACGCGACGATCCTGCACTTGCTGGGGATCGACCACACGCGCCTGACCTTCCGCCACAACGGCGTGGATCGCCGCCTGACGGACGTCCATGGGGAGGTGATTCGTGGGGTGTTGGCTTAGTGTCGTGTCTCACAAATCGCTGGTGTTTGGTTGCTCCAAGAATGCCCCGGGGCAAGGCGTGGGGACGGAGCCTACCCGCAGCCGGTCTGTGACGGACGAACAACGAAGCCCCGGGGCATTCTTGGAGCAACCCGAAGGGCCGCGGCTCTTTTCGCGTCCCACGTCGTTGCTCGCTCCTCACAGACC
>CAIRNV010000481.1 GCA_903880005.1 uncultured Verrucomicrobiota bacterium | reverse complement strand
GTGACCGTGACGCACTCGACGATCTGGGCGTCGCCGGACTCGGACTTGAGGTGGAGGTTGCGGGGCACGAAGCCCGCGCCGGTGCCTTGGATCTTGTGGGGCCCCGGCTTCACCGGTTGGCCCGAAAGGGTCTGGCTGATGACCGGGGAGTCGGCCGGTTCCACGGCGACCGCCTGGAAGCCGGGCTTGCGGGCGCGGAGGACCTCGGTGCAACCCGTGATGGTGCCGCCGGTGCCCACCGCCGCGACGACGATGTCCACGGCGCCGTCGGTGTCCTCCCAGATCTCCTCGGCGGTGGTGCGACGATGGACGGCGGGGTTGGCGTCGTTCTCGAACTGCTGGGGAATCCACGCGTTCGGCGTCTCCTTGGCGATTTGCTCGGCGCGGGCAATGGCCCCGCGCATGCCCTCGGACCCCGGGGTGAGGACGAGCTTCGCCCCCAGCAGGGCCAGCAGGGTGCGCCGCTCCAACGACATCGTCTCGGGCATCGTGAGGATGAGCTTGTAGCCCTTGGCCGCCGCGACGAACGCGAGGGCGATGCCCGTGTTGCCGGAGGTGGGCTCGACGATGACCGTGTCGGCCTTGAGCACGCCGCGCTTCTCGGCGTCCTCGATCATGGCCATCCCGATGCGGTCCTTGACGGAGCCCAGCGGGTTGAAGAACTCGCACTTGAGAAGGATGGCGGTGGACGGATCGACGCCGAGGGAGGCGGGGATGCGGTTGAGACGGACCAACGGGGTGCGCCCGACGGTCTCCACGATGTTGTTATAGATGCGACCCATGGCTTGAAGGCATTGCGCTTGTTGAAGCGCAACGCTGCAAATCCTCGCGCGGCGAGGCAAGCACCCCTTTCGGCCCGGCCAGCGCCTCCCGAAGCCGGCCGGACCCCTCCCTCGCGGTCATTCCAGCCTTGCCATTCCACGTGTCACGGCCTCGCATGCCCGCCGATGAAGGATGCATCACGCGGGGCGTTTTTGTCCGGTCGCTTCCCTGGGAAGCGCGCCCCGGGCCGCTTCATGGCCTGGATCGCCGCCGCGCTCGTCCTCCCCCCGGCGGCCCCCGTCCTGCACGCCCAAGCCGCCATCCTCCTCGACGCCGATTCGATGCGGGCGAGCGGGGGCTCGGTCTCCTTCCAATTCGAGGCTGCCTTCGGGACGTCGTCGGACTTCGACGTCGATCAATCCGACGCCTTGGGCGCGCCCTGGAGCCCCCGGTCGGCAGCCATGGTCGAGGCGGTCGCGGAGGGGGTTTTCCGCGCGTCCATTCCCATGGATGTGGCTGGCCAACGCTGGTTCCGGGTTCGTTCACGCGCGCTTCCACCCATCGGTCCCACGCCCGTGATCAACGAGGTGATGCTCGACAACGACACGGCCGTCGCGGCCGTCCCGGGGCGATTCTGGGACTGGATCGAACTATACAACCCCGAGGACGAGGCCATCGACCTGGACGGCTACACCCTGGCCAACGAACGCGAGCCATCGCCTCCCCTGCCCCTCCCGGCCACCGTCCTCCAACCCGGGGCGCATCGGGTGGTGTGGGCGACCGACGAGGCCCAAGCGTTGCCTGCGGGCGCCTTGGCCGTGCCCGTGACGCTGCGGTCGGGGGGCGCGTCGTTGGTGTTGAGGGATCGTTTCGGACGCGAGGTCGCGCGGGGTGAGATTCCGCCGCTGGGGCCGAACCAGTCGTTGGGAAGGACGCCCGATGGCGCGGACACGTGGCGCGTGTTCGATCCAGCTTCCGTCTCGCCCGGGAGAACCAACGGCCCGTCCTTGGCGGCGGTGGTCGTGGAGCCGCCGCGCATGTCGCCGCCGGGCGGCATTCATGCGGGGCCGGTGGACGTCGTGATGGCGGTGCCTCGCGGGGCGGTGGCGGTGGCGTACACGCTGGATGGCTCCCCGGCCCATGCGGGATCCCCGCGTGCGACCGGACCCCTTCGGATCAGCCGCAGCACGGCGGTGCGCGCCGTGGCCCTCGACGCGGCCGGGCGCGCCAGCAGCGAGGTCGTCCATTCCTACCTGCTGGGCGTGACCACCCGCCTGCCCATCGTGGCCGTGGCGGCGTCCCCCACCAACTTCGGATTCCTCAATGGCTACCTTGTCGGCATGGGCACCGGGGTGCTCGGCACCGCCACCCCCGTGCTCGCCAACTTCCCGTTTGAACCCTCCAACGCCTGGAAGGACCGCGAGGCCGCCGTCCATGTCGAGTTCATCGAGCCCGGCGGGGCCGTGGCGTTTCGGCAACACGCCGGGATGAAGGTGCACGGCGGCTGGGGGTCGCGCGGATACCCGCAGAAGTCCTTCGCCTTGTACGCC
>CAIRNV010000480.1 GCA_903880005.1 uncultured Verrucomicrobiota bacterium | reverse complement strand
GGGCGATGTGTCGGTGGCTGGGAGTGGTCGCGTGGATCGGGTTGGGGACTGGAATGGTGCCGGGCTTGGCACAGGGGCCGGTGGCTCCGGAAATGTTGCCGTATCAGGGGACGCTGGTGAACGGGGATGGCAATCCGCTGGGGAGCACGAGCCCGAAGAACTACGACGTGATTTTTCGGATTTATGATGCAGCGGCGAACGGGACATTGCTGTGGGCCGAACAGCAGACGGTGACGGTGGATGCGGGCCGGTACAGTGTGCAGTTGGGCTTGGGCGGGGCGAATGGGACGGAGCCGCGGCCGGCGTTGGTGAGTGTCTTCCGCTCCGCGACGGCGTCGGATCGGTATGTGGAGGTGACGGTCAAATCGATCGGCCCCGGGGGCGGGGACTCGACCTTGATTCCCCGGACCCGGCTGCTTCCCGGGGCCTTTGCGATGGTCAGTCGTCATGCCTTGTCCACCGACCGCGTGGTAAACAGTGGCAATGCCAGTGTCATCACCCTCTTGGATACCAAGGTCGGCATCAATACGACCAATCCCACCGTGGAATTGACGGTGAAAGGCGGAGCCCGTGCGACCGCTGTATCCGTCACCGGGAACGTCCAGGCCGGTGGCAAGGCGAAGTCCGGATCTTGGGTGGGCAAGGGAGCGTCACCCGTGGGGACGATCATTCTGTGGTCGGGGACGGCGGTGGACAAACCAGCCGGGTGGGCACTCTGCGATGGAACTGAGGTGAACGGGCTAAAGACACCGGACTTGCGGGGCAGGTTTATCCTGGGTGCCGGCGCGGGCCCGGGTCTTACCGAGCGGCGGGTGGGGCAGACAGGCGGTGAGGAAGCTCATGCCCTGACTCTCGCGGAAATGCCCTCGCACGATCATGTCGTGGATCCGCCCGCGACGCGTACGGGGGTCTCAGGAGGTCATGCGCATCGAGGCTTTTTGACCGAGATCGACGATTCCAATCTCGGGCTTGAACCAGACGGCTACACAGCAACCGGCAACCTCATCAGTTGGGGCATTTGGAATGTGAACACCACCACGACGCCCGCGCATCGACACACTGTGAACTTCTCGCCGAAATCCTCTGAGGCTTCGGGCCGTGGGTTGCCTCTGGACAACATGCCTCCCTTTTATGTGTTGGCCTACCTGATCCGCGTCCAATAAGCCCAATCCAGACGACCCCGTGAATATCCCCATTTACTCGATGAAACCCCATCGCTGGACTTCCCGCTGCACGGTCGCAATCCATCTCGCACTGGGCCTCCTCCTGCTCCACGGCTCCGCAGGTGCCCAATCGACGGAGCGTCCGCCGGATGTTTTGAGCTTCCAGGGCCGGCTGATTGGGGGGGATGGCGGACCGCTGGGTGGCGATGCGCCGGTCAACTACAAGGCGGTCTTTCGACTTTTGGACAGTCCCACCGGGGGGAAAACCCTGTGGGCTGAGCAACAGACGATCACCGTCAGCCAGGGACGATTCAGCGTTCTCATGGGCGAAGGTGAAGCCTATCAGAATGAGTCCCGGCCGGCGCTATCCAGCATTTTCGTGGGTCCGACGGCCTCCGATCGATACGTGGAGGTGGCGATCAAGGGCCCGGGGACCCAAGACGGATGGGCGACGATATCCCCTCGCACACGGCTCGCGGCGGGTGCCTACACGTTCCTCGCGAGTCACTCCCGATCGGCAGGGGGATTGGTCAGCAGCACCGGCCAACCGGTGGTGACAACCGACGGGAACAAGGTCGGAATCAACAAGGCCAATCCAACGGCGGCTTTGGATGTGGGAGGCACGCTCGCCGCGAAGTCATTTTCAACTCCGGGCACAGTCCAGGTTGCGAACAACACGCGGGCCACTGCCTTCTATGGGCGTGGGATGGCTCCGGTCGGCTCGATTGTGATGTGGTCCGGCGCGACGCCTCCCGAGGGTTGGGTGCTCTGTGATGGCTCGGTGGCCAACGGAGTTCAAACACCTGATTTGCGAGGACGTTTTGTTCCGGCGGCGGGGTGGGTTGCCGGGCGCGATCCGATTCCCATGAGAATCCCTTTGGGAAGCGAGACCTACACACACCGGGTCACGGAATTGCCAGCGCATTCGCACTTTGTGCAACTGACGGGAAGCGTCGGCAATTACAAGGAGAACAGTCACTCCTATCGCTATCCCCGAGGCGGAGGCGGTCAAGCGATGAACCGGGGGAATGAATGGACGGGACCACGCGAGTGGCTCTATTCGAATAGAAGCACCACCTTCGGCGGCGACCACTCCCATGTGGTTGATCTGCCCCCCTTCCAATCTGGAACCAGTGGCGGAGGGGCGGCCCGGAACGCCATGCCGCCCTTTTATGTGCTCACGTTCATCATGCGTGTCCAGTGAGCCGCCTGCCGAACTCCCCAATTTAACCCCATCCATCTGAAAACCAGGAACCGATGAACCCGGATCTCCTTCTTTCGATGTCCTCCCGAACCCAGTCCCGCAGGGCGCCACTCCGATGCCTCGTCCAGACCCCGCTGATTATCGCGGCAGTTTGGTTGATGGCGATGGTGGCCTCCGCGGCCGAAAAGCTGCCGCTTCAATCGGATGCGTCTCAGCAACGCATCAACCTGAGGACGGCGTCAGGTGTCCCGATTTCCAGCGCTGCCGGGAATCCTGCCGGATCGGATGGGCGGGCGCCGGCTCAGGGAACCCTGAATGGATCGGACACCTACAGCCTTGCCACCCCGGGACAGTTTCGGGCGTGGTTACCCTTGAGCGGCGGCGTCGTTCCGACTGACTGGGTAACAAAGTCCGAGTCCACGCTGCTGAGTGGCAGCACGCCCTTGAGCGCGGCACTCCGGGACATGCAACTGCCATCGTTGCGGGTCGGCACGAACGTGGTGTTCCGTGCAGAAAGCCTGGCCGTCGGTGCACCACTCTATGAACGCCAGGCCCCCTATTCCTTCGGGAGCGTCATCCCCGTGCCCGACACGGATGAAGCAGGCCAACCTCTGAACATCGTGAAGGAACGGTACTGGATTGCAGAGCCTTACAGCACCAACGCCCATGCCAATTCCGGCTACTACTGGAGTCCGCATGCCGCCGCCGTGTACGCGATCCAAGGCGGTCCCCTGCGCGTGACTTGGCGAAAGGCCCAATCCTACACGGCAGCTACGCTGCCTGCGGCCTACAAAAACCCGGGAGGCGGCGTCAATTT
>CAIRNV010000479.1 GCA_903880005.1 uncultured Verrucomicrobiota bacterium | reverse complement strand
TGGCAGCGGCATCCTGATACTGGACGCGACCCATCCAGAGCCGAGGCGGCGCTGCCACTGATCCGGGACGATTCAGTTGGGAGGGAAGTGATTGCGCCGCAGATTCTTTCGCAAGACGAGGAGTGAGCGAGGCGCGGGCCGTTACGAGGCCCGTAACGAGCGAAGGACGAAGCTCTTGCGAAAGAAGATCAAGCAAGCACGACCGATCCAACTGAATCGTCCCGGCTAAGCCTCGGCGGCCCCGGGACGACCGGCTTCCACGATGAAGGAGCGTCGAGCCACCGCGAGGCCCCCGGCCTTGGTGACGTCTTCCACGGCGATGTAATCGGCGCGCCACTGGGCGGGCGTGACACGGCAGCGGACGTAGCCTCGCTCGCGCGAGAAGAAGCGAACGCAAGGATTCAACGCCTTGAGCCGTGCCTCCGCCTCCGGGTCCAGCTTGCCGTTCCCGCCGCTCGTCACGCTGGTGCCCACGAACTCCGTCGCCACCACGGGCGTATCGCCCTTGCGGTCGTCCACCCGCAGGTCGTTGACCCAGTTGGAGTGGATGTCGCCCGTCAAGACCACCGGGTTGGGAATCCGGCGTTCTGCCAGGAACCGGCCGATGGCGATGCGCTCCGCGGCGGCCCCGGGCCATTGGTCCATGGAATACAGGGGTTCCGCTCCATCCTTGGCCGGTGGCCGGGCGACCAAGCCCATCATCACTTGCTGCGCGAGGACGTTCCAAGTCGCCCGCGACGCCAGGAGTCGGGCGTCCATCCATTGGCGTTGCCTTGCGCCGAGCAGCGAGTTGCGCGGGTCCAGGGCCGCTGCATTCAGCGGGCTTGAGACATCCCCGTTCGGCTGGTCGGTGCGATACTGCCGGGTGTCCAACACGAGGAACTCGGCGAGCCGTCCAAACGAGACCGAACGATAGAGGTCCATGTGCGGGCCACGAGGAAGGCTGGCAGCCCGCAGCGGCATGGCCTCGTAGTAGGCCTGGTAGGCGGCCGCGCGTCGCACGAGGAACTCCACGGGGTCGTCGTCCTTCTTCTCGGAGATCCCGTCCGCGTAGTTGTTGTCGAACTCGTGGTCGTCCCATGTGACCAGCCACGGGCAATCACGATGCATGGCCTGCAACCAAGGATCGGACCGATACAGCGCATGACGTTCGCGGTATTCGTCCAGCGTGTGAAGGCGTCGCTTCGCAGGACCCGTGTGGCGTCGGACCTTCTTGTCCTGGCCCGGCCCCTCGTAGATGTAGTCGCCCAGGTGCACCACGAAGTCCGGGCGATCCCGAAGCATGGACTCGTAGGCGGTGAACAGCCCGTCCTCGAAGTGCTGGCAGGACGCAAATGCGAACCGCAACTCCCCGGGCATCGAATCCGCCGCGGGCATCGTCCGCGTCCGTCCCCGCGGGCTCTCGGCCCCGTCCACGATGAACCGGTACCAATACTCCCGCCCAGGCCGCAGGCCGCCCACCTCGACGTGAACCGAATGCCCGAGCTGGGGCGTCGCCCACGTCACGCCGCGCCGCACGCCGCGGCTCATGGCCTCATTTTCCGCCAACTCCCACCGCACTTCCACCGTCTCCGGCCCGATCCCACTCCCGGGCTCGCCCGGGCTTGGACACAAGCGGGTCCACAACACCACGCTGGTGGGGTCGGGATCGCCGGAGGCGACGCCTTGCTGGAAGGGGTTGGCCAGCCAACGGAGGCGGCGGCGCGCCACCCCCGGGGCGGATGCGCCCCATGCAGGCAAGGACGCCAGGGACGCCGCCGTCGCCAGGAACAACCGTCGGGTGAGCCGACCCTCGTGCCTCAACGCCTTTCCCAGCCCAGCGATTTCCAACATGGCCTTCCTTTCCTGCCCAAAACCCCAACGCCGGTTCAGCCCCCGGCGAACGCGGGCACGAAGCTCAGCTTGTCACCGGCGCGCACGGTCGTGCTCCGGCTTTCGAGGAAGCGGATGTCCTCGTCGTTCACCAAGACCAGCACCGACCCGCGCAAGCTGCCGTCGTGCTCGCACAGGCGGCTGCCGAGCCCGTGAAAACGCCGCGACAACTCCTCCACGATGTCCGCCACCGAACCCGGCGACGCCCTCAGCTCGACCTCGCCTCCGCACAACCGTCGCAAGGACGGCGGCACATCGACCATGACGTTCATGTTGGAATGGCCTCCCCGGGTCACGCCGTCGCCAAGGCGCCGGTCATCGACGTCAGCAAGCCCTCGAACTCGCGGAGGCTGGGACGGATCTCGCGAGGCTCGCCCACATGGCCGACGACGGCGTCGAGGGTCTTGAGTCCGTTGCCGGTGATGCAAAGGACCGCCGACTCATCCGCGGGGATCTTGCCGTGGGCAATGAGCTTCTTGGCGACGCCGACGGTGACGCCCCCGGCGGTCTCGGCGAAGATGCCCTCGCATTCCGCAAGGAGGCGGATGCCCTCGCGGATTTCGTCGTCGGTCACGTCCTCGCCATGGCCGCCCGTCTCCTTCATCACCTTCAAGGCGTAGAAGCCATCCGCTGGCGTCCCGATGGCGAGGGACTTGGCGATGGTGTTGGGCTTCTGCGGCTTGAAGAAGTCGAGGCCCGCCTTTTGTGCCTGAGTGATGGGGTTGCACCCGGTGGCCTGGGCCCCGTGGATTTTCCAAGGGGTGGCGGGGACGATTCCCAGCTTGGAGAACTCCTGGTAGCTCTTGTGGATCTTCGTGAGCAACGACCCGGAGGCCATGCAGACGACGGTATGGCGTGGGATGCGCCAGCCCAACTGCTCCTGGATTTCAAAGCCCATCGACTTCGAGCCCTCGGCGTAATAGGGGCGCATGTTGACGTTGACGAAGGCCCAAGGGTACTTGCCGGCGATCTCCGCGCACAGGCGGTTCACCTCGTCGTAGTGGCCGCGGATGCCCACGACCTTCGCGCCGTAAACCAACGAGTTCACCACCTTGCCCTGCTCCAGGTCGTGCGGGATGAACACATAGGCGTCCAGGCCCGCCGCGGCGGCGTTGGCGGCGACCGAGTTGGCGAGGTTGCCCGTGGACGCGCACGCCACCGTCTTGAACCCAAGCTCCACGGACCGGCTCAACGCGACGCTGACCACCCGGTCCTTGAACGACAAGGTGGGGTAGTTCACCGCGTCGTTCTTGATCCACAGCTCACGGATGCCCAGGCGCCTCGCCAAGCGGTCCGCCTTCACCAACGGCGTATAGCCCACCTGACGCCCCACCGTCGGCTCGCCCGCCACGGGCAACAGCTCACGGTACCGCCACATCGACCTCTGCCTCGACTCGATGGCCTCGCGCGTCAACACGGCGCGAATGCGCTCGTAGTCGTAGGAAACCTCCAGCGGTCCAAAGTCAAACTCGCAAACGTGCGTGGCCTCCAACGCATAGTCCCGGCCGCACTCGCGGCACTTCAACGACTTCATGAATCCCTGCGACTCGCTCATTTTCATTCCTTCCTTACCCCCCGTGCAGGGCATCCCATCGTCGTCGGCCAAGGGCATGAAAAAGGCCCTTCCACGAGGCGAGGAAGAGCCGGCGTTCCCGTTGCTTTTCCTCATCTGTGCCTCCCCACGGGGAGAACCTGGATTTGGCACCATGACGTGCCGCGCACAACGCGGCACCGGATGCCGTGGCTTCAACGGGCCAGTCCCTCAGCCACTCTTGATGAGTGCCCCTTTTCCCAAAGGGCACCGATGGGATGCCCGAGATTCCAGCCCTCTGTCAATGGCCATTTCCACTTGGCTCAGGATACAACAGGTACCGTGCACGACGTTCCTGAAAGGCCGCCATGCCGCGGTCGCGAATGGCCGCCAACTCCCTCCATCCCTTGCCCGCCCGGATGGCGTCCAGTGTTGCCGCGTCGCCCAGCAGCCCGGCGGACTTGGCCAACTGGAGCTGGTCCGGATGCAGCCGCTGCAAGGTGGACGCCAAGGCCATCGCAAGGTCCGCCGCGCGAAAACGGCCACGGTCGGTGACCAGCAATTGCACCCCGCCGCATTCCTTTCCTTGAAACACGCTTGCGGTGGGCGTGAAACGCACCGGCACGAAGCGCACGCCAGGCACTCCCGTCGCGTTGAGTTCCGAGGCGAGGCGAAGGTCGTCGATGTAGGGCGCCCCAAGGATCTCGAACGGGGTTCCAGTCCCACGTCCCACGCTCAGCGCGCAAAACTCGAGCACGCCCACCCCGGGATAGAGCGTCGCAGCGGTCAGGGAACGCATGTTGGGCGAGGGGTTCACCCAAGGCAGGCCCGTGGCGTCGTACCACGCGGACCTCTTCCAGCGCTCGCACGGGACGACCGTGAGCCGTGCCCCGAGGCGTCGCTCGTCGTTGAACATCCGGGCCAACTCCCCAGCGGTCATCCCATGCCGCAACGGGATCTCGTGCCACGCGACGAAGCTCCGAGGCCCCGTCAGGACCGGGCCTTCGACCGTCTCACCGTTCACCGGGTTGACGCGGTCGAGCACGACCATCTCCTTGCCGGCCTTGCCAACGGCCTCGAGGCAATGACCCAACGTCGAGATGTAGGTGTAAAACCGGCACCCGATGTCCTGGATGTCGAACACCAGGACGTCGAGGCCCGCCAATTGCTCCGGCGTGGGCGCGCGCCGGTCGCCATACAAGCTGTGCACGGGCAAGCCCGTTCGCTCGTCCTTGCCGTCCGAGACCTTCTCGTCGAGCACGCCGCGAATGCCGTGCTCCGGGCTGAACAACGCGACGAGCTGCACGCCCTCGGCGCCGTGCAGCAAGTCGATGGTCGCATGCCGGTGACGGTCACGTCCCGTGTGGTTGGTCACCAGGCCGACGCGTCGCCCCTTCAACGCCTTGAAACCCTCCCGGGCCCACGCATCCACGCCGTTCCATACGCCACCCTCGGCGGGCGCGTCCGCCGCTCCTTGCCCCATGGTCTCGACGTCGTCCGGCGTCCACTCCATCCCCACGGCGGGCAGCGCAGGCCAGGACACATCCGGCAAGGCTTCCGCCGCCAACGTTCCCAGGCGACGACGCAAGGAGCGCACGTCCCCGGCCTCCGTGGGATGGTTCCGATTCGACATCAAGATCACCACCGTGGCCGTGCCCGGGTCGATCCAGAGCGATGTCCCCGTCCATCCCGTGTGCCCGTAGGAACCCAAGGGGAAATGGGCCCCTCGCGGGCCCGCATACGGCGAGTCCACGTCCCAGCCAAGCCCGCGCGCAGGCAGGCCCGGCGGGGATTGCACCGACGTCATCCGCGCCACCGACCCGGGTTGAAGCACCCTTCGGCCGTCCAGCACGCCGCCATTCAGGAGCATCCGTGCAAAACGCCCGACGTCCGCAGCGGTGGTGAACAGCCCGGCATGCCCGGCAACGCCCCCCATTCGACGCGCCGTCGGATCATGCACCACGCCGCGCAAGACGGTGCCGTCGCCGAGCCTCTCGGTCGGGGCGACGCGGGCCGTCGGAAGGGTCCCGGCGCCCCCGGGACGAAACTCCGTGTCGTGCATGCCGAGCGGCCCGTGGATTTCACGGCGCACGTAGTCGTGAAGCGGCATGCCGGACACGCGCCGGACCACCTCGCCCAGGACGATGAAGTTGATGTCGCTGTAAACGAATCGGGAGCCCGGCGAGGCGGTGGAAGCCTCGTTCATGGCGGCCTTGACCGCCCCATCCCAGCCTTGCCACGTCCCGCCGGCACCGAGGCCGGGGCGCAACCCGCTCACATGGGTGAGCAAGTGCCGAAGCGTCACCGCTTCCTTCCCGTTCGCTCCAAAGCCAGGGAGGTAGCGCTCCACGGGAGCATCGATGTCCAGCTTGCCTTGCTCCGCCAGCCGCAGGATGGCCGGGGACGTGGCCAACACCTTGGTCAACGACGCGGCATCGAACACGGTGTCGGCGGTCATGGCTTCCTCCGAAGGCACCACGGTGCGACGGCCGGCGGCGGCCTCGTGAACACGGCCGCGACGCTCGATGCGCACCACGCCGCCGGGCAGGTGGCCCGCCGCGACCGCCTCCGTGAGGGCGGCCCGCATGGCCTCGAGCTTTTCAGGTCGAAAGGGCGGGGCGGCCTCCTGGCGTGCGACATCACGCGGCGCGCAGCCGGCCCAGACTACGGCCATCGCCAGTGCCAGCACGCTGGCCCACGCCCTTCCGGCATCCATCCTTGCCATGGGCCGAGTGTCTCCCCGACGAGCCCACGGTGTCACGCCGCGCGGCAACCGGCATCTTCCCCCTTCCGCCCGCAACCCGTTCGGGGGCAATCTGCCCCGCCACTTGCATGAATCCCTACGTCGCGTTCGTTTCCCAGCACGCCCGGAGCCTCCAGGACGGCAAGGCGTGGCCGCTGGGGGATTTCCCCATTCCCGAACGGCCCGCGCCTGCCCCGGGCGCGCCCGCCGTCCTGATCTTTTCACCCCATCCCGACGACGAGTGCATCGTGGGCGGGCTTCCCCTGCGTTTGCAGGTGGAGAAGGGCTGGCAAGTGGTGAACGTGGCGGTGACGCAAGGCAGCAAGCGCGATCGCCAAGAGGCGCGCTTGGCGGAGTTGCGCGCCGCGTGCCACTACCTCGGGTTCGGTCTCGAAACCATCGGCGAGCGGGGTCTGGAGAAGGTGACGCCCCAGGCTCGCCTGCTGGATCCCGCCGCATGGGCGGGCAAGGTCCAGGCCATTGCCGAGATCCTCCGACGACACCAGCCGCGCATGATTCTTTTCCCGCATGCCCACGATTGGAACGGGTCCCATATGGGGGTGCACTGGTTGGTGATGGACGCGTTGGCCCTGCTCGGCGGCGGGTTCAGCACGCTGTTGCTGGAGACGGAGTTTTGGGGCCAGAACTACCAACCGAACCTGCTGGTGGAGATTCCCGGGGGGCTGGTCGCCGAGTTGGTCACCGCCCTGACGTTCCACGTCGGAGAGGTTCGTCGGAATCCCTACCATCTGACCCTTCCTTCATGGATGACCAACAACGTCCGCCTGGGTGGCGAGACCGTTGGCGGCCAGGGAGCCGCGCCGCCCGACTTCCCCTTCGGCACCGTCTATCGGCTTCGTCGGTGGACGGGTGGGGCCGTGGCGGATGTCTTCCAGGGAGGACGCGTGGTGACGGCGGCGGATGACCCGTCCGCGTTGCTGTCCTAACCATGTCCCAAGACGGGCAAGCTGGGAGGCCGTGGGTCCTTGCGATGGGATGGCACGACCTGTTGTTTGCTCATTGGCGTGTGCCGGTCGGGGTCCTCAGGCCTTGGATTCCGGCACCGCTCTCCATGGATACCTTCCATGGCGAGGCATGGATCGGCGTGGTCCCATTTCGCATGAGCGGCGTTCGCCCGCGATGGACGCCGCCAATCCGGCCTGTGTCGGCATTTCCTGAACTCAACGTTCGTACGTACGTCACGCATCAAGGGCGCCCCGGCGTTTGGTTTTTCAGCCTCGACGCCGCGAGCCGGGTGGCGGTTCGGCTGGCGCGGGCAACGTTTCACCTCCCGTATTTTGATGCCCAGATGGAATGCTCGGGCGAGCCAGACGGTGGCATTCGATATACCAGCGAGCGGGTGCACCGTGGAGCGCCCGCAGCAACGTTTGTGGCCACCTATCGACCCATCGGACCCGTCTTCGCGAGCCGGACTGGCTCGCTCGAGCATTGGCTCACGGAGCGGTATTGCCTGTATGCAGCCGATGCGCGAGGGCGTGTCCATCGCGGGGACGTCCGACACGTCCCTTGGCCGCTACAACACGCCGAGGCAACGATCCGCGAATGCGACATGACGCGATGCCTCGGATGGCGTCCGGGCGACGAGCCGCCGCACCTCTTGTTTGCGAGGAACCTTGCCGTCACCGCTTGCTGGCCTGTTGACGTGTCCAGCCAGCCGGACCGGCCCCATCAAACCTGAAACGGGAATTCGAGACCCCACACCGCAGGTGAGATGGGTGTGGGCCACGGGCCTCTGCTCGTGGTCCTGGGCGCCGGCCGAAAGGGGCAAAGAGCCAAGCACCACGGACGACACCGATCACACGGATTCATGGGCGTCGTGGGCTCTGGGCACCTGCGTCATGGATGGGGCCTCCCAGGTTGGCCTTCATCCGTGCCTCTGCATGCCGAGGAGTGAGCAAGGCGCGGGCCGGTTCGAGGCCCATAACGAGCGAGCAACGAGGCTCTCGCGGATGGAGATCCAGCCAGCACGACGGACCCAACTGCACCGCCCTGTTCTCCAGGCGGCAGACCCTCACGCGCCCCGCCGGCGGCGCCTCACCAGCCAACACCCCGCCAACCCAGCCGCCAATCCCGTCGCCGCCGTCGCACTCATCGGCTCCGGCACCACCGTCACGCTCCCCAACGTCGCCACCAGCGTCTCCTGCGCCGCGTC
>CAIRNV010000478.1 GCA_903880005.1 uncultured Verrucomicrobiota bacterium | reverse complement strand
GTGCCCGAAGGGTTTCAAGTGAACCTGTTCGCAGGCGAGCCCGACGTGCGACAGCCCATCGCCATGGCGTTCGACCTCCGCGGACGCCTCTGGGTGGCGGAGAACTACACCTACGCCGAAAACGGCGTCCACTTCGCCACCAACCTCCTCGACCGCATCGTCATCCTCGCCGACACCGACCGCGACGGCCGGGCCGATGCACGGAAGGTGTTCTGGGATCGGGCGTCGATCCTGACGTCGGTGGAGCCCGTCGCCGACGGTGCCTACGTGTTGTGCCCGCCTCGGTTGCTGTTCGTCGCGGATCGCGACCACGACGACGTGCCGGATGGGCCGCCCACGGTCGTGCTGGACGGGTTCGAGACGACGACGGGCAACCGCCACACGTTTGCCAACGGCCTGAAGTGGGGTCCGGACGGCTGGTTGTGGGGGCGCGTGGGCATCTCCAGCGCGGCGCGCATCGGCCGCCCGGGCCAGCCCATGGCGTCACGGGTCGAGATGCGGGGCGGCGTGTGGCGTTTTCACCCGGGATCCGGCGTGGTGGAGGCGGTGTGCCATGGCACGACCAACCCCTGGGGCCTCGACTGGAACGCCGAGGGCGAGCCGTTCTTCATCAACACCGTCATCGGGCACCTGTGGCACGCGATTCCCGGCGCCCACTTCCAGCGGATGCACGGCGACGACGTCAACCCCCGCTCCTATGCGCTGATCGGCCAGCACGCGGACCACCTCCACTTCGACGCCGGCGCGGGCTGGACGAAGTCCCGGGCGGGCGACGACGGCGCGGCGGCGGCGGGCAGCGATGCCTTGGGCGGCGGCCATGCCCACGCGGGCCTGCTCGTGTACCAGGGGACGAACTGGCCCCGGTCCTACCGCGATGGCTTGTACACGTGGAACCTCCATGGCCGTCGCATGAACCGGGAACGCCTCGAACGCTCGGGCGCCGGCTACGTCGGCCGGCACGAGCCCGACGTGCTGCGCGTGGACGACCCGTGGTTTCGCGGCATCGAACTGGTCGAGGGCCCGGACGGCGCGGTGTACGTGGCCGATTGGTCCGACACCGGCGAATGCCACGAGCACGACGGCGTGCATCGCGGGTCCGGCAGGATCCAGCGGATCGCATGGGCCGGTGCGGCGGCGAAGGAACCGGCGGCGGCGGCGAAGGCGGGCCCCGCCGGGGAAACGGATGCGATGCGCTGGACCGGCGCGGCGTTGGCCAAGGCCGTCGTGGGGGAATCCGAATGGGCGTCGCGGGCGGCGCGGAAGGCGATCGCGTTGCGGGGCGGCATGGACAACGACGCGCGCGCGACGTTGGCCGCAGCCCTGGCGGGTTCGGGCGACCGACGGGCTCGGCTCCGGGCGTTGTGGGCGTTGAACGGGGCAGGGGCCTTGGACGTGAAGGCCCTGGTCCGTTGCCTGCGTGACCGGGACGAGCATGTGCGGAGCTGGGCCGTTCGCTTGCTGGGCGACCGCCTCGCCACCGCGCAAGGCCGTCCCCTTCCCGACGCGGATCAAAGGAGGATCGTCGCGGCATGGACATCCATGGCGCGCGAGGACGGGTCGGCCCTCGTTCGCCTGTACCTTGCGGGAATGCTGGCGCGGCTCGATCCGGCGTCGGGCGAGCCCGTGGCCTTGGCGTTGGCCGGGCATCCAGAGGACGCGACCGACCCGAACCTCGGGCTCGTGTTGTGGCAAGGGATCGAGGG
>CAIRNV010000477.1 GCA_903880005.1 uncultured Verrucomicrobiota bacterium | reverse complement strand
GGAGGTGGGGCATCCTTGCCGCCGCGTGAGGGCACGCGGCCTACGGCACGGGCCGAGCCTTCGGCTCCACGGGGGGATGGCTGATCCCCGCCCCAACGGCCGTTTTTAGGTTCAGTTGGGTCGGTCGTGCTTGCTCGATCTGCTTGCGCAAATCCTTCGTCGTTCGCTCTTTACGGGCCTGGTACTGGCCCGCGCCTCGCTCTGTCCTCGGCTTGCGCAAGCATCTGCTTCGCAATCACTGCCCTCCGAACTGTATCGTTCCGGCCGAGTCGGGACGGATCACGCCTCCGGCAGCTTTTGGACGAGGTCCGCGAGCGTCACGCGCCCCGCATGGCTGGCCTCCGCCGCGCGGATGGCGTCGAACTCGGCGGCCACGACGGGGCGGGTGGGGTCGGCGGCGGTGGGCAGCGCCGCCCCTTGCCCCGTCCGCAGGGCCGCGAGGATGTCGCCCACGGCGATCCTTGCGAGCGGCCGGGAAGGCTTGAAGCCCGGATCCGGTCCTGATGTCTCCGCCACGAGGTTCGCCTGGGCCAACGCTTGTAGGATTTGCGAGGCCAGCCGCGCGGGGACCGCGAGGGAGGTGGCGAGGTGCTCGACGGAGGGGGAGGGGAGGCCGCGATCAAAGCAGCGCCCGATCTCCGCCATGAAGCGCAGTGCGACGAATTCCCGCGCCTGGTGATGGACCCGCTCGGCCATGCGCTCCTGCAAGTAGGCGTGGCGGTTCTGGAACACGTACCCCACCTGCGACCCGAACAGCACGATCATCCACGTGAAGTACAGGCCGAGGAGGAAGAGCGGCACGGCGCCGAGGGACCCGTAGATCTTCGAGTAGGTGATGACGCGCGTGTTGTAGAACACCCCCAGGCGGTTGTTGAGCCACCACAGGAACCCGGCCACCAACCCGCCCATGAGCGCCGCCGGCCACTGGACCCGCGTGTTGGGCATCACCTTGTACAGCAAGCCCAGGGCCATCGACACCACCAGCACCGGGATCAACTGGGCCTGCAGCAAGGCCGCGCCCGGTATCTTCTGGAGGAGGCCCGACCCGTTTCCCGCCAGGGCGTTGAGGTAGCCCGACGTGGTCGCGACCAGCAACACCACCGGCCCCAGCGTGATCGCCGCCCAATACAGGATGATGGACTCGAACCACCCGCGCCCGCGCTCCGCGCCCCAGATGTCGTTGAACGCGGCCTCGATCGTGCGCAGCAGCGAGATCGCGACGAACACCAACCCGATCATGGCCGTCACGCCGATGGTCCCGAAGTGGATGTTACCCACGAAGTCCAGGATGCGGGACGCGATCTCGGCACGTCGCGACGCCCCGGCATCCGCTTGCCCCGGCGCGGCGGCCGCCGCGTCGGACAACCCCAGCGTGGGCGCCACTTGATCCACCACCCGTTCCAGGACGCCGGCGAGCTTCTGGCGCGACGTGTCGCTCCGCGCGTCGAACACGAGGGACGCGACCGTCAGCGACACGGCCAGCAACGGCACGAGCGCGAGCAGCGTGGTGTAGGCAAGGGCCGAGGCGCGCACCTGGCAGCGGTTGCGCCAATAGAACCGGCCCACCAAGCCCCAGAAATGCGCGAACCGCGCCGGGCGGCTCAACGGGGCCGACTCGTGGGCGGCCAGGGTGGCGGCCGTGTCGTCCTTCAAGGACGCCGTCACGTCCGCCTTCAGCCGCTTCAGCTTGCCCACCGAGTCATCCAGCATGGCGAAACCCTATCGAGCCCCGACGACGGCGTGGAGGGCGAATTCGCCGGCCGCATCCGCGCGACGCCATGCGGCGGGATCCCTCCGGTCATCTGGCGCCAAACTCCCCGGGGCCCCCAAATCCCCGCGTAAGGAGTCGGGAATCTCTCGATTCACAAGCGTGCGGGATGCGGCAGGCTGCGTGCCAACACGCCATCGTAGCGGATGGGCATGAACCCCGCGGCCCAGCGGGCGAATCTCCACCGGCCGATTTCACCCAGCGGGCGATGCCATTGAAATCCGTCGCGGAACGTACCCACGTCCATGAGGCAAAAAATCCCGCAGAGGCGCGGAGACGCAGAGGTTGGTGGCCCATGTCTCCGCGTCTCTGCGTCTCCGCGGGCGAATCTCCACCAACCGATGTCACGCAGACCCACCCTCCGGCGGGGTCACGCGAGGCGAGAACCGGGCATTCCAAAACGGCTTGCGCGGGGATCAGGGTTGCAGGCGATGGCTTGCTGGCGGGCATGGGGGTTGGATAGAAGACAGGCATGCCGTCCCCCGAATGTTTCCCCGCCCGGTTTCTTCATGGCCTGACCCCGTCGCGGGCCCTCGCATGGGGGCTGTCCATCGCGTGGACGGTGGCGGCCTCGGCCGCGCCCGTGCCGTTGTTTGATGGGAGGTCGTTGTCGGGCTGGGAAGGGGATACCAACACGACCTGGCGCGTGCGCGACGGGGTCATCGTGGGCGGCTCGATGTCGGGCAACCCGCGCAACGAGTTCCTCGCGACGACGCGGCCCTACACCAACTTCGTGCTTCGCTTCGACTACCGCCTGGTGGGCAGCGAGGGCTTCGTCAACGGAGGCGTGCAGTTCCGGTCGCGGCGGATCACGTCGCCCCCCAACGAGATGTCGGGGTTCCAGGCGGACATTGGGGCCGGGTACTCCGGCAGCCTCTATGACGAGTCGCGCCGCAACCGCTTCATGGCCCAGGCGGACTCGAACCTCGTCGCGCGGATCGAGAGACCGGGGGAATGGAACCGATACGAGGTGGAGGCCATCGGGCCGCAGGTCGTGCTCCGGTTGAACGGGACGCGCACGGCGGTGTGGATCGAGACCAACGCGGCGGTGGAGGCCTCGGGGTTGATCGCGTTGCAGATCCACGGGGGATGCAAGGCCGAGATCTCGTTCCGGGACATCACCGTCGAGGAGGTCGCGCGCCCGGCGATCGCGCCGGAGGCGGAGGTGATGGGTCGCTTTGGCGACGCCCAACCCCTGTTGCCACCGGGGCCGTTCGAGGGCGGTCGGTTCCAGATGGGCGAGGGCGAGACGGTGGCGTTCGTGGGCCAGGAAAACACGGTGCGGCACCAGAAGTCGGGCGACCTGGAGGCGTTGTTGGCCGTGGCGTGGGCGGCGAAGAAGCCCCGCTTTCGCTGGATGGGCTGGGAGGCGGACACGGTGTACGAGCAATGGCGCGACCTGAACTTCGGGGCATGGACGCCGCAGTTGGAGCGGGCCGGCGCGACCCTGGTGGTCGCGCAGTTTGGGCAGGTGGAGGCCCTCGACGGCCCGGCGCGGTTGCCGGAGTTCGTCGCGGCGTACCACCGCCTGCTGGATCAGGTGTCCCTGCGGACGCGGCGGATTGTCCTGGTGTCGCCCATGCCGTTCGAGCGGCCCTTGGTGTCGCACGCGCCGGACTTGTCCCTCCGGAACGGGGACGTGGCGGCCTACGCGGAGGCGGTGCGCGGCGTGGCGCGCCAGCGCGGGGCGGTGTTCGTGGACCTGGTGCGGGCCCTGTCGCGGCGCGGGCCCGGCGCGGCGCGGTTGACGGACGACGGGATGCACCTGAACGACGAGGGCCTGAGGGTGGTGGCGGCGGCGGTGGCCGCCGAGTTGGGCGCGGCCCCGTCCACCGTGGCGCCCGGGACCCTGGAACGGGTTCGCAATGAGGCGGCAGGGAAGAACCGGCTGTGGTTCGACACGTGGCGTCCGGCCAACTGGTCCTTCGTCTATGGCGACCGCGTGTCGCAGAAGTTCGCGACGGGCTCCGGCAACGAGCCGTCGTTGAAGCAGGCCTTCGAGCAACACAAGCCGATGATCGCGGAGGCGGAGGCCCGCATCCACGACCTTGCCCTGGGGCGCACGCCCGTGCCCGCCACGCCCGTCGCGCCGTTGCCGCCGGCGGCGGCGATCGATGCCGGGGCGTCGTCGCCCGAGGAGGAACTGGCGTCGTTTTCCCCGGCCGACATGCTGGAGGTCAGGTTGTTCGCGTCGGAGCGCGACGGCGTGGTGAAGCCCACGCAGATCTCGTGGGACGAGCGCGGCCGGATGTACCTGGCGTGTTCGCCGAGCTATCCGCACACCCGTCCGGGGGCGGCCCCGGCGGACTACATCCTCGTGCTCGAGGACACCGACGGCGACGGGAGGGCCGACAAGTCATGGAGGCATGCCGAGGGCTTGAAGATGGTCCAGGGGGTGGAGCCATCCGAGGGCGGGGTGTTGGCATGCGACTTCGACCAGATCGTGCGGTTCAAGGACGCCGACGGCGACGGGCGCGCGGAGGTGCGGCAGGTGTTGTTCAGCGGGTTTGGCATCGGTGACACGCACCAGTTGGTGAACTCGATCTCGCATGGGCCCGACGGCAGCCTGTGGTTCACGCAGGGCCTGCATGCGATGTCGCGGGTCGAGACGCCATGGGGGATCGCGCGGTTGGACCGGGCGGCGGTGTGGCGGCTGCGGCCGCGGACGTTGCGGCTGGACGGGTTCTTTGGAGGCGGCATGGCCGGCGCGAATTGCTGGGGCGTGGCCTTCGATGACTTCGGGCAGGTGTTCCACAAGTCGGGCGACCGCCCCCACGGCTACTGGACCGTTCCCGGCATGGTCCGCGGGGCCAGCCCCATCGGGAGCGGATCCGAGACCTCCGCGGACCAGTCCTATCGGATGTCGCCGGAGCAGTACCATCCGTTGGGCGCCTTGTTCGACACGTCGCCCAAGACCACGGCCATCGACATCGTGGGGACGCGCGCGTTGCCGGACTCGTTGCAGGGCTGCGCCTTGATCGCGGGATACTTTGGCGGCGTGATCGAGGCGCACCGGTTCGAGGACAACGGGGCGGGGTTCAAGACCACCCAGTTGCCGAAGCTCCTCCGGTCGTCCGATGGCGCCTTCCGGCCCGTGGACGTGAGCGTGGGGCCCGACGGGGCCATCTACGTCGCCGACTGGTACAACCCGGTGATCGGCCATTACCAGGCGAGCCATGCGGACCCGAAGCGGGACCGGACCCGGGGGCGCATCTGGCGCGTGTCGGCCAAGGGCAAGGCTCCCGTTCGGCCTCCGAAGCTCGCGGGCATGGCGCCGCCGGAGTTGGCGCGGGAGCTGGCGTCGCCGGAACGTTGGGTGCGGCAACAGGCGAAGCGCCTGTTGTTCGAGGCCCCGGCGGCCGCCGCCGTCGCCGCCGTGGACGCCTGGGCCAACGGCTTGGACGCGTCGTCGCCCGAGGTGGAACGATTGTGGTTGGAGGCGATCGGCGTGCGCGAGGCCCACGAGGCGCCCGACGCGAGGGCCCTGCAACGGTTGCTGGACGCGAAGGATCACCGGGTGCGCGCGTACGGGGCGCGCGTCGCGGGGATGTGGGCCGACCGTTTGCCGGAGGCCAAGGCGGGGTTGCGCAAGGCCGCGAAGGATGAATCCGCGCGCGTGCGACTCGAGGCGGTGGTCGCCTCCACGTATGCGCCGGGCCTGGACGCGATCCAGGTGCCGATGCGCGCCCTGGAATCCCCGCGCGATGGCTTCCTCGACTATGCGATCCGCCAGGCGGCCCGGGCGTTGCAACCCCAATGGGCCCCCGCGCTCGCCCAGGGCGCGCTCCCCATCGAGGGCCCCGCCGGGCAGAAGTACCTGCGTGACTTGCAAGGCGCGGCCCCAGCCCGGGTTCATCCGGGGGCCGCCGTCTATGAAATGGGCTGCCTGCCGTGTCATCAGCCCGGGGGGAAGGGATTGCCCGGCGTGTACCCGCCGCTCGTCGGGAGCGAATGGGTGAAGGGGGACGCAACCCGGCTGGCCAAGATTGTCCTGCATGGCCTGGCGGGCCCCATCCACGTGGCCGGGCAATCCTACGGCACGGGCCCTGCCGCCGTCCCCATGCCCGCCATGGGCGGCCTCACCGACGAGCAAGTGGCCGACGTCCTCAGCCATGTTCGCGAGGCCTTCGGGGACGGGGCACCTCCAGTCCCGGTGGACCTTGTCCGCGCGGTGCGTGCCCAGGCCGGGGAACGCGACACGCCGTGGACGGCGGATGAGCTGGCGAGGTAAGGGGCATGAAGCCGGCGCGAAGATCATGAAGAAGTTCCTCAAGGCCCTCGCCCTTGGGCTCGCCGTCTTGCTCGTGGCGTGCCTCCAGCCCCTGGACCGCACGCCCTATCTCGCGACGTCGTACCACGAGGAGACGCTGCGGCGCTGGGAGCAGTCCGCCGCGGCGCGCTTCTCCACCAACGGCCCGGTGCGGGCTGGTTGGGCCAAGGTCAAGCTGACGCCGACGTTGGGCGTGGACGACGACCCGGAGTCGGGACGGTTCCGGATGGTCCCCTTGGCCGGGTATGGGGCCCGGAAGGGACGCCCGGCAACGGGCGTGGCCCACGACGTGTGGGCGAAGGCGCTGGCCGTTGAGGTTCGTGGGCAACGGGTGGTTTGGGTGGCCTTGGACGCCTTGATCGTGCCCTGGGAGGTGGCCGACGCCGCGTGTCGAGCCCTGGCCCAAGCACCCGGGCTGCGACGAGAGCAGGTCTATCTGGGCGCGACGCACACGCACTCGAGCCTCGGCGGATGGGGCGAGGGCCCGGTTCCCGAGATGTTCGCGGGACCCTTCCAGCCCGGGATACGCACCTGGATGACGCGGTGCGTCGTCGAGGCGGCGCGTTCCGCCGTGTCCAACCTCGCCCCGGCAACGGTCGCCACCGGGGGCTTCGAGGCCCCGGAATGGGTTCGGAACCGGTTGGTGGGATCGGCCGGGCGCACGGACGGCCACATGGGCCTGCTGGCCGTGCGCCGTGCGGACGGTGCCACGGCCGTGCTGGGGGCCTTTGGGGCGCACGCCACCTTGCTCGGCTCGGACAACATGCAGTTCGACCGGGACTACCCGGGGGCGTGGTCGGACGTGGTGGAGCAAGCGACCGGCGGCTTGGCCCTGTTCATGGCCGGGGCCGTGGGCAGCCAGTCAGCGCAGCCCGGCGGGGCGGCCACGTCCGGCGAGCGCGTCGGGCGCGTGGGCCGTGCGCTGGGCGAGCAAACCCTGCAAGCCCTGGGACGCATGACGTTTCGCGAGACAGCGCGGCTGGGTGCAGCCGGGGTTGAGTTGACGTTGCCCTCGTTGCACCTGCGGCTGACGGAAGGTCTCCGCGTGCGGCCGTGGTTGTCGCGTCATGTCGTCCCGGTTCGGCCCACCACCTTCATGCAGGCCGTGCACGTGGGGGATGCGACCTGGCTGTCCATGCCATGCGACTTCAGCGGCGAGTTGTCGGCGCCCTTGCGGGAGGAAGGCCTCGCCCGGGGGCGTCACGTGGCCGTCACGAGCTTCAACGGGGATTACGTGGGCTACGTGATCCCCGGCAAGTACTACCACCTCGGCGGATACGAGCCCCGGGTGATGTCGTTCCACGGGCCCACGGCGGGCGATTACTTCGAGGACTGGGCGCGCCGGGTGGGGTTGGGTTGGGAGTGACGAGGCACAGGGAAGAAGACGAGGCATGGACGCGACCGCGAAATGGCTGGTGAAGGTGGCGCGCGAGGAGGTGCAGGGCTTGATGCAATCCCTGCCCGAGGGCCTTCGCGAACGGGCGCAGGGCATCACGCTCGTGCTAGACCCTTGGCCATCGGACGCCTTGGTGGCGGAGGGCTGGGACGACGGTTTGCTGGGCATGTTCACGGGGCAGGCGGAGGGGACCCCCTGGGAAGGCCCGCCGCCGTTGCCACCCCAGATCCTGTTGTTCTACGAGAACCTCTGGGAATTCGCCGAGGAGAACGAGGAGACGTACCGCAAGGAAGTCCGGGTCACGTACCTCCATGAGTTGGGCCACTACCTCGGCTTGGACGAGGCCGAGATCGACGAGCGCGGATTGCTTTAGCCGGAACGATGCAGTTGGGAGGGAAGTGATCCTAAAAACGGCGGTGGTTGTGGGGATCAGTCAGACCCTCAGGTGGAGCCAAATGCTTGGCCCATGCTGTAGGCCGCGTGCCCTCACGCGGCGGCAAGGATGCCGCACTTCCGAGCGTCTCTGGGGCAGAGTGGCAGCGGCATCCTGCCGCTGGAGGTGATCCAGCCAGAGCCGAGACGGCTCTGCCACGTTTCCGCCGGGTAAGAGCACCCGGCCCTAGGCGTTAACCTTGGAACGTCCGGATACGAAACGCCCGATGCGGCACCCCTTGCCTTGGGCTTGTGGCCTCGGGTTTTCGTGTATTTCGTGTATTTCGTGGTTCCACAACCGCTG
>CAIRNV010000476.1 GCA_903880005.1 uncultured Verrucomicrobiota bacterium | reverse complement strand
TGGGAAGGGGTTGGGTCTGCACTACAAGCTCGATTCGATTCCAAAAGGATGGATTTGTTGGGGTTTCGGGCCGGCCTTCTGGGAAAATTCGGTGGAAACAGGGCCCAGTTGCGAAAGTCCGGCTAAACGGAACTCAGCTCGGTAGCCTGACACCATGAACCTCATGGCCATCGAAAGCCCCAGAGGTCGCCAGGGGGAACTTGGACAGTTCCTCACCGCGACGCCTGTGGCTGACTTTATGGCTTCGCTGTTCGGGCCCCTCCCGCGAACGGTGCGCTTGCTCGATGCAGGCGCGGGCGCTGGCGCGCTCACCGCCGCGTTCGTCTCCCGATGTTGTGAACGGGACGACGGTGTTCGTGCCATCGAAGCAACCCTCTACGAGCTCGACGGTGAAATCCTGGACGCATTGGTTGCGACGTTGCGCGAGTGCGAGCATCGCTGCGCTGGCAAAGGTATCCGCTTCACGTTCGATATTCATCACGCCGACTTCATCCAGGAAATGTCGGCGCGTCTTGCCGGTGATTTGTTCGGCACGCATCCACCCACCTTTGACGCCGCCATCTCGAATCCCCCCTACCGCAAGATAGGCACGGACTCTGCCGAACGGCGCGCCCTACGCTCCATTGGCATCGAGACCAGTAACCTTTACACCGGTTTCATCGCGCTCATTCAGCGCCTGCTCGTCCCCGGAGGGCAACTCGTCGGCATCACGCCAAGGAGCTTCTGTCACGGCCCTTACTTCCGCCCGTTCCGCGAGGACTTCTTGAGCCAACTGGATCTGCGCCGCCTTCACGTCTTCGAGTCACGCCAAGCCGCGTTTCGTGAGGATAGCGTCCTTCAGGAGAACATCATTTTCCACGCCGTGAAGGGGCGAAATCAATCCGACGACATCACCGTCTCCAGCAGCAGCGGGGAGCATGGCGACGAAGTTTCCGAATCCGTCATTCCCTTCGTCGAAGTCGTTCATCCGCGCGACCCCGAGAGGTTCATCCACATCCCCTCCGCAGCCAGCCACGCGACGGCCAAGGAAACGATGAACGGGCTGCACACCAGCCTTGCCTCGCTGGGCCTCACCATTTCCACCGGACGCGTCGTGGACTTCCGCCTCAAGAATGCGCTGCGGAAGGAGCCCAAACGCGGCACCGTGCCGCTGCTCTATCCCTGCCACTTCAACGGCGGCACCATCCATTGGCCCAGGCTCGACGCCCGCAAGCCCAACGCCATCCTCGACAACGACGAGACCCGCCCGTGGCTTGTGCCCTCCGGCGTGTATGTGCTCACGAAGCGCTTCACCTCGAAGGAAGAGCGCCGCCGCCTCGTCGCCTGCCTGTACGACCCGGAATGGGTGAAGGCCGAGTGGGTTGGATTTGAGAATCACCTGAATTACTTCCACGCCGGCGGCCACGGCTTGGAGCGCACCTTGGCCTGTGGCCTGTTCGCCTTCCTGAACTCCACCGTGGTTGACCAGTATTTCCGTCGCTTCAGCGGCCATACTCAGGTGAACGCCACCGACCTGCGCACTCTCGCCTATCCAAACCGCGACACGCTGGAGGCGATGGGCCGTGAAATGAAATCCCTCGACCTATCGCAGGAGGAAATCGACCTCCTGGTCACCAAGCACCTACATGCCCGCTGACAAACCCAGCCGCAAGGCCGCTGCCCGGAAGAAACGGCTCGCCGAAGCAGTCGATGCACTCACCGCCCTTCAGTTTGGCCCGAGGCAACGCAACGAAACCGCCGCCTACACGCTGCTCGCCTTGCTCGACCTCGGGCCCGATGCCGGATGGGCCGACGCACAGGCACCGTTGCGTGGCATCACGCCCAGCTGATGTGGAACGCCTTGCTAAGCTTGCCAGGCTTGCCGGGGAAGGTTCGTTTGGCGAACCCAGAGGGAACGCTGGGGCAAATGCGAGAGGGTCTGGCAGAACGAGCCCTCGGCGATGGCGACAGGCCGGCTCTTGTTGGCGTGGCAAAGGGCGTTGCGACGGGCGGGGGTGGCGTCGCGAAGCGTGCTGAGGACGCCGGACTGGATGTCAGTCTGGTCGCAGAGGTCGTTGAGTCCGAAGCAATGGATGGTCTTGGAGGCGATGAGGGAGACGACATGGCTCCAGTGGGAGAAGGAGCGGACGTCGTTCTGCGAGTCGTGCTCCCGAACCAGCTTGGAGAGGGGATGGCTGGGAATGGGGTTGCAAAGTTGCTAGAAGACCGACAGCCTCAATGCAGTTGAGTTGATGTCTTGCATCTTCCCCTGTCTTTTGACAAGGGGCTCATTGACCGAACCAGAGTTTCCAATGACGCCCGGAGGCCAGTTTCCTGTGGGATGCCACTACAAACAACTATGCCAGGATTACGACAACCTTTCTCGGCTCACATCGAACAAATCCGCAACGATCTTCGGGAGCGATACAAAGGCGGCTTCCCAATTCTCAAAGAGCTTTTGCAGAACGCTGATGATGCCGGAGGAGGTGTGCAGGGCGCAAATGCTTCGGAAGTGGTCTTTCTCCTGACTTGCGGCATTCCGAAAGCTCAGCACGTTTTGCTGCGAACACCCGGCTTATGTCTTCTAAACGATGGAGACTTCACGGCAACCGATGCAGACAGCATTTCCTCCTACGGCTCCAGCATTCGAGGCGGCCAAGCCGCGACCGTCGGCAGGTTCGGTCTGGGGCTGAAAAGCGTCTTCCACTGGGCGGAAGCCTTTTTTTACTTCTCATCGGCCAACTTCACACAACAAGACAACGGAAGCCCGCCCTTTGACTTGCTCCATCCCTGGACCAGCCGCGATACAGGCAAAGGCTTTCACGAAAATTGGGATGAACAGTGGAAGCAGAGCAAGCAGTGCGACCGCAGGGAGTTCGAGAATCTTGTCCGCTCTGTGCTAAACTCCGGGCGCTGGTTTGGATTGTGGATTCCATTCCGCACTGAGCGTCTGCTCGACGGCGTTAGTCCAATCCTACCGAAGTGGCCTGCCGGCATTGCAGGCGGTCTTCCACCTTACGATGCACTCTTTGGCCCCGGATGGGAGAGCCGGATCGTCGAGGTTCTGCCGCTCCTGAGACGTTTGCGCCGCGTTCGGTTTTGCGCTCAGGAGGCGGAATCGATTCAGCCAATTCTGGACTTCAAGGTCGAACCGCATTGCCAACGGATGATGTTTCTAGCTAATCGAAGTACCCCACTTGATTCCGGAACGGTAACTTTGAAGGGCGGAATATCAGTCTTGGCAGGCGACGCGAGCCCTAAAGCGGCTGGGTTTCGAGGTCTCGAGATGGTGCCTGCGACCGAGAGCGCGGTTCGGTGGCAGGAGCATAAGTCCTGGCCTCGGCCTTTTGTCCAAACTGAAAATGGCGGTGAGGAACCTCGTCCTGACAAAGCGGCCGAGCATGGTGCGGTGCTCTTTGTTCGGCAGCGCGCTATCGAGAATCAGGTGCGCGTTCAGTCAGCAGTCTTTCTTCCGCTCGGCGAGCCCGAAACCCATTCAATCAAGGGTGAATGGAGCTACGGCCTCTTCTTGCACGGGCACTTCTTCGTGGACTCTGGTCGCCGTGACATAGAGCAATTCTCCGACCTGCCACCGGAGGCAACGTTCGAGACTACAGACTCGCAAGAGGCAATCCGAAAGCTTTGGAATCGTACTCTATTGCACGAGGTTGTGGCTCCGCTCGTCCTGCCCAGTCTTTGCGCTTTCGTGCAACAGGAGGAGATGAAGGTGACTGAGATCGAAGCACTGGTGGAGGTCCTGGCAAGATCAACCACTTTGAAGAAGCTTAGTGGTTCGATGTGCCTCGGGCAGCGCTTCATTTTTCGGCTAAAAATAGGCGGAGGCGAGTGGGCGCGCGAAGAATGGATCGCAACTGGCATGCCCCTCCCTCGGTGGCTGGAACTCCCACAGCCTGACTTCCCAGAAACCGAGCTGTTCGAGCTTCTCCCCACGCTCGCGCACCTGTGTGGCGAAGCCTCGGTTTCCTTCAAAGGGAAGCCAAAGCTCGCTGATAGCGTCCCGGAAAAGCCGAGTGACGAAGATCTGTCGGGGTTACTTGGAGCCGTCGATGCTTCGGCTTTCCAGAGAACACCTCGTGTGCAGTACCTCCTCAAGCTCATTCCGGACAAGGTCGGAGCAGATACACGAACGATTAGCAGCTTGGTGCACTTGGCGAACGGCATGTTGAACCAACAAATGCCGGAGGACAAGGATCTGCGTGAGCTGTGGAACCAATTCTTTGAGCGGCTACCAGACGAAAGCTACATCCGCCTGCCGCATTCTTCGACCGAGGTCAATCCCAGAATTGTCCGCACCCTGGCCGAGGCTAGGCTGCCGGTGGCTTTGGTCTGGAGGGAATTTCGGAACGCAGATGGCAAGGGATCGCTCGACTGGGAAAGCCTGCTGCCGCTTCTCCAAAGCTTGGGCGGACTGTACCTTGATGATGAAGTCGCGGTTCGACAGCGCGCGGCCATCGTCGTTCGCCTGCTTAAACCCTGTCAACCCCTTCAGCCTGCTTGGACGGAAGCCATTGCGGAACTGCCTTTGTTTGCTGCGTGCACTCCCAGCGGAGTCGTCTCAGCGATCACCTTCGCGGAACTGCAAGCGGCAACGGGGGAAGGCCTGGTCTTCACGGGCGGCAAAGAATGGGTAGTGGACCTCGCGAAGGCTGCGCCGACGCTGAAGCTGCTGCTCATCACTCCGGAGGTGGGGCATATTCTGGACTTTGGCTCCTCCGCTTGCGATGCAGCAGCCTGTGTCTCCCTGCTGCGAAATGCACTCCGATTGGCGGAAGAGTTTACCGACCGTAAGCCGCTCTTTGAGCAGCTATTGAAGGCTAGGCTAAGCGATGATAACGGCTGGGCTGCGCTTCGCTGCCTGATTCACGGGCAGGCTTCGGAGTGGGCGAATGATGCGTCGATGTTCTGGGAAGCTAGTGGGCGAGGCGTGTATGCCAAACTGGCAAGCAAGGCATTGACGACAGCAGATCGAGGCTGGCGGCTCATTTCAGCACACACTGCCGGGCAGTTGGCGCTCAATGAAGACCAGGAGCGTCGACTGAAGCTGCAAGCTATCTCGGCCGACTCCGTCCAAGCGCTTATCAAAGAGACCGGTCCTGCAAACGTGGATTGCGCCGACCTATCAGACGAAGACTGCGACACCCTCCTGCTTGAATTCAATGACGTGGATGTGTTGCGTGGTTTGAACATCCATGAAACCGCAGGAAACGAGCGGGTGTGCGCTCGCCGCCACACGTACATAAACGATGATACGTTCGACGGTTTGCCGTCTGATTTCAACACCGTCGTGACGCGGCTTCGTGACCGTGCTGGATACTCTCGGCAGTTCACCAGCCCGAGCGGAACGACACGCTTGGTGGACAAGCTGAGCTGGGAAGCGGTCATTCAGATCGCGCTCGACCAGCCGGAGCCAGCACAGTGGTGGAAGGCCATCCTTATTGCCATTGGTCATCTCGAAGACCCACGGAAGGAGTTACGTGATCGCATCAGCGAAACTTCATGGCTACCGCGGTCTGATGGCACGGCAGCTGCGCCGTTAGTCTTAATTCATTTGCCCGGCGCTGAAGGGGAATTGGAGAGGTTGCCGGACAGTGTCCTTGACGACCTTGTGCCCGTGAGACGGCTGAAGGACGAGGCTCAAAACCACCCGAGCTTCGGCAAATTCAAAAGCAAGATACTGCCGCCAGCCAAGGATGCGTTCGCTCTACTTGCCACGAGGCTCAAGTCGCACAGCACGTTTTCTACCGGCCTCGCTGGAGAATGGACCGCAGAGCAGACAAACGAATGGGTGCAGACATTGGGCTTAGCAGGCGAGGAATTGTCCACCCAACTACCCATCGCGCCTTTAGTGAAGGTGTTGAACGGGGAAAAGAGTGTTCAAGAATACCTGCCTGCGTTCCTGAACGCTGTTGGTGGCACAGTGGGAAGCGCTGCTTATGCAGCCATTCTTAAACATCTGGCTGCCGGCCATCAAAGTGGCAGCATTGAGGCCCGCCCGCCATTTGAGCAGCTCTTCCTGCGCTACCTGAACGCGGTTGCAGCTTGTGGCGTCGATTTCACCCAGACAGTGATAAGGACCGATGGCGTTCGCCTGCTTAGCGCGGGAAAGCAGTGGAAGTCTCCTTCATTGCTAACATTCGCCACCGCAGGCATCCATGCTGACGACCGGCTTGACCCTCGTCTCGCGCAAATACTGACATTTATCAGGCCTACTGCCCCTGACGCGATCACAATGCTGGACGGACAAACCCGCCATGTCTCCAGACAAACTGATGCAGAGCTGGCACAGCAGCTACGTCAGTTTTTTTACCCATGGAGGCAGGTCGACCTAGTTCCCGATCCTGTAGGATCTTTTCTTAGCCTACTCGGGACCGGACCGGCAATGCTCAGCTTAGCTAGAGAGTTTTTCACAACATCATCCCGAACGGCAGTCCTCGATTGGATTATGCAGAGGGATCAAGCTGGCTTTGTTCCGCTAAGTCAAAGGTTGGAGTCCACGCACTTCGAGGTCGGAATCGTCTCCGGCCCATATGCCAGGGTGGTGTCGGTTCTTGGGACTGTGTTTGACGCAAGATTAGAACAGGTATTTGATAATCTCTTGGTGGAGGATGGACTCAGGGTCGACTTTGAGCAGGAACCTATCCTTTGTCGGCTTCATCTCCGATGCCTGCCCCTCCGAACTGAAATGCCGTCTGATGAATCAATGGTCGCGGCGCTGCAATCGGTTACCCAGCATGTCCTAGAGAATGCACTACGTCGCGACGTGGACATTGGGCCTCTTTTTGAAGAGCTCGCCCGAGCTAACCAGGTTCATGTTCGTATCGCCCAGAACTTAATAGTGGATGCCGCTCTTGGTTTCCTCCGCCAGATCGGGGCGCAGCGAAATCCCGATGTGCAGCGTGTCCTGCTGAAGTGGGACGAAGCCCGTCGGCAGGTTGCCGAGGCCGAGGAGAACAGGCGGGATGTCCCCGATGTTGCCTACACGGCACTTCAGGATTCCAAGCGCGAGTTGCGAGATATCCTTGCGACCAACCTCGTGACCCAGTCGGCAACGCTTGCTGGGGTTCGTCAGAAGATTGGGGATTTTCACTACACATGTAGTTCAATCCCGTTTGAGATTTGGCAGAACGCCGACGATGCCATTATTGATTTGGAGCGATTAGGCGAAGAGCCCAATCGAGCTACGGAACTTGGATTCATCGTTAAGCACCTAGCCGACGGGATTGCCTTTGCCCACTGGGGACGCCCCATCAACCAGTTTCAAGGCGCGGCAGGCTTGAATCTTCGCGATGCCGGTTTTGATCGCGACTTGGAGAAGATGCTGGTGCAAGCCATCTCGGACAAAGGAGACGCGGTTCAACAAGGCGGGAAGGCGTTAACCGGCAAATTTGGGCTCGGATTCAAAAGCGTGTTTCTTGCGAGCGACGCGCCAGAGATCCTGAGTGGCTGTGTAGATTGCGTGATTCGAGGTGGCATCTATCCGGTTCGACTCCAAGACGGCCGACGGAACGACTTGCTTTCCTCGTTGGAAGGCATTGCGCCAACCGACGCGCGTCGAGGAACTATAATCCGGCTTCCTTTGCGCACCGACGGAGAAGCAGAGGTAAATCAGCTGTTGGGATTGTTTACCCAACTGGCTCCTGTTCTTGTGATCTTCTCGCGCAGATTGAAGCGGTTGCGTTTCACGGAAGAGGGCGGCAACGATCGGGAGTTGATTTGGCGCCCGAAACCGATACTTGGAGATCAGTTTGAGTTTGGGAAAATGCCTGAATCACTCGGCAACTTGGATAACGCGTTTGCATTGATCTCCACTGCTAAGGCCGGTGAGGATCGGCTCACCCTCCTGCTCGGCCTAAACAGCGACGGTTTTGGGCCGCTGCCGAGTCACATTCCCGCCTTCTGGGTGACAGCTCCTACGCGCGAGACTCCCGACTATGGCTTCGCCGTGAACGGGCCTTTCGTGCCAGATGTGGGCAGGGTGCAGTTGGCACGGGAATCGGAGACGAACAAGCGACTTGCGATATACGCCAGTGAAGTTGTCTGCACGCGCCTCGTGGCGCTTTGGAATTGGGCAGAGTCCGACTGGGAGGCATTCCGAGGGGCGCTTGATCTTTGCGCGGGTGCGTCGAAAGACTCGTTCTGGGGAAGCCTCTGGAGAGTTCTGGGCGTGCATTTCTCGGAGAAGTGCCGGCTTGATGACAAGAGCGTCGTGGCTGAACTTGCTCGGTGCATTCTCTGGGGTGCGAAGGCCGGGGGGATGCGACATTTTTACAGAGCCTGCGCTGCGCTGCCGACCGGTCTTTGGGGTAAGTACAGAGCGTTGGCTAGAATCGGCGAGGTCCAATTTCTGGCTTGCGGCGCACTCGACCGCGAAGTGGTTTTCGACATCATCAGCGGCTGGATTAAGTTCCAACAAAATGTCGCTGTCGGCACTATCTGCTCCGAGAGCCAAGTGGGCTCAGTGTTGGAACGGGTGGGTGCCCCGCTTCGTGAGGCGAAAGTAATTCACCTCGCCACCGCTGTTGAATGGGAATTAGGGACCGAGAAGCGGGCAGACCCGGAAATGGCATCGTATCTGGGTAAGGTTATCACACCAGAGTTCCTGACGGGGCTTGAAAAGGGCCCCCCGGGCAAACGCGAGGAGCGCGAGCATACGCGGATCGTTGAACTATTGCAGGGCGTGTCGTTCCAAGCCGCGGATGGTTCGTGGCACAAGGCGAGTCAGTTGTTGGTAGCAGCGCCTCAGACCGCTGTTGAACAAGACGAACCGATGCGGGCAGCGTTCGCACCTCATGGGTGCCAACTGAATGCGGCCTACATTGGCACTGCTCTCCAATTCTTCCTCGCGAGCCGCCCGCGTCTTGAAGCCGGCGTTGAGCAAATGGCGGAGTGGGTGTTGAATGCTGAGGGAGATGACACGCGGACTGCGGCGTTGCGATATTTGTTGAAGGGCGGGCTGAAGGAGGGCCTCGCTGAAGTGTTGCGCGTCCAAAGAGACGACGCCAACTGGCTGTGGCAGCTTGCGGAGAGTGGGTGGTTTCGGGCGCGCTTCACCGCTGAAGAACAGCACCAGATTCGTGCCTACATTCTCCGGTTGTTCGACGACGCCCTCCGGGAACAAACACTTCCGCCCCCTGTCCATCCACCGCATCCGGTGCGGGAACCATTGCATGTGTGGACCGTCGAGGAGTTGTGGAAGTGGTGGGAGCAGCGACGCATGCCGATGGACGACTACACGGTGGAGGGTGAGGCCAACTGGCCCTTGTTTCATGGCGGGCCGATCGGGAGCGCGGGGGAGCGGCGGGAGGAATTGAAGTGCCTCCTGCTTTCTGTCGCCAAACCCGACGGCAATCATGAGGGCAACGCGCTTTGGTATCGTCTATTCGGCTACGCTTGCTTGCTCTCGGCCGGACGAAAAGCCACGGAGTTGCGCGACTTTTGGAAAGCACGGCTCAGTCCCAATCGGTTTTGGGAGCGGACCAGCGCGGGTGATTTCTCGGAGGAAACCAAGAAACTCTTCACCCAGGCTGTCACCGCTCATTTCACGGATCTGAATGCGGGCGGGGAAGCCGCGTATTTCTGGAGGAGAGTTTTCTACGATGTTCGGAAGATTTGTCGCATGGTCTGTGAAAACTACTTCCCGGCAACTCTCATGGGCTTGGTTGAAAGTGGTCGCGGACCGCATCTCCCACACTTCCTTCGGACAGGCTTTTTGCCCGGACCGGATCAGAGTCGGTGGGTTGGCACCTTTGGCCAGAGCGCCGGGTCGCCGCTGTTTTTCGTCATCCGCGAACTTGTGCGCCTTGAAGTCATCACTGATCCCGCAGTCCGCCCGTTAGCCTACTTTGTTTCCACGCCTGTTCGGAGCGCCTTACGGAAAATCGGATGGATGGATGAATATGACACGGCTGTTCCCAAGTTCGAGGAGCTCGCCAGCCTCAGCGAATGGCTGCATAACAAGATCATGGAGGATCAGATACTCGGCCCAATGTTGCTTCCTTACTTCGACATCCCGCTGCTCCACATGGGCATTACTCATCGCGGGGCCCGTATGCCCGCGCCTCCCCGGTAACGCCGCATGAGCAACATGCTTCAACCCAACACCCGCGTCATCCACCGCGCGCACCCGGAATATGGCTTCGGCCTTGTGCGCTACGTGGAGGAGGATGCCTTTGGCGAGGTGCGTTTGCAGGTGGCGTTCGACCACCTCGACAACCTGGAGAGTGTCGCTCCGGAGCAATTGGAAGTGGTGGGTGATCCGCTGGCAGATGCGACTGTCGGTCGTTGGGGCGAGATCGAGGCATTTCGGCGCAAGCTTGCGGTGGGTTTGGTGATCGGGGAGAACAATCTGACAGGGGGGTTCACGAAGGCCGCAGTGCAACCCCTGCCGCATCAGGCATTCATGCTGGACAAGGTACTCTCAGCCGAGCGTTTCGGGCATCTCCTGGCGGATGATGTCGGGTTGGGCAAGACCATCGAGGCAGGACTGATCATCACGTGCATCATCCGCCGTGAGCCACCCCAGCGAATCATGATTGTTTGTCCGGCGGGTCTGGCGCTCCAGTGGCAGGACGAGATGGAGGAACATTTCGGCCTGAACTTTTCCATCATGGGCGAGAACTTCGACGGGAAGCGGCTTGCGAGCTGGCAGACTCAATCACTGATTATTGCTCCCCTCGACCGAATCAAGCGGGACGACTACCGCGAGCTTTTGAAGCAGGTGGGCGGCTTCGATCTCGTCGTCTGCGACGAGGCTCACCGGTTGACCGCCCGCCGCCAGTTCCTCGATAACCGGCTGGCCAAGACAGCGAACTACCGGCTTTTCGAGTTTCTCGTGGAGAGCCGCCTGATCCGATATGTCGATAACAACGATCACACTCCACGCTCACCCCGCCTGTTGTTGCTATCGGCCACTCCGCATCAGGGTGACGACGAGCGTTTCCTGCACCTTCTCTACTTGGCTCGACCCGACTTGTTCGACCCCAGCAAGCGGTCGGAGGGACAGCTGACGACATCGGCGCTGATGGAGGCGCTGACGCGGACTCCGAAGTCGCGCGCCGTTGATTGGGATGGCCGGCCGATCTTCAAGGGTCACGTCACGCAGACGTATGACGTGCGGTGGACAGTGGAAGAGACAGAAGTCTCCCGATTGCTGACCGAGTACATCCTCAAGAGCCTCGATTTTGTGCGCGACTCCGATCGTGGAACCCAATTGGTGGTTCAATTGGTGATGCACACGTTCCACAAGATCGCGGCCAGCAGTTGGCCGGCACTGGAGGCAACACTGCAACGCCGATTTGATTCACTGGCGGGACGGGTGCAGAAGCTCAGCGAACTGCTGGGCAACGGGACTGAGGACGAGGGCGAAGACGGCGAGGCAAGGGATTTCGCCCTGCCGGCAAAGGCGTTCTTTGAGAATGAGAAGGGGCTTCTGGAGACGCTGCTGGGACGATTGCGCGGCCTGACCAAGGATTCCAAGTGGGATTGCTGTGCGGAATTGCTGCGTCAACTGGAGGCGGTGGAACCTGGGGTAAAGGTGCTGGTGTTCACGCAGTATCGTGCGACGCAGTTGGTGTTGAAGGAGCGGTTGGAGGCGATGTTCCCCGGCGCTGAGGTCGAAGTGGTTCACGGGGAGGTGGACGCTGCGGGTCGCCGACAGGCCCGCCTTCGGTTCGAGGGTGACTCGCGCTTTCTGGTCTCCACCGAGGCCGGTGGGGAAGGCGTCAATTTGCAGAAGGCGTGTCACGTCATGGTGAACTACGACCTACCATGGAACCCGATGCGGTTGCAGCAACGCATCGGACGGCTCGACCGTTATGGTCAGCAAAGGGAGGTGAAGGTGTTCAATCTTCGCGTCCCGGATTCATGGGATCAGCAGATTTCGACCCGCATCCTTGAACGGTTGGATGTCATTCAACAAACCATGAGTTTGATGGGGGCGGGCTTGCTGGAGGATTACCGCGAGATGATTCTCGGAGAGATCGCGGAGCAGATCGACGTGAATCAGCTTTTCAAGGAGTCACGTAGCGGCGGCGAAGTCAGCGTGGACAGGGTCGATGAATGGGTTCGTGGGGCTGTGGAGTCGGTCGAACGTTGGAAGCGGTTGTTCAGCCCGGAATTGGGAATGGGCGGAGATTCCGCGCGGTTGCGTCCCACGCTCACCAGCGAGGAATTCAAAGCTGCATTTCAGTTGGCCTGTGCCGGGCAAGGCATCCACTTGCGCGAGACACGAAACAGTCGAAGCGCTTTTGTGCCGGGTGTCTTCAATTTTGATCTTCCTGCAGCGTTTAGGGACCCCGTTTTCCGCCCATCACGGACGATGCATGTGGCATTTGATCGGGCGCTCTACTCAGCGGTTCGAGGACAGGATTTGGGGACAGTTCGCGGGCAGCCAATCCGCCCTCAATTGAGCGGCTTCGGCGAACCATTCACCGACTGGGTGATGCAGGCCGCTATGAATGCACGGTCGGGAGAAAGTGCGTTCGCATTGCGTGCACCCGACGGATGGGGACGCGGGCAGGGATGGCTGATGGTGTACGCGCTCCGGTGGCTCGGATCTGTTCGACGGCTTTCGGTTTCAGATTCATTGGCCATTGTCTTCATAGGGTCTGCCGGAAGCGTCGTTCCAATCGACGCGGCAACGGCAGCAACGCTTGTGTCCGCTGAGGCCGATGAGCCGGGGAGCCTGCCACTACCTGCCGATGATCAGCGGAATCAGGCCAGGAAATGTGCCCAGGACGTACTTCGCGAGGTAGTCGCCGCAAAGCGGCTTGGACCTCGAACCTCCGCGGGGATTTCACTCCTGCTTGTCGCCAGCCTTCGAGACGGTAACTGAGTCGATGTCAGCGCAACGCCCCCAGCAGACAGCTCCGCCACTGCTCGTCAAACGGCCCTAAGACGGGACGATTCAGTTGGGAGGGAAGTGATTGCGAAGCAGATGCTTCTGCAAGCCTCGGAGTGAGCGAGGCGCGGGCCAGTTCCAGGCCCGTAACGAGCGAACGACGAAGGATTTTCGGAAGCAGATCGAGCAAGCACGACCGACCCCATGGCATCGTTTCGGCAGGCATCGGCACCCCCAACATCGAGTGGAAAGAAACGATTCCAGCGCCTGTCTCCACACCTAACCGGACTTTCGCAACTGGGCCCTGTTTCCACCGAATTTTCCCAGAAGGCCGGCCCGAATCCCCAACAAATCCATCCTTTTGGAATCCAACCGACCTTGTAGTGCAGACCCAACCCCTTCCCAGCCCCTCCCGCACCGGTATCCTGATCGGTCATGGGCCTCTTCCTGCGTCGCCACGCTCGCCACAAGAACGGCAAGGATCACACCTACTGGAGCCTCGTCGAAAACCAACGCTCCCCCTCCGGCAAGGTCATCCAGCGCCAAGCCCTCTACCTCGGTGAACTCAGCCAGGCCCAGCAGCAGGCATGGGCCGCCCTTGCCGCCCAGTTCTCCCAGCCGTCCCCGTCGCACGCCCAGGACCTCCTGCCTTCCACAACGCCCACCCCCACGCATCCCCTGCCCCCCACTCCCACCATCCAGTTCTCCAAGTTCAGCCTCCACAACCCTCGCCAATGGGGAGCCTGCTGGATCGCCGCCCGCCTCTGGCAGGACCTCCGGCTCGACCAGTTCTGGCACGCCCGCCTGCCTCCCAGCCGCGAGGGCACCCACTGGGCCCACCTCCTCCAGGTCCTCGTCACCTACCGCCTCATCGACCCCGGCAGCGAGTTCCGCCTGCACCGCGAGTGGTTCCCTCACAGCGCCATGGCCGACATCCTCGGCGCCGACCCCGCCCTGGGGGCCAAGGACAACCTCTACCGTTGCCTGGACCATCTGCTGGCCCACCGCGACGCCCTCTTCGACCACCTCCAGCAGCGCTGGAAGGACCTCTTCGCCGCCGAGTTCGACGTCGTCCTCTACGACCTGACCAGCACCTACTTCGAGAGCGACCCGCCGTTCCCCGAGGGCGACAAGCGCCGCCATGGCTACAGCCGCGACCACCGCTCCGACTGCGTCCAGGTCGTCGTCGCGCTGGCCATCACGCCGGAGGGGTTGCCGATGGCCTACGAGGTGATGCCGGGCAACATCCAGGACCGCCAGAGCCTGGT
>CAIRNV010000475.1 GCA_903880005.1 uncultured Verrucomicrobiota bacterium | reverse complement strand
TGATGTCGGCGGACTCGGGCAACCCGATCGAGGAGGTGTGGATGTGGGCGCCGCCGGTCTCCACGGTGCAGTTCGTGACGTCGCCGCAGGACCCGTTGCCGGACTCGGGGCAATGGCGGTACTGGGCGCGGTCGTCGGGGACGGCGACGCTGCAGCGATTGGTGGGCAACCAGGCGTACCTGGTGCGCGTGGCCTCGGGCACGCCAACCTACTCGTGGAATCTGAAGGGCAAGCCGGTGTCGCCTTCGTACAACTGGACGACGACGGGGTTGAACTTCATTGGCTTCCCGACGGCGCCGGGGTCCGGTCCGACGTGGGAGGATTTTCTGGCGCAGGCGCCGCAGTTGCAGGTGAACGCCGAGGTGTTCCGGTACCAAGGGGGAGATCTTGGGGCGACGAACCCGGTGAGGCTGCTGGCGTTTCGGTCGCAGCAGGTGGTGCGAGGGCAGGCGTACTGGATGAGGGCGGGCACGGTGTTCAACCGGTACTTCGCGCCGTTCGAGCTGGAGATGACGGGGGCGGCGGGGGTGAGCTTCGGGGAGTCGTTGAGCGCGTCGAGCTTCCGGCTGAGGAACCTGACGGCGTCGAACCTGACGGTGACGCTGGGGTTGGTGGCGTCGGAGGATCCGCCTGCCGGGCAGACGAACATTGCCGGGGTGCCGCCGTTGCTACTGAGGGGCGAGCTGGACAAGGCGACGCTGGGGTATGCGTACACGAACCTGACGACGAGCGCGTCGCGGCAGGTGACGTTGGCACCGCGGGGGCAGGTGGGTTCGGACGTGGAGGTGGTGCTGGGGCTGAACCGGGCGGCGATGAACGGCGGTGAGGGAGCGCTGTGGGCGGCCGTGTTGCGGCTGACGGACTCGATGGGTTTCTCGCGGGTGGACATGCCAGTGACGGCGCGGGTGGCATCGAGCGCGGGCCTGTGGGTGGGGGATGCCGAGGTGGTGAATGTCTCGTCGTACCTCCCTGCGCTGGAACGGGCGGCGACGGGTTCGCAGGTCCCCAATGTCACGCTACCGGACGGTGTCACGCCGGAGATGCTGGACACTGACCCGGTGAAGAACGTGCAGCGGCCGTTTCCGGTGCGGTTGATCGTCCACAACCCCGGCCCGGGAAGCCAAGCCAAGCTGCTCCAGCGGGTGTTCTACGGGAGCGACACGTCCAGCAACCTCGTGGTGAGCACCAGCGAGGCCAGCCTCGATCCGGCGCAACTGGCCCGTGCCCGCCGCATCAGCAGCAGCTTGATCCCATGGACCTCCCAGAACCAGCCATGGGCCTTGTCGGGCCGGCTGGGACAGGACGCCGAGATGACGGTGACGGTGGACATTCCCTTTGACGAGCACGCCGCCAACCCGTTCCTGCACACGTTTCATCCCGACCACGACGGGAAGGACGCGACGTTCCGGACGCAGCTTCCCGTGGGCGCGGAGTCCTATGGGTTGCGCCGGACGATCACCCTCAAGGTCAAGCCGCCGTCCTCCAACGTGTTCGAGGTCGGGTCGCGCCAGTC
>CAIRNV010000474.1 GCA_903880005.1 uncultured Verrucomicrobiota bacterium | reverse complement strand
GGCGTTGTTGCTGGCGCACCTTGGGCTGAGGCTGCCGCGGGGATCGCGGCTGGTGGAAAATGTAGTGGAGAAAACGGGGTGCTGATTTTGGGAAACCCCAGCGAAACCAGTGAAACAGCCCCTACAACTGCGGAACTTGGGTTAGCGCCGCCTCGCTCCATCTCAAGGCCCGCGACAAACGCATCCATTGGTCACCACGCCAACGCGCCCGTCGCCTCTCCTTCATCGCCAACAACAGCCGCTTCCTCGTCCTCGCCGATCGCAACAGCCTTCCCAACCTCGCCTCGCGCGTCCTCGGCCTGTGCCTGCGCCGCCTGAGCGAGGACTGGCTTGCCCGTTGGCAGCATCCCATCCTCGCCGTCGAGAGCTTCGTCGATGAGTCGCAGTATCGCGGCACCTGCTATCGCGCCTGCGGCTTCGAGCCGCTCGGCCCCACGGGCGGCTTTTCCCGCCACGCCCGCGACTTCTACCTCCCGCACGGCCAGCCCAAGCAGCTCTACCTCCGCGCCCTCCAGCCCCGGGCCTTTGCCATCCTCAGGCAAGCCCGCCTGCCCGAGTCGCTCGCCGCCTTCGAGGCCGATGTCTCGGGCCCATGCCCGTTCCGCGCCCCGGCCTTGGGTGACCTGCTCGAGCGCTTCCGGCAATTGCCCGACTCCCGCAGGGGTCACGGCCTCTATCACCGCCAGCGCTTCGTCCTCGGCTGCGCCGCCGTGGCCACCCTCATGGGGGCCTGCGGCTATCGGGCCTACGAGGACACCTGCTCGAAGTTCACCGAGCGCCAGTTGCGTGCGCTGGGATGCTTTCCCGACGAAGACGGCCAACTGAGGGCCCCGAGCGATTCCACCTTCCGGCGCGTGCTGATGAAGCTCGATCCCAGGGCCTTCGCCGCCATCGTCGGCCAGTGGCTCCTGGAGCAGGAGGTCTCGGCCATCGGCCGCCTGGCCGTGGATGGAAAGGTCCTGCGCGGCAGCGGCCGGCGCGACGGTCGCCCGCTTCAGTTGCTTTCGGCCGTCACGCATCACCTGCGCCTCTCGCTTGGCCAGATGGCCATCGACGAGAAGAGCAACGAGATCCCGGCCTTGCAGCCGCTGCTGGAGAGCCTGGCACTGCCGCCGGGGGTCCTCATCACGGCCGACGCGCTGCATTGCCAGCAGAAGAGCGCGGCCTTCATCACGCAGGAGCTCGGGGGTGACTACCTCTTCGGGCTCAAGGGCAACCAGGAAGCGGCTCAAAGGAAGGCCGAGGCGCTGGTTTCCCGGCGCCTTTCCCCCCTCGGGGGCGAGCGCGGAGTGGGAGAAGCATCATGACCGCATGGAGCGTCGCCGACTGGTCCGTGTCGCCGTGACGCCGGAAGAGGTCGGACTGGCGGGATGCTGGCAGGTGATCGGCGTCAGGCGCGAGGTCATCCCGCTCGGCCGGGCCAAGGCGGAGACGGTCGAGGAGCTTGGCCTGTACGTGACGAGTTGCGCGCTGGAGCAACACACCGACGCGGAGATGTCCGAGATCATCCGGGGCCATTGGTCGGCGATCGAGAACGGCACGCACTATCGCCGGGACGTGAGCCTTGGCGAGGATGCCTGCCGGGTTGCAGACCGGGGAGCGGCCGGGGTCCTTGCGAGCCTCCGCAGCCTGGCGATCGGGGTGTACGAGTTCGAGAAACACCGGGAGCAGACCGATGCCGACTCGCTGCCGTCGTGGTGCCGGAAGCAGACCTTCGGGAGGGCGTTGGCGGCGCTGCGGCGTTGAGGCAGGCGGCAAGACGGGGGAGTCGAGATGGACGCGGCCGTCGGCACGGCCAAGGAATTGCATTCGGGAAACCCGATGATTTCAAGCTGCCACGGGCGCGAATGACAGGCGCCGAGGGATGGGAAAGCCCCCTCGGCACGCCGATTTGTGCCGTGCGATGTTCAAGGACCGCCGACACCGTTTCCAAAACCCCATGGCCCAATGCAGATGAATCCGCCCTGGAGGGCATGGCCGAGAATGAGATTGCAAAGTTGCTTGAGGACGGATAGCCTTACCGCTGTTGAGTCGATGTTTTTCATTTCGCCATGTCTTGTGACTTGGGGTTCATTGATTCAACCAAATTCTCCAATAACGCCCGGCAGGATGATTCATGTGGGATGCTATTGGAGTTCAAAACACACAAGTCCATCACTAATTAGAAAGGCCAAAAACCATGAAGGAACTACAAGTTCTAGCGCTGCTCAAGGCACCTTCCCGCAAACCCCTCCGGCTGGCCGCGCTCGCGGCCTTCGCTCTTGCCGCCGCCACGGCCCGCGCCCAAATCCTGGCCGTGCCCGACCGTGCCTCGCTCGGGGCCAACGACACCCTCGACTGGGCTTCCGTCGGTGGGCAATACAGCGATTTTGACAGTCCACTTGCGGCCACCAGCACCGGCGGCCTGGGGGTGACGGTCACCACGGAGTTGGGGACTAGCCCTGCCTTGATCCGGCTCAACCAAAGCAGCGGATGGCTTGGTAACTTCTCCCCGGGAGATAAGTTATTGGTGTCGGTTGGCGGACCCATGACGTTCACCCTGGCCTCGCCCATCACGGGCGCGGGGTTGAACGTTCAGGCGGATGCCTACGGAGCCTTTACGGCAAAGATCGAGGCCTTTGCCGGCGGCAGCAGTTTGGGTTCGTTCACAGTAAACGGATTCTCCAGTAACGCCGCTGACGGCTCTGCGCCCTTCCTCGGTTTCCGGAGCAGTTCGGCCAATGTCACCTCCTTCACCGTGTCGATGACGGCGTCTTTAGGAGATCCCAACGCGTTCGCCGTGAACGCGGCCTCTTTTGTTACCGCCGTCCCCGAGCCATCCACCTACGCGGCCTTTGCTGCGCTGGGGTTGGTCGGCTTTGGGATTTGGCGGAAGATCCGGAACTAGACCCCAAGCAGGCGGTTCATCTCGCTCTCCTTCTTCCAACCCCGGCCGCAAGGCCGGGGTTTTTGCTTGGATGAATCTCCTCCCGCCGGAGGTGCCCCTCGCGCCGGTGACGCCTCACGAAGGATGAAGTTGATGGATCCATGCGAACAGGCCCGGACGGGAGGACGTCAGGGCCGTCTCGCGGCGAATTGCGCCACGGCCTCGGTCCTCGACCCCACGTGGGGCTTCTCGTAGATGCGGCGGATGTAGGTTCGCACGGTGTTCTCGGTGACCCCCAGCTCAACCCCGATTTCCTTGTACGCCTTGCCATGGGCAAGCGCGGACAGCGCCTGCTGTTCACGATCGCTCAAACCATCCAGGCCGGGTTCCAATGGGCGGGGTTCGTTGAAGTAGGCGACCATCTTCCTCGCCACCCGCATGGACATGGGCGTGCCCCCCTCCCGGACCTGCCGGATGGCCTCGATGCATTCCTCGAGGGGACGGTTCTTGAGCAGGTATCCCCGCGCGCCGGCCCGCAACGAGTCGAAGATGAGGTGGGTGTCCTCGTACGTCGTGAGCATCAGGACGCTGAGGTCGGGCAACTACCCATGAAACCCGGGATGACGGCTACCAAGGAAACCGCCGGTTGGCCGACCGGCCAGGTTTCACTGAACCGGAGGTCGAATATGCAATGGGGTCACATCTAAACCATTGATTCTGCTGAAAAACTCAAAAACCCCCGTTAATCCGCATGTTGCACCGGTTCGGCCGGCCGGGCGTTCGGGCGCTTGAGGCGGAGGTCCGTCCGGTTCAGCAGTTGCCAGTGCACCTCCTCGCCCCCCTCGATCCCCAACGCCGCCGCCAACGGCAGCGGGATGTTC
>CAIRNV010000473.1 GCA_903880005.1 uncultured Verrucomicrobiota bacterium | reverse complement strand
CTCGCTGCCGTACAGGCTGCGCTCGCGCTCGCGCTTGGGGATGTAGAACTCGCGGCGTTCCTTGCGCACCTTGTCGGCGGCATCGCCGGGAACAAACGTGGGCGCGGTGAAGATGAACTGGAGGGAATCGATCCGTTCCAACTCCGCCTTCAGGGCTTCGTAGGCGTAAATGGAGAAGCACGACGCGGCGACCTTGAGCCTGGCCCCAGGGACCAAGGTCTTCTTGAGGTCGTCACCGAGAAGCCGGTTGATGTTGTCGATGATCTCCATCCGGGGACGGCGGTCCGGTCAGGGATTGGCACGGGGGCCAACATCCAGGGCGGGCCAGGGATCCGCGCCGGGACTGCATGACCCGGTCCTGCCCGTGTCGGCGGGATGGGGTCGGTCGCCATGGGGCGGCGTGGCTTTCATGTCTTGGTCGGCGTGACGACCCATGGACGCCCGGCCTTGACCGGAACGATGCAGTTGGATCGGTCGTGCTTGCTCGATCTGCTTCGCAATCACTTCCCTCCCAACTCAATCGTCCCGGCTTGGAATCGTAGGAATCGCGCCGGGGATGTTGTACCCGAGGCGACCCGTTGCTGGAAACCCAGAATCAGCCGCTGCCTCGACCTCGACGGTCGGCTTGAACTCGACGCGCAGATGGCACGAGGCCAGCACACGGGTCATCGCGTGTCCGATGTTGTTCCATGGGTGCCCGAGAAAGCCTCGGACGCTTCCCAACAAAGGTCGGGTGCATCCAACAGAGGTTGGGCGCATTCGAATCAAGGTGGCGTGCACCCGAGCAAAACTCTTGGGTGTCTCATTCAAGGTCGGGTGCGTTTGGGAAAGCCTCGGACGCATCCCGACAAAGGTCGGGGGCATCCGGACAAAGGTCGGGTGCTCCCGAACAAAACTCTTGGGCGTCTGATTCTATGTCCGGTGCGTCTGGGAAAGCCTCGGACGCATCCCGACAAAGGTCGGGGGCATCCGGACAAAGGTCGGGGGCATCCGGACAAAGGTCGGGGGCATCCGGACAAAGGTCGGACGCGTCCGACCAAGGGTCTGCGGCAGCCTTCGCGGTAATGATGCAAGGGGATCGGTTGTGCTGGCTCGATCTGCTTCCGCAAGAGCTTCGTCGTTCGCTCGTTACGGGCCTCGTACGGGCCCGCGCCTCGATCACTCCTGGGCTTGCGGAAGCATTGGCTGCGCCACCACGTCCCTCCCAACCGCATCGCGCCGGCTCAGCTTTGACATGGGACTCCGGAGTCAGCGACTGCGCCGTTGGTGTGCCATTGCATTTGTCAATAGTTTAGATGTGACCCCTTTGCCTTGAGAGGGTCACGTCACGACGGTGCCGGGAAGGAAGCCGCCGGGACCTGCCGCGAGGTTGGTCACCGTGACCCGGGCGATTTCCGCAAGGGCCTCCCGGGTGAGGAAGGCTTGGTGGGCGGTGATGAGGACATTGGGGAACACCAGCAACCGAGCGAGTTCGTCGTCCTGCAGGACAGTCCCCGAAAGGTCCTCGAAGAAGACGCCCTCCTCCTCCTCATAGACGTCGAGTGCCACCCCGGCCAGATGGCCGGCCTTGAGCGCCATGATGACCGCAGCGGTGTCAAGGAGCTTGCCCCGGCTGGTGTTCACGAGGACGACGCCGGGCTTCATTTGCGCGAGGGCGGAGGCATCGATGAGATGATGTGTCGCCGGGCTGAGCGGCAGGTGGAGGGAGAGGACATCGCTCTCGGCGAGGACCTTCGCCAGCGGGCTGTAGGCAACTGAATTCGCCGCCGCCCACTCAATCGAGGGAGACGGATCATGGGCGAGGACCCGCATGCCGAAGCCCCGGAGGATCTGGGCCGTGATCCGTCCGATCTTGCCGGTGCCCAGGATCCCGCAGGTCTTCCCGAAGAGATCGAAACCCACGAGGCCGTGCAGTGCGAAGTTTTGCTCGCGGACACGGTTGTAGGCGCGGTGGATCCGCCGGTTGAGCGACAGCAGCAGCGCGACCGTGTGCTCCGCGACGGCGTGCGGCGAATAGGCGGGCACTCGCGTGACGGCGATCCCCAGCCTGCGCGCGGCCGTCGCATCGACGTTGTTGAAGCCCGCGCAGCGCAGCGCCACGTGGCGCACCCCAAGGGCCGCGAGCGTCTCGAGGCACTCCCGATCGAGCCGATCGTTGACAAACCCGCAGACGGCGTCCGCGCCCCGAGCGCTGGTCGCCGTCTCCGCCGTGAGCCGGAATTCATGGAAGACCCATCGCAGGCGCCCGGCGCCCGGAGCGGCGCCCATGAATTCACGGTCGTAGGATTTGGCGTCGTAGAAGGCGATGGTCTTCATAGGAGATGTCATTCCGGAATCCGGTTGCGGCCGCGCCCGCCGCCGAAGCGCAGCCACTTTTCGAGTTCGACGATCAGCAGGACCCCGATGGCGACGGCGACGATGCGCGACCATGCCCCGAGGGTCAGTGGGGCGGAGTGGAAAAGACGGTTCATGATCGGCAAGTGCGTGAACAGAACTTGGATGCCAAGCATTGCCGCCGCGCCGCCGACGGCCCAGGGATTCCCGAACCATCGGATGCGGAAGAGGCTCCGGTGCAGCGAACGGCAGTTGAAGAGGTAGGCGATCTCGGCCACCACGATGACGTTCACAACGGCCGTCCGGGCGGCGGCGATTGAATTCCCCGGCAGGTTCCGCTCCAAGGCGAAAAGCCAGTAGGCGCCGACGGTGATCAGCGCGGTCACGAGTCCCGTGCGCAGCAGCAGGGCCTTGGTCAGCAGCGGGCTCGCCGGGTCCCGCGGCGGCCGCTGCATGAGGTCGGACTCGTTTGGCTCAAAGACCAGCATCAAGCCGAGCAAGATGGCGGTGCACAGGTTGATCCACAGCATGTGCACCGGGAGCATCGGCAGGGTCCAGCCCAGGATGATCGCGATCAGCAACACCGCCGCCTCGCTCGCATTGGTCGGCAGGGTCCAGAGAATGAACTTCCGCAGGTTGTCGAAGACTCCCCTGCCCTGCTCGACGGCCAACTGCAGGGTCGCGAAGTTGTCGTCCGTGAGGATCATGTCCGCCGCTGCCTTGGCGACATCGGTTCCGGTGATCCCCATGGCGATGCCGATGTCGGCCTGCTTGAGAGCCGGAGCGTCGTTCACGCCGTCGCCGGTCATGGCGACGACGTGGCCGCGGGCTTGGAGCGCACGGACGAGGCGGAGCTTCTGCTCCGGTGCAACCCGGGCGAACACGGAGGTCTCGTCGGCCACCCGCGGGAGATCCGCATCGGACACCTCCGCCAGTTCGCGGCCGGTGAGGCAACGCAGCTCCGTCCCGGCGACTCCGATCCCGATCTGCATGGCCACGACCCGCGCGGTCGTGGCGTGGTCTCCGGTGATCATCTTGACGCAGATCCCGGCCGCGCGGCACTTGGCCACCGCCGCGATCGCCTCCGGTCGGGGTGGATCGATCATTCCTTGCAGGCCCAGGAAGGTGAGGCCCCTCCCGACGTGATCGTGCTCGAGGCGTTCGTGCCCGTCATGGGTGGATCGCCGCGCCATCGCGAGGACGCGCAGGCCTTCGCGGCCCATGGCCTCGACTGCGGCCTGGATCGCGAGTCGGTCAAGGGGAGCCGCGCGCCCGTCCGGTCCAAGGGCGACCTCACAGCGATCAAGGAGTCGCTCCACCGCGCCCACCTTGTAAATCATCCTCCCCCCGGCAGCCGCGTGCAGCGTGGCACGGAACATGTGCTCGGATTCAAAGGGGATCATGTCCAAGCGCGGCGCCCCGCGGTGGGTGGCCTCGCGCAGGATGCCCGCCTTCGCGGCAGCGACGATGAGCGCCGCCTCGGTGGGATCTCCCTGGACCACCGGGCGTCCGTCATCGGAGAGCAGCAGGGCGTCGTTGCACAGCAGTCCCGCGCGAAGGCACTCGGCCAACGCCGGGTGTTGCGTCGCGTCCACCACGTGGCCTCCCTGTTGGATCGCCCCAGCCGCCGCATAGCCTGCACCGGTGACATCGAAGGACTGACCGCCGGCAAAAATCCGAAGCACGGTCATCTGGTTCTCGGTCAGCGTCCCGGTCTTGTCGGAGCAAATCACCGTGGTGCTGCCGAGCGTCTCCACGGCCGGGAGCTTGCGGATGATTGCACGCTGCGCGGCCATGCGCTTGACGCCGACGGCGAGGACGATCGTCACCGCCGCAGGCAGTCCCTCGGGGATGGCACCGACGGCCAGCGCGACGGAAGCCATGAGGAGGTCCACCCAAGGTTCACCATGGAGAAGCCCGACGCAGAACGTCAGCACGGTCAGGGCGAGGATCGCCCTGAGCAGGACCCGGCTGAAGTGCTCGATCTTGCGCGTCAGCGGCGTGGCCATCGACGTGGTCTCCGCCATCAGCGAGGCGATCCGGCCGGTCTCGGTCTGGTCCCCGGTCGCTCCAACCACGCCTTCGGCCAACCCCATCGTCACCAGCGTGCCGGCATAGGCCATGTTTTGCCGGTCAGCCAGGGGGGTGTCCGCGGGGAGCGGATCGGCATGCTTGTCCACCGGCAGCGACTCGCCGGTGAGGGTGGATTCATCGATCTGGAGGCTCCGCACCTGGGACAGGCGAAGGTCCGCCGGGACGCGGTCGCCGGAGCGCAGAACAACGAGATCGCCGGGCACGAGTTCCTCCGACGGGACACGGCGTTGGATGCCGTCGCGTCGCACCGTGGCCTCCGTGAGAACCATCGCGGAAAGCGCAGCGATGGCTTTCTCGGCCTTCGATTCCTGAATGAAGCCCACGATGGCGTTGATCACCACGACCAAGGCGATCACGCCGGAGTCGATCCAGGACCCCAGAAACGCCACCACGCCAGCGGCCAGCAGGAGGATGTACGCCAAGGGCTGTCCAAACTGCTGGAGGAATCTCCGCCAAGCGGGAACACCGGGTCGGAATCGGATGCGGTTGGGCCCGAACTTCGCCAAGCGAAGACGAACGTCGGATGCGGAAAGGCCGCCTTGAAGGTCGGCCTCCAAGGACAGCGCCGCAGCCTGCGCGTCAATGCGATACAATCCCTCGGGCACCTATCTCACAGCTTGTTGAGCCTTGTATCGGAGCGCAACCAGAACCAGGCCTCTTGTCGGCAAGGGTTCAAAAGGAGACTCGCGATTGATGCAAAAGGGGACAGGGCCCGAGGAAGGAAGTTCCAATGGGGTTACCTCCTTTTCATGATTGGCCGGGACGATTCAGTTGGATCGGTCGTGCTGGCTCGATCTGCTTCCGCAAATCCTTCGTCCTTCGCTCGTTACGGGCCTCAGACCGGCCCGCGCCCCGCTCACTCCTCGGCTTGCGAAAGCATCGGCTGCGCCATCACGTCCCTCCCAACTGCATCGCGCCGGCTCAGCTTGGACATGATGCTCCGGGGTCGGCGACTGCGCCGTTGGCGTGCCGTTGCATTTGTCAATAGTTTAGATGTGACCCCTTTGCCTTGTGAGGAAGAAAAACGGCGTCCGGCCGGGGCCGGACGCCGTTGGATTCCATCGGTCCCACAGGGGCAGGACCGGGGGCGGGGTCAGTACTGGATCACCAGCTTGTTGCCCACCTTCTGGACGCTCTTGATGGGGCGCGCCGGGGCGATGGTCAGGTAGCCTTGCTCGCCCGAGGCAGGCAGGTCGGCCGTGATGGTCTTGGTGGCCTCGTCCACAACGACGTTGCTGAAGGCGCCGCCAGACAGGCCGGCCGGGGCGGTGGTCCCGACCGTGGTTTGCGGGGCGTTGGCAGACGGCGTCGGATCATCGGCCGGGGCCGGATGAGAGACGACGGTGAAGAAGTTGAGCTCGGTGGGCGAGTCGGCTCCCTGCTCGGGCTTGTTGGACAGGTTGATCTCGCCCTTGGCCGCCACAAGGATTTGGCGGGTAGTCATGGCGACGGACATCTGGAAGGTACGGATGCCGCCGACCGGGGCTTGGTTGACGAAGGGCAGGAAGCTGGGCGTGAGCGCACGGAAGGAGGATCCCTCCAAGGCGAGGACGCGGGCGGCAACCTGCTGCAGCTCGTAGCCGTCCGGCTTGGCCACCCAGCTCACGACGACGCGGCCCAAGGCATCGGCCGCGACGGTGGCGCGGTCGAAGTCGCCGCGGAACCCGCCCTCGGAGACCTCGGCGACGGCCACGAAGGACTTGGTGAGGGCGTTGAAGGCGGCGACGCGGACGACGGGCGCGGTGCTGACCTTGCCGGCGACGTACACGTAGGGCTGGTTCACATGGCCCGCGATGCGGGTGCCGTCGCCACGACCGCGGTCGAAGGACTCGCCCGAGGTGTTCTGATCGACCGACCCGAGGCTGTTGCCGTCGTTGTCATAGAAGTACAGCACGCCCGCCACGCGGACGGCGAACCCGCCCTTGAAGGCGGCGAGGTTGGACCAGTAGTCGCCGTCGGCCACCTTGAAGGTCTCCTTCACGATGGTGCCGTCGGGCTTGATGACGGTGGCGACGGCGCAGTTGCCATCGGCCCGGAACAAGCGGGAACGGTCCTCGACGGCCACGACGAAGTTGCCGTTGCCGAGGCCGACGATGTCACCGCCGAAGCGGGTGTTTTGGTCGGAGAACACGACGCCCTCGGTGCGGCGGCCATGGGCGGCGTCGAACGCCTTGGCGAGGGGGGTTTGGGCGAGGGTGGAGGGGTTCAGCGCGAAGGGCTGGACGGTGCCGTAGCGGCTGTCGGTCCCGGAAGCCGTGAGGCGGTCATAGCCCAGCTTCCAACGATTGTCGGAGCCGAACTCGGCCAGGGTGTGGGGCGACATCTCGCCGCCGGCCACGAAGTTGACGGCGCCGGGGCGGGGATCGCCGCCAACACGGCCGGGGTTGCCATTTTGGCGCGAGGCGTTGATGGCGCCGCGGAAGGGGGTCCCGTTGTCGGCGAAGACGGCCTCGCCGAGCTTGTAGGCACCGCCGGCGGCGGGTTGGAAGCCCACGACGAAGCGCTGCTTGTCCTGGGTGTCCTCGGCAAACGCGTTGCCCTCGATGAGGAAGGTGCTCGTGCCCAGCACGGAGACGTAGGGCTCCCAGTTGCCCAAGGCGTTCAGGCCTTGGTTGATCAACGGCGTGTCGGAGACGATGCGGGTCAGTCCCGCCGCCTCGATCGAGCCCGGCTTGACCGGCACCACGAACTGGCGCAGGGCCACGGTCCGGACGTCCGGCACCTCCGCGGTCAACGTCTCCCACACGATCGCGATCGTGTCGTTGCGGAAGGCGATGCGAGGCCGGCGCGACTCCGAGGCGAGGGAATCAGGCGTCTCGCGCTCGGACACGTAGAAGGTCCCGCCCAGGGGGGTGCCCTTGGCGTCGAACACCCGGGCCAGGACGCCGCGCACGCCGTTGACGGAGGCGGACGTGGAATCAAAGGCCACGGCCACGCGCCCCAAGGCATCGATGGCGACGTCGGCGCGGCCCGGCGAGAGAAGGTCGATGTCGTCGGCGGCCGACCGGCTCCACCGCACCGTGCCGTTGGCGTTCAAGACGGTCACCAAGACGGTGGGCTTGCCGGCATCGTCGTTGCCGACGCCGACGACGGCGTAGGCGTCGTTGCCGTTGCCGTGGAAACCGACGCCGTCGCCACGGCCGCCCGTCGCCGCGACCGGGTTCCCGACCAACGTCCCGAGGTCGATGTTCGTGGTGGTGGTGGGGGTGCCCGTGTTGTCGAAGAGCCGCACCTTCGCACGGCCATCGTCGCCGCCGAAGCGGACGCCGAAGCCGGACTTGATGGTGCCGATGCCGTGCCACATCTCGGCCTTGGTCGGCGTGGCGGAGGCGAGTTGGATGGCCTTCACCTCGGACCCGTCCGGCTTCACGATGCGAAGGGTGACGTGGTTGGCCGTCGCCGCGCCGCCCCAGACGGAGACGAGGTCGTCGGTCTGACGGCTTTCGCCGGCCACGACGATGTTGCCGGTGGAGAGGTAGCCCCAGTCGCCGATGCGGATGTTGCCCGCGGTCTCGGCGTAGGCATCGGTGACGCCGGAGACGGTCCCGACGGGGGCCCCGGAGTTGTCGAGCAACTGGACGGTGGGGTAGTCGCCCGCGTTCTCGCCGGCGGCGTTGTTCTCGATGGAGGCGAAGGCGGGAACCTCCAGCGCGAGCTCAAAGGAAGTTGACCCCATGCCGAAGCCGTCCCCGAAGGGATTGGACTGGATCTTCGGCCCCCATCCCGTGCGCGCCGGCGTCGGCGACTTGTCGGCCCGGAAGTAGGAAAGGAATCGGGAGGTAATGACCTGGCCGGCGAAGGCGGGGTCGATGGACTTGATCTCCACGGGCTCGATCAGCGGCTGGGACTGGCTGTTGTACAGGGTCCATGCGGCTTGCAGGTCCGCCAGGTCGCCGCCGTCGTCCTCCCAGCCCACGACCACGTTGCCGTTCCGGGCGATCGCGACGCCGAGGCTTTCCGTCGAGCTGTTGTTGATGTCGGCCCCGTTGCTCGTGTTGACGTAAACCGTGTCGCTGGTGGGCTGGACGCCGTTGTTTTCGGGCGCGCCTGGGACGGCCTGGGCCAACAGGCTCCAGGAGCCAAGGCAAAGGCCCGCCACGGGCAAGGCCCCGCGAAGGCGGAATCTGAGTGAGGATCGTTTCATGATAAGGATTTGTTCTTCTTGTGATGCCTTCCCCAAACAGGCGCCCTGCGCGCAAGGGAAACGACATGCGCCGCACCCGTCACACCGACGTCCAAGGGGATTGGGACCGGTAGTACTCCCATCCCGGCCCCGTGTTCAATCCCAGACCTGAAACTTTTCCTTGCCGTAGCCGCGCGTATGACAGGGGTGGCAAATTCCATCCAAAATCCAGGCTACTCGGACCGCCGCACCGCCTCCCCATCCCAGCCGTTGTGTGGCCTGTCGATCTGACGCCATGAACCCAAGTTCGGGAATGATACTTGGCGGCCGCCACCTCCGGACCCATCACACGCCGTGCGCGGATGGCACATCAGGGCGCATTTGGGGTTGAACGTCCCCCGGGCGTTGGCGTCAACGTTGCCATCATGGGAAGCGATTCCAGCACACGTCCGCCGACCCCGTCGGCGGGACCCACCCGGGCCGCGGGCCCAAGTCCATCGTGGATGGACAGCCCGGACATCATCCGTTTCGTCCCGTTTGCCGCCTTCCTGGTGATTGGGGCGCTCGGGGCGAAGGCGTTTGCGGGGTCGGAGTATTGGATGTACGCGGCCAAGACGGCCGTGGCGGGGGCGCTGCTGTGGTGGTGGCGGGACCGCATCGCGGAGATGCGATGGTCCTTCAGCGTGGCCGGGGTGGTGGTGGGACTGGCGATCGCGGGCCTGTGGATTGGGCTGGAAGGCCGGGTGCCCTCGCTGGGTCGCCTCTGGGACCTGGTTCGCGAATGGACCGGCGGCCCCAAGGCCCCGCAACCGAAGCCGCCGGAGGCATGGAACCCGGTGGCCTACTTCGCCTCGAATCCCGCCTTGGGATGGGGCTTCGTGGCGGTTCGCGTCCTCGGGCGATCGCTGGTGGTCCCGGCCATGGAGGAGGTCTTCTACCGGTCGTTGGTCTATCGCTACATCGTGAGCCCGAAGTTCGAGGTCGTGGCCCTCGGGACGTTTCATCTCGGGGCGTTCGCGGCCACGTCGCTGTTGTTTGGTTTGTCGCACACGGAGCATTGGCTGCCGGCGATCCTCTGCGGGGCCGCCTACCAAGGGCTGGTGATCCGGAAGGGACGCCTCGGCGACGCCATGCTCGCCCACGCGGTCACCAACCTCGCCATCAGCGGCTACGCCATCGGGACCGGCCGATGGGAGTTTAGTTGATGGACCCCGCCCAGGACCCCACGCGCGCCTGGCGATCCCCGGCGCCGCCATGCGTCCGACACGAGGATGAGGACGTCCTCGTGGTGTCGAAGCCCCACGGTTGGAACACGCATGCGCCCGCCCCGTTCGTGGGCGAGGGCATCTACGAGTGGCTGCGGGACCGGGAGCCCAGGTGGGCGTCCCTCGCCATCGTCCACCGGCTCGACCGCGACACGAGTGGCCTCATGGTGTTCGGCAAGACGCCCAGGGCCAACCGCGCACTGACCTCGCAATTCACCGAACGGTGCGTTCGCAAGGAATACCGGCTGCGAACCCAATGCGCGGCCCAACCCCGGACCCACGACGCCCGCTTCGACCCGCTTCCCGACGGCGCATGGCGGGTGACGTCCTGGTTGTCCAAGGAGGGCGACCGCCAAGCCAGCCGGCCCGCCGGAGATCCCGGTGCCGAGGCCGTCACGGAATTCGTCCCGACGTCGGCCCGCGAATGGCTCGCACGCCCGCTCACGGGACGGACGCACCAGATCCGGGTGCACGCGGCGGCCCTGGGGATGCCCATCCTTGGGGACCGCCTTTATGGAGGCCTGGAGGCTTCCCGCATGTTCCTGCACGCGGAGTCCCTTTCCTTCCTGCATCCCCTGGACCTCAAGCCCATGACGTTCCGCGAGGCGGCCCCCTTTGACGGGGAAGCGCCGGGAACGGCCGCCGTCACGCGCGCCATGCTCCATGAGGCGGACACGAACGTTCACCGTTGCTGGCACGGCGCGGCCCACGGACGCGCGGGATGGCATGTGGATCGGTTGGGCGACTTCTTGCTGGCCGCGGCGGAGGCGGGCGCCGTCCACGACGACGTGCAGTCCGCATGGCCAGGTGCCCCCGCAGGGCCGGCCGGCATCTACCTCAAGGCCTGGCGACGCGACGTCCGACGGGCCAGGCCCGAGGAGGCTTGCCCCGTGTTGATCGCCGGCTCGCCCGCGCCCCCGCGCTTTGAAGTCGTCGAGAACGGCGTGCGCTTCGGGCTGTCGATGGAGGAGGGATACAGCGCCGGGCTGTTCCTCGACCAACGCGACAATCGCCGAAGGCTCTTGGCAGGCCACGTCGGGCACGCCTTCCCATGGCCGGACGAAGGGTTGGCGGGCCGCGAGGCCTTGAATGCCTTCGCCTACACCGGCGGCTTCAGCGTTTGCGCCGCCCGGGCCGGCGCCCGCGTCACGTCGCTCGACCTTTCAAAAAAATACCTCGAATGGTGCCGGGACAACCTCCGGCGCAATGGCATCGCCCCCGAGGACCACGACTTCATCCATGGGGATTGCCTCGATTGGATGGGGCGGCTCGCGCGAAAGGGTCGTCGGTTTGACCTCATCATGGTGGATCCGCCCACGTTTTCCCGGTCCCGCGAGCACGGCGACTTCCGCGCCGAGAAGGACTACGGGCGCCTGGCCGAGGCCTCCGCGCGGCTCGCCGCCCCCGGGGCCGTCCTCTTCTTCTCCACCAACGCCGCCCGCCTCGCCCCGGACGACTTCCTGGGCATGGTGCGGTCGGGCATTGGCCGGGCCGGCCATGTCGTGCGGTCCGAGCATTACGCGCCGCAACCCCCGGACTTCCCGGTGACACGCGACGAACCCGCCTACCTCAAGACCGTCTGGATGCGCCTGGCCGGGTGAAGGCACATGGGGCGGGACGATTGCGTCCACACAACAACCGGCCCGCGCCCCAAACCTTCAGCGGGCGGATTGAAGAAACTCGATCAGGTCGCGCAGGTCCTGCGGGGTGCGGCCGGCCTCCAGGCCCTCCGGCATCAACGAGGCTCCCGTGCTCGCCAACCGCACCACATCGCGCCGCGGCAGCACGACCGTCTGGCCCGCCGCCTGCAACAGCGTGATCGAATCCGGCCCCTCCGCCGACAAAAGGCCGGCGTGGGTCTCGCCATCGCGCGTCTCGGCCTGGTAAGCCACGAAGCCCGGGTTGATCGCCATGTTGGGGTCCAGGATGTTGCCCAGGAGATCCTCCACGCTGCGATGGGCCACGCCCGAAAGGTCCGGCCCCACCCGGTGGCCCACGTCCGCGCACCGGTGACACGTCGCGCAGGACGCCTCGAAGACTCCCCTGCCCTTGGCGGCGTCCCCCGAGGACGGCAGGCGCGCCAGCCAGTCGGACACGATGGATTTCCGATGGGAGTATTCCTCGTCCTGGACCCATCGGGCCGCGCGTTGCCGAACCTCCGCCGGGCCGTCCCGCAGCAAACGTCGGCGTTGCTCCAGGTCGAGGTTCAGGTCGCCCACCTTGACGCGGCCGGCCTCCAGGGCGGCGACCAACGGCTCATGGAAGTTGCGGCGCGACAGGATGAGGTTGAGCACGCGCGGGCGAACGCCTGGCCCCAGCCTGGGCCAACGCTCGACCAAGGCCCGGCCCATCGCGGGATCCTTGACCTCGCGCAACGCCGCCAAGGCCGCCTCCTGCACCGCCCCCGGATGCAGCCCGTCCAGCAAGCCCAACAACGTCTCCGTCGAGCCGCCGTCCCCTTCCATCACCCGGATCGCCGCCACGCGCCGCGACGGCGGCAGCGCCGTATCCAACGCACGCCCGCGCGCTCCCGCCATCCGCTCCGCCACGCCGGGCATCGACTCCATGCCCGAAGTCCGGGCCACCCGCCAAAGGATCGCCCATTCGTCGTCCTCGGCCTTCCCCGCCCACGCGGACCAGTGCGCCTTGAGGTCGTCGGGCCACGCGTCCTTTCGCCCCGACCGTTGGAGCCCCGCCCACCAACCGCCCAGCCATGCCATGCGAGCCTCGCGCGCCATCGCCGGCGACACGGCACGCAACAGCGACGCCATGTCCGCGGTCGGAACCGACCCGTCGGCCGCGATGGATTGGGCCAGCTCCGAGGTCGCCTCGTCGCCGCCCGGAATCCCGTTGCCGCCGGCATCGAGCACGATGGCCTTCGCCACCGCGACGCGGGCCCCGGCGGGCGCGGCGGCCAGGATCGCGCGGCGCACCCACGGATCGGCCGCGTCCCGTTGGAAGGCCGCCAGGAATGTCGGGGCCTCGTCCGAGGACGAGTTCGCCAACGCCAGCAACGCCCTCTGGCGAACGCGCGGATCGGGATCGGCGACCAAGCCACGCACGGCGACCATCCACACCGCGTTCGTGCCCGCGTCCTTCGGCATGAGTTGAAGGGCGTTCTCGCGAACGCCCGCAACGGGGTCGGACAACGCACCTGAGACGTCCGCCTCCGTAAGCGCCGAAAGGGACCGGAGGGTCCACAAGGCATGCAGCCGTCCCAACGCGTGGGCAGGGACCGCATCACGCCGTGCCAACATCCGACGGAGATCGGGGACAAGCTGGACCGCCTTGGCCTCGATGATCCGGCGTTGGGCCGTCAGCCGCCACCACTGGTCCGGATGCTCCAGGCACCGCACGCCATCGGCCGAGACCCAATCCATCCGAGCCGCCGCAACCTCCGGGGCCCACGTTCCCTGCCGAGGCACGACCCGCCAAATGCGGCCACGGTCCGCGCCGGCGCGGACATCCAGCTTCTCGCGCACCTTCGCCGGGATGTAGTCCGGGTGCTCGATCACGTCGCGTTGCATGTCCAGCAGGTACAAGGCCCCGTCCGGCCCCATTTCCAACCCCACGGGACGAAACGCGGGGTCGGCCGACGCGATGAACTCGCTGCGGGACTCGTCGGGCGCGCGCGACGCGACGAAGGCGGCGCCGCGGGGGTTCAAGACATCGCGGTGCACCAGGTTGCCCACGACGTCGCAGACGAAGACTGAGTTCTGGAACGGCGCGGGCCACCGCAGGCTCGCGACGCGGCCCATGCCGCCCGCCGCCGAGAAATGCCCGGCTTGCTCGGGGTGGTTGGGGCGGGTGACGGCGACGGAGACGGGAAAGATGCGGGCCATGTCCTCGTGGTCCGAGATGCTCCCGGTGAGGGGGACCGGGGGAAACCCGACGCGTCCCTCGACGTCGGCGCGGTTCATGAACCGATGCTGGATGTGGTCGATGTTGTAGGTGGTGAAGAAGCGTCCCCAGTCGTCCATCACGAGCCCGAAGCCGCCTCCGGAAGCGCCGGTTCGCTCGACGACGCCGGTGTCGGGGTCGAAGGCGAAGTCATCGTCGCCCAAGTCCAGGACGACGCCGGGCCGCTTGGGGGAGGAAAGCCTTCCGCCGTTGCCCCCGTTGGCGCCATGCACCCGGCCGTCGAGGCCAAAGCGCAGGCCATTGACGAGGCTGTCGCTGACGCCCCGCCGAAACCCCGTGAGGATCACGTCGCGTTGGTCGGCCACGCCGTCGTGGTTGGTGTCACGCAGGAAGAGGATGTCCGGGGCGGCCGCCACCAGGACCCCGTCCCGCCACGGCAGCACGGAGGTCACATAGGACAAGCCCTCGGCGAAGACGACCGATCGGTCCGCCGCGCCGTCGCCGTCGCGAGCCTCGATGCATCGGACGGCCGAGCCGGTTTTTCCGCCGGGGCCCACGCCGTAGGGGTAGTCGCGGCATTCGGCGACCCACGCCCGGCCGAGGTGATCCCATGCGATGGCCACGGGATCCACGACACGCGGCTCGGCCGCCCACAGGGAGATGGCCAGGCTTGGGTGGCCGACGGGAGGAGGCGGGGTTTGGACGCGTGCGAGGGCTGGGCAGCACGGCGGCACGAGCAGGAGCAGGAAGGAGGCAAGGCAGGCTGCGACGCGCATGGGGCAAGGATAGCATGGGATTCAAGAAGCGTGGATCACGAAGGGGCCAGCACGAGGTCCGACGTCCCGTCCGATGTGCGTCGCACGGGACCCCATCGACGTGCGGTTTGGTCTTCGCGGAAAAAAGGTGTGGATTTCCATTGATTGGCCGGTAACGTCTTCGGCCTTCGTGCGAGCGCGCTGGTTCACATTCACAACATGGATGGTTGTGTGCGTCCGCCACGAGCTTGGAACGATTTCCTGGGACACGCCGTGAGTGCAAAGAAGCAGACGCCGAAGAATGCCGCGCCCAAGGCGAAGGCAAAGCCGGTCGCCAACCCGCCCGCGAAGGGTCGCACCATTGGTGCGGCGAGCGCGGCCGCGATCCTTGGGCGTCCGCAGGCCAAGCTTGGCAAGTCCTCGGTGGCATGGACGCCGGTCTCGCGGGTGAAGCCGGAATGGCAGAAGTACTACCAAAACCTTCTGGACCTGCACGAGCGCCTTCGGAACCAGATGAGCGGCCTTGCGAAGGAATCCCAGGCCGAGATGGAGCATTACTCGCTTCACATGGGCGATTCCGGCACGGACAACTTCGACCGTGACTTCGCGCTGAGCCTGCTCTCCTCCGACCAAGACGCGGTCTATGAGATCGAGGAAGCCCTCAAGCGCATTGAGCGGGGTTCCTACGGGGTCTGCGAGGATTCCGGCGAGAAGATCCCGAAGGCCCGCCTCGACGCCATTCCTTGGACCCGGTTCACCGTGGAAGCCCAGGCCCGGCTCGAGAAGGAGGGAGCTCTTCGCTCGCGCAATCGCCTTGGGTCCCTCGGCACCGTGGAGAGCGGCGCCGGCGTCGAAGTCGATGACGACGACGTCGAGATCGAGGAGAAGCCTTCCAAGGAAAAGGAATAAGGAAACAACACCATGCCCCGAGAGATCGTCACCATCGAGTGCACCGAGGCCCGCAAGGAGGGCAAGCCGCCCTCCCGCTACCAGACCACTCGCAACAAGAAGCTCCAGACGGAGAAGGTTGAGAAGAAGAAGTTCAATCCCTTCCTCCGCCGCCACACCCTTCACCGCGAAATCAAGTAAGCCATGCCCCGCAAGACGAGCACCGACGACAAGAAGAAGCGCCGCAGCTCGACGCAGCGCACGCCGCGTCCGAAGCCCAAGGTGGACTTCACCATCGACACCATCGACTTCAAGAACGTGGCGCTGCTGCGCCAGTTCGTGACGGAGAACGGCCGCTTGCTTCCCCGCAAGTACACGGGCCTGCCCGCCCCGTACCAACGGCGCCTCTCGACGGCGATCAAGCGCGCCCGTCAGATGCTGTTGGTGAAGTAGGACGCGCCCAAAAGGCCGCCGCCATCCAACCGATGGCGGCGGTTTTTTTGTCAGCCCCAACTGCAATTGATTTGCAAGCAACCCACGGAGCCATGAACACGCCCGCCTCGCCCACCCTCGCCCGCCCACGCCGCGGTTCCCTCCCCTCTCCCTTCCCTTCCGTCCTCCTCGCCTGGCTCCTCGCCATCGGTTCGTGGCCCCTTGCCCTCGCCGCCCAAGCCCCATCCACCCCCACCAAACGGCCCGTCGTCCTCGCCACCTTCGCCACCCTCCACTCCTGGACCCTCAACGTCGCCGGACCCGACGCCGACGTGGAACTCCTCCTGCCTGGCGACGTCGGACCGCATGACTTTCAACTCAAGCCCCAAGATCTCCGCCGCATCCGCAAGGCCGACGTCATCATCGCCAACGGACTCGGGGTCGAGTCATGGCTCGACAAGGCCATCCGAAACAATGCCCGCGACGCCGCCAAGAAGGTGGTCCGGGTGACCGACGGCATCTCCAAGGAACAGTTCATTTATCACCTGCCGGAACTCGAGTTGGCGGACCCCAAGAAGGGCTCTGGGAGCGGCCACGGTCACGGCCATGACCATGCCCACGACCACGAGGCTGCGGGCGAGGTGCCCAACCCCCACGTGTGGCTCGACCCGGTCCTGGCGCGCCACGCGATCAGCAACATCGTCGTGGCCCTCGGCGCGGCGGACCCGGAGCACCGGGCGGCCTACGCGGCGCGGGGCGAGGCCTATTCGGCCCGATTGGAGAGTTTGCATCGCGACATGGCCGCGGCCCTTTCGCCCCATGCCGGCAAGCCCATCGTGACGTTCCACGACGCGTTCCCCTACCTGTGCCGACGCTACGGGATGGAGTTGGTGGGCGTCGTGGAGGAGGTGCCCGCCGTGGATCCGTCCCCGAAGTATCTGGCGCGGCTCTCGGCGGCCATTCGCTCCCGCAAGGTGCGGGTGGTCTTCTCGGAGCCGCAGTTCAACCCCCGGCTGGTGCGCCAGCTCGGCAAGGACCTCGGGATCACGGTCGCGGAGCTGGACGTCCTCGAGACGGGCAAGCCCGGGGCCGCCCTCTACGAGGAGGGCATGCGCCGCAATCTCAAGGCCTTGGTGGAATCGCTCCCGTGAAGGCCCCCGTTGGCGAAGCCATGCCGGCCATCGACGTGCGCGGCGTGCGCGTGCGCCTCGGGGACGTGGAGGTCCTCCGTGGCGTGTCGCTCCGCGTGCCGAGGGGCCAGATGGTCGCGTTGATCGGGCCGAACGGGTCGGGAAAGACCACGCTGCTGCGTTGCTTGCTTGGCCTCCAACGACTGGACGCCGGGGAGGTGCGCCTGTTGGGTGAACCCGTGGGTCCTCGGGTCCTGCGGCGGATCGGCTACGTGCCCCAGCGGCTGCCGCTGGAGCCGTCGTTTGCCTTGTCCGTGCGGGAGTTCCTGGCGCTTCGCCGGCCCGACACCCGGCGCTGGTTCTTCCAACGCACGCGGGCCACGGACGACGTCCTGCTTCGTCATGCCCCGGGCCTCGGGCTGGAGACGCTGCTGGGACGGCCGCTCTCGGGCCTGTCCGGCGGCCAATTGCAGCGGGTGCTGATCGCGTACAGCCTGCTGGGCGAGCCGGAGTTGCTGCTGCTGGACGAGCCCACGGCCGGCGTGGACACCCCCGGGGAGCAGGACTTCTACGAGTTGATCGCCGACGTCCACGCGCGCCTGGGGATCACGGTCGTCCTGGTGTCGCATGACCTCGGCATGGTGTTCCGGCGCGCCTCGTGGGTGTATGCCCTCAACGGCGTCATCTGTTGCGAGGGACGGCCGGAGGAGGTCATGAACGCCGACTCGCTGAAGGCGGCCTATGGCATCCACGTGACCCCGTACCATCACCATCACCATCACCCCGCGAACGGAACCGCGCCCGAGGGTGGCGTGCCGATCGCATTTCATCCGAGGCGTTGAACCATGCCGGAGTTTCTCATGGAACCCTTCATGCAGCGGGCGTTGTGGATGGCGCTTGCCCTGGGGCCCGCTTGCGGGCTTCTGGGCGTGTTTGTCACGGCGCGGCGCATGTCCTTCTTCAGCGACACCGTCTCGCATGCGGCCCTGACCGGCGTGGCGGCGGGATTCCTGGCCGGGTTCGACAACCCCACCGTCCCGGTCTTGTTGTTTTGCCTGTTGGTGGCGATGGCCATGCTGTGGCTTCGGGAACGCACGCGGTTGCTCAACGACACGATCATGGCGGTGCTGCTGAGCGTCTCGGTGGCCCTCGGCGTGATTCTTCTGAGCCTCCAACGCAACCGCTGGGCGGAACTCGACAAGTACCTGCTCGGCGACGTGTTGTCGGTGGGGTGGTCGGACGTGGCCTGGTCCACGGGCGCGGCGGTGGCCGTGTCGGCGCTGGTCATGGCGTTCCTCAACCCGCTCGCCCTGTTGTCCGCGCACGAGGATCTTGCGCACGTCTCGGGGGCGAGGGTGCGGCTGCTCAACTACGGCTTCGTCGTGCTGCTGACGCTGGCGGTGTCCTTGAGCATTCGCGCGCTGGGCATCTTGCTGGTCACGTCCATGGTGGTCCTGCCTCCCGCCGCCGCGCGCGTGCTGGTGCGCAGCCTGCGTGCCCATGTGTTGCTCACCGTTGTCCTGGGGCTCGTGGGCGCCGTCGGGGGCGTTCTCTTGTCGTATCCCTTGAACCTTCCCACGGGCCCGACGGTCACCATGGTGTTCGGGTGCCTGTTTGCGGTCGCGTTGGCCGTGTCGCGCCTCCGTTCGCACCCCAGGGCATGAACCAGCCTTGCCATCAACACGCGATCCCGCGCCGCCTCGTGCAGCAGCCGTTGTCGGAGCTCACCGACCGCTTGCGCGCGCGCAGCCGCAAGGTCACGGGCCAACGCGAGGCCATCCTGGACGTCCTGCGTCGCCACGCCAACCCGCTCACCAACCGGGAGATCCACGCCGCGCTCCGCGGGTCCGGCTGCGACCTCGCCACCATCTACCGCACGATGCACACGCTCCTCGGGATGGGCGTGGTGCGGCGGTGTGACTTTGGCGATGGCGTGGCCCGGTTCGAGCTCGCCACGGGCGACGCCCACCATCACCACCTGGTGTGCCGCGCATGCGGGATGGTCGTGGAGGTGGACGACTGCTTCCCCGCCGCACTCGAGGAGGCCATCGCCCGGCGCCATGGCTTCGTCGGGATCGCCCACCGGTTGGAATTCTTCGGCGTTTGCCCGCGGTGCCAAGACCCCGAACCCGGGCCGCCCAAGGCCCCGTGACGATGCGGCTCGACGTCTGGCTTTGGTGTGTCCGCGCGTTCAAGACCCGGTCCCTGGCCGTCGAGGCCATCCGCGCGGGCCGGGTCTCCGTGGATGGCGTCGAGGCCAAGCCCTCCAAGGATGTCACCCCGGGGCAGGTCGTGTCGGTGAAGACCGAGCTTCATGTCCGGGTGCTGCGGGCGCTCGCGCTGCCGCGGTCCCGGGTGGGGGCGGCCCTGGTGCCGCTTCATGCCGAGGACCAGACGCCGCCGGAGGTGGTCGAGGCCGCCCGCCAAAGGGCACGCGAACAGGCCGCCATGCGCCCGCGCGGGCTGGGTCGCCCCACCAAGCGCGACCGACGGCGGATCGACGCGCTTCAAGGCTAGCCGTTCGCCACCCCTGCCATGGTCCCTGAACTCAAAGCCCTTGCATGGTCGCTCGCGCTGGGCCTGCTGGTCGGGCTCCAGCGCGAGCGGGCCGAGTCGCCGCTGGCAGGCTTCCGAACGTTCCCGTTGGTCACGGCGCTGGGGACGGTCTGCGCATGGCTTGCGGGCACATGGGGCGGCTGGGTGATCGCAGCGGGCATGCTGGGCCTCGCGGCGAATGTCGTGATGGCCAACGTGCTGCGCGCGAAGGGCGGTGACCGCGACGCCGGCATCACGACCGAGGTCGCCACGTTGCTGATGTTCGCCGTGGGGGCCTACATCCCGGGAGGTGACCCGCGCGTGGCCATGGTGCTTGCGGCGACGACCGCCGTCTTGCTGCACCTCAAGCCACAGCTGCATGACCTGGCCCACCGGCTGGGCGACCACGACTTCCGCGCCATCATGCAATTCGTGGTCATTGCGCTCGTCATCTTGCCCATCCTTCCAGACAAGGCCTTCGGCCCCTTCAACGCCCTCAACCCGCATCGCGTCTGGTGGATGGTCGTGCTGATCACCGGCATCAGCCTCGGGGGCTACCTCCTTCACAAGTCGGCGGGCGAACGCGTGGGAATCCTCGCGAACGGCATCCTGGGAGGCCTGGTGTCCTCCACCGCCACCACCGTCACGCAGGCGCGCCACGCCCGCGGCCGGGCGACCTCCTCCCCGGCGGCGGCCGCCGTCATCCTCCTGGCGTCCGCCGTCGTGTTCGTCCGCCTGGCCGTGCTCGTGTGGGCCACCGACCCGACGCACGCGACGGAGTATCTGGCGCCCTTCGGCGCCTTGCTGGCATTGCTGGCGGCGTTCGCTGCCTGGGCGTGGTGGAGGCACCAGGATGCGCCGTCTCCCTTGCCCGGGCCATCCAACCCCACCGAGCTGCGGTCCGCCTTGGTGTTCACCCTCCTCTACGCCGTCGTCTTGCTAGCGGTCGCCTACGCCCGGGATCGACACGGCAACCATGGCCTCCTCTGGGTCTCCGGCCTATCCGGGCTGACGGACATGGACGCCATCACGCTGTCCGCCGCGCAGTTGTCCGGCACCGGCTCGGTGCGGCCGACGGAGGCCCTGCAAGGCATCCTGGTGGCGGCGGCGTCCAACCTGGTGTTCAAGGGGATCTTGGTGGGCGTCTATGGCGGCCGCGCGTTGATCGTCCGCGTGGGTCCGCCCTTCGCCGTGGCCGCCGCCACCGCCCTCGGCTGGGCCGCATGGATCTCCTGACCCGGCGCAGGGGGGGATCCGAGGCCATCCGTTTGAATCGGTCGTGCTGCCCCCGCAGGTGTGGGGCAAGGGCATCGTCTCTCGATCGTTACAGGCCTCGTGCAGGTCTAGTAAGCGGGTCGCCGCCGGGCGGGTCCCTGGGCGGGCCGGTCGGCCGTGAACTTCTTGCGCGACTCCACGTGGCAGTCGCCGTACACGACGTTGCCGAGCCCCTGGTGACGCTCAAACGTGAAGCGGAACTCCACGTTTGTCCCATGACGGGGGAAGTCCCGAAGTTCCTTCCATCGGGTCGAAAGCGTTGAATCCGCCAGCAGGGGCACGGATGCCACGCCGGCCTCGGCATGGAGGTTGATGGCGTAGCTGATGTTGCTCACCGCAAGGTCCCGGACCCGGGGCAACCAGTACTTGGTCACCGGGCACACGAGGACCTGTGGCGACTTGAAGTCGTTCGCCATCGCATGGAACACGCCGGGGTGAAGGGCCATGACGCCCTCGGACACCGGCACGACGCCATTGTCCTCCTGGGCACCCCCATCCGCCTTGGGCACGGCCTGGGGATAGCGATCGAAGTGCTCGTGCGCGTAGGCGCTCATGATGAGGGCGACTTGCCTCAGCCCCCCCGAGCAACGCGTGCGACGTCCGTTCTGGATCGTCCGCGTGACGCTGGGCATCAGCATCGAGGCCAGGATGCCGATGATGGCACACACCACCAACACCTCGGTCAACGTGTAGGCCCGCTTGGCCGTCCATCGCCCGCTTGCCGCCTTCATGTGGGCATCGAAGCACGTGCCGGTCCCGGGATGCGACCCATTCCTCATGACGACATGCCGCCGGCGTCGGACCGGGGTGAGCGACCCCGCCGGGAGGGTGTCGTCGCGGGCTGCACCCGGGCATGCGGCATGTGTCGCGACGGGTGCGCCCAAAGCGCGTGCTTGCCATTCAAGGCGTCATTTCTAGGATTCGCCCTCATTTTCACGAGTCGCATGTCTCAACCATTGATCGCCGCACTGCTGGCCCTCACGCCGCCGGCACCGAACGCAGACCCCAACGCGCAGAAGCAGCAGATGATCTACCAAATTGGCATGATCGTCGTGATGGGCGTCGTGTTTTGGGTGCTCCTCATCCGGCCCCAGCAGAAGCGCGCCAAGGAACAGGCGTCGCTCCTTTCCAACCTCAAGCCTGGCGACCGCGTCACCACGTCGTCCGGGATCGTGGGGTCCGTGGTCTCCATCAAGGAACACACCGTGACCCTGCGCTCTGCGGACACCAAGCTGGAGGTCGTGAAGTCGTCGGTTTCCCAGGTCTTGCAGGGCTCCGAGGCTCCTGCCAGCACGACCGGCGACGCCCGTTGACGGCAGCAGATCGTTCCATACCCCGAAACGTGACCCTTCCTTTCCATACCACGCCATGAACCGCAGCCACCTTTGGAAGTTCCTGTTCGTCCTCTTCACCGTCTTCTGGGCGACCACCGAAATCCTGCCCTACAAGAACCGCAACTTGGTGGAGCAATTCGACCGCACGGCGCGCCTGAATCCGGACAAGGTGCTCGCGGACATTGTCGCCAAGGCGCGGGACCTCGAGAAGGCCAACAAGCAGGACCAGACATCGATCTCCTACACGAACCTTCTCTCCGCCATCGGCACCAACGACATCCGCCGTTACTTCCCCACGAACTACATCCTCCCGGGCGCCTCCACCCTCCCGGTGACGCAGCAAGTCCTGAACCGGGTGCAGCGCGAGTCCGCAGGCCGCTTCAAGCTCGGGATCGACCTCAAGGGCGGCACCTCGTTTTTGCTGGAGCTGGACACCACGAAGGTGGCCACCGCCACCAACACGCCATCCGGCACCAATGCCCCGACCGAGGAAAGCTTCCTGTCGCGGCGGGGTGACTCCACCTTGGTCGAACAGGCCATGTCTGTGCTGCGCAAGCGCGTGGACGCCTTGGGTGTCGCCGAGCCCATCATCCAGCCGGCCGGCGAAAAGAGCATCCTCGTCCAACTCCCCGGCCTGACCGAGGCCGACAAGGAGAATGCGCGCCAGCAACTGCGGCGGGCGGCCTTCCTGGAGTTTCGCATGCTCGACCCCCGCATGCAGGAGCACCTCGCCTCCGGCATCATCCCGCCCGGCTACGAGCGCAAGGGCATCGTGATCAAGGACAAGAAGACCGGCCGCCAATCCGTTGAGCCCGTCATCATCAAGAAGACGCCCGAGCAAGGCCTGACCGGCGAGTACATCCGCAGCACCGACGTCTCGCTCAACCCCATGACGGGCGAGCCCATCATCCTCTTCAGCCTGACCTCCGACGGGGCCCGCATCTTTGCCGACGTCACCACCAAGATGGTCGGGCAACGCCTCGGCATCGTGCTCGACGGCGAGGTCATCTCGGCCCCGAACATCCAGACGCCCATCACGGGCGGATCCGGCCAAATCACGGGCAACTTTGACCAGAAGGAGGCGATCGACCTCGCCTCGGCGCTGGACAACCCCCTCAAGGTGCCGCTTCGCATCATCGACGAGCGAGGCGTGGATCCTTCGCTGGGCGCCGACTCGGTGGCGTCCGGCATCAAGGCCGCCGTGTATGGCGTCATCGCCGTCGCCGCCTTCATGCTCGCTTACTACCTCTTCGCCGGCGTGGTCGCCAACATCGCCCTGCTGCTCAACGTGCTGTTGCTGCTCGGGGTGATGTGCTCGCTCGACGTCACCTACACGCTGCCCGGCATCGCGGGCATCGTGCTGACGGTCGGCATGGCGGTGGATGCCAACGTGCTCATCTACGAGCGCATGCGCGAGGAGCTGCACCTCGGCAAGTCCGTCCGCGGGGCGGTCGCGGCGGGCTATTCCAAGGCCTTCGGCACCATCTTCGACTCCAACCTCACCACGCTCATCACCTCCGTCCTCCTCATCATCCTGGGGACGGGCTCGGTGAAGGGCTTCGGCGTCGCGCTGACCGTCGGCCTCGTGGTGTCCATGTTCACGGCGTTGGTCGTGACCCGCTTGGTGTTCGACGCATGGCTGGCCCTCGGCGAGCGCAAGTCGCTGCCCATGTTCTCCCTGATCAAGGCCACCCGAATCGACTTCCTCAAGGTGGCCAAGCCCGCGTTCATCGCCTCGTGGCTCCTCATCGTCGTCGGCATCGGCTACGGCGTGTTCGTGCGCGGCGGCAACATGCTCGGGGTCGAGTTCGCGGGCGGCGACTCGTTGGTGCTCCGCTTCAACGAGTCCAAGAAGCCCGCGACCGCCGCCATCCAAAAGGCCCTGGAGGAGCTGAAGATCGGCGAGCCTGCCGTCCGCTACGAGACGGATCCCGGCTCCGGCAAGCAGTTCCTCAACGTCATCGTGGCCCACAGCGACGAGGCCGCCGCCAAGGGCGAGCCCAGCAACGGCCTCCGCGCCGAGCAGGTCCTCAAGAAGGCCTTCCCCGATTCCTCCTTCGATCGTGTCGCCCTCGACACCGTCGGGCCCTCCGTCGGCTTTGCCGTCCAGAAGTCCGCCATCATCGCGTCGCTCCTCTCGCTGTTCGGCATCCTGGTGTACGTCGCCTTCCGCTATGAGTTCAGCTTCGCCGTCGGGGCCGTCCTCGCCGTCCTGCACGACGTCCTCATGACCATCGGCATCTACTGCCTGACCGGCCTCTTCCACGAGGGCCACCTGGGCCGCCAGTTCAACGCCACCTTCGTCGCGGCGCTCCTCACGATCATCGGCTTCTCCATCAACGACACGATCGTGATCTTCGACCGCATCCGCGAGGACCTGAAGCTGGGCAAGCGAGGCTCGTTCTCCCAGATCATCAACACGGCCCTCAATGAGACGCTCAGCCGCACCGTCATCACGTCCGGCACCGTCTTCATCTCCACCATCATCCTCTACTTGTTCGGCGGTGGCGCGATCAACGACTTCGCCTTCACGTTCCTCGCCGGCATCATCACCGGCACCTATTCCTCCATCTACATCGCCTCCGCCCTCGTCCTCTGGTGGCACAAGGGCGAGCGTCCCAGCATCGGCTCCGCCTCCCCGGCGACCTCCACCGAGACCTCCATTGAGGTCGGCGGAGCCCTTCCCCGGAAGGCCTAGCCCTTGCAACGGGTTCCATCGGCCCGTCCCGCGAACCTCGGGACGGGCCCTTGGCAAACCCCGGCGTCGCCCCAACATCGCCCCAAGCTGGAGGAAAGTTCTTCCCCCCCTTGGCCGTCGTCCTTTCAATGTCGCAGCGCAGTGAACACGAGCATGGACACATCCAAGTTGTCAGGAGCCATCACTCCACGGACTGAGCCGCCCGCCAAGCAGGGGCTCTACAACCCCGACCACGAACATGACGCCTGCGGCGTCGGATTCGTCGCCCACGTCAAGGGCGTCAAATCCCATGCGTTGGTCCAGCAAGGCCTCCAGATCCTCAACAACCTCGACCATCGCGGGGCCTGCGGTTCGGAGATCAACACCGGTGACGGCGCGGGCATCCTCATGCAGATGCCCCACGAGTTCGTGGCGGCGGCCTGCGCGACGTCGGGCATCCGGCTCCCGGCCCCGGGCGACTACGGCACCGGGCTCCTCTACCTGCCGCGCGACGCCAAGCAACGCCGCAAGGTCGAGCTCGCCTTCGAGAAGATCGTGCACTCCGAGGGGCAGGAATTTCTCGGGTGGCGCAAGGTGCCCACGGACAACAGCTCCCTTGGCGAGACCGCCAAGGCGGGCGAGCCATGGATTGCGATGCCCGTCATTGGCCGGTCCCAGGACGTGGCCGACGCCGCGGCGTTCGAGCGAAAGCTCTACGTCATCCGCAAGCGCGCCTACACCCAGATCCGGTGCTCGACGATGGACGGCAGCCAGTTCTTCTACGTCTGCTCCCTGTCGGCGCGCACCTTGGTTTACAAGGGCATGCTTCTCACCGACCAGGTGTCCAAGTACTTCCCCGACCTGCGCGACGAACGCATGACGACCGCCCTGGCGCTCGTCCATTCACGGTTCTCCACCAACACGTTCCCGAGCTGGAACCGTTCCCACCCCTACCGCTTCATCGCGCACAACGGCGAGATCAACACCCTCCGCGGCAACATCAACTGGATGCACGCCCGCGAGTCCATGTTCGCCTCCGCGCTTTTCGGGGAGGACGTCGAAAAGGTCCTCCCCGTCGTCGATCCCCATGGCAGCGACTCCGCCATGTTCGACAACGTCCTTGAGTTGCTCGTCCTGGCCGGCCGCTCCCTGCCGCACGCCATGATGATGATGATCCCGGAGCCATGGTCGAACCACGAGTCCATGAGCGACGAGAAGAAGGCCTTCTACGAGTACCATTCCTGCCTGATGGAACCTTGGGATGGCCCCGCTTGCATCGCCTTCACCGACGGCACCCGCATCGGTGCCTCCCTCGACCGAAACGGCCTGCGCCCGGCGCGCTATTACGTGACGAAGGACGACCTCGTCATCATGGCCTCCGAGGTGGGCGTCCTTCCCGTTGACCCGGCGAACGTCCGCGAGAAGGGCCGCCTCCAACCCGGCCGCATGTTCTACATCGACACGTCCGAGGGACGCATCGTGGCCGACGAGGAGATCAAGGAGGGCATCGCCCGGGAGCAACCGTACCGGCAATGGCTCAACCAGCACCTCATCGACCTCGCGTTGCTGCCCGAGCCCGGCAAGGACGCCCACGAGGACTCCGGCCCGCTCCTCCAATCCCAGCAGGCCTTCGGCTACACCTTCGAGGACCTTCGCATGCTCATGGTCCCCATGGCCCGCGACGGCGTCGAGGCCGTGGGATCCATGGGCACGGACACGCCCTTGGCCGTGCTCTCCAGCCAGCCGCAACTGCTCTATAACTACTTCAAGCAGTTGTTCGCGCAGGTGACCAATCCCCCCATCGACTGCATCCGCGAGGAAATCGTCACCTCCACCGAGACCACCATCGGCTGCGAGGGCAACCTCCTGGAGCCCCAGCCCGAGACCTGCGCGCTCATCAAGCTCAAGAACCCCGTCCTCACCCCGGAGGAGTTCGCCAAGCTCAAGCACATCGACCACTCGGGCTATCGCGCCCTCACCCTTCCCATCACATACAAGATCGAGAAGGGTGCCAAGGGACTCGAGAAGGCCCTCAACGACCTGTTCAAGAAGGCCGACAAGGCCATCGCCGAGGGCCACAAGCTCCTCGTCTTGTCCGACCGCGGCATCGGCCCGCGCAACGCGCCCATCCCCGCCCTGTTGGCCGTCTCGGGGCTGCACCACCATCTCATTCGCAAGGGCACACGAAGCCGCGTCGGCCTCGTGCTGGAATCTGGCGAGCCCCGCGAGGTCCACCATTTCGCCCTCCTGATCGGGTACGGCTGCGGGGCGATCTATCCCTATCTCGCCTACGAGTCCATCCATGGGCTCATCGAGCAGGGCCTCCTCCCGGGCGTGGAGTACAAGTCCGGCATCAAGAACTTCGTCAAGGCCGCCGTGAAGGGCGTCGTGAAGGTCGCCTCCAAGATGGGCATCTCCACCATCCAGTCCTATCGGGGCGCCCAGATCTTCGAGGCCGTCGGCATCAGCGAGGCGGTCGTGGACAAGTACTTCACGTGGACCGCCACCCGGGTCGAGGGCATCGGCCTCGAGGAAATCTCCCGCGAGGTCTCAAGCCGGCACCAGCGCGCCTTCCCGGACCGCAAGTCCAAGTCCGTCACCCTCGACGTCGGTGGCCAATACCAATGGCGCCGCGAGGGCGAGTACCACTTGTTCAACCCCGAGACCGTCCACCGCCTCCAGAAGGCCGTGCGCAACGCGGACTACAAGGCATTCAAGGATTACTCGCGGCAGGTGGACGAGCAGTTCAAGCACTGGTGCACCTTGCGCGGCCTGCTCGACTTCAAGCCCGCCACCGCCATCGCCCTCGACGAGGTCGAGTCCGTCGAGTCCATCGTCCGCCGTTTCAAGACCGGCGCGATGAGCTACGGCTCCATCTCCAAGGAAGCCCACGAGGCGCTGGCCATCGCCATGAACCGCATCGGTGGGAAGAGCAACACCGGCGAGGGCGGCGAGGATCCGGAACGGTTCACTCCGCTGCCCAACGGCGACTCCAAGAACTCCGCCATCAAGCAGGTCGCGTCCGGCCGCTTCGGCGTCACCAGCCACTACCTGGTCAACGCCCGCGAGATCCAGATCAAGATGGCCCAGGGCGCCAAGCCCGGTGAGGGCGGCCAGCTCCCCGGCGGCAAGGTCTATCCTTGGATCGCCAAGACCCGCCATTCCACCCCGGGCGTCGGCCTCATCTCCCCGCCGCCCCACCATGACATCTACTCGATCGAGGACCTCGCCGAGTTGATCCACGACCTCAAGAACTCGAACCGCCACGCCCGCATCTCCGTCAAGCTCGTGTCCGAGGTCGGGGTCGGAACCGTCGCGGCCGGCGTGGCCAAGGCCCACGCCGACGTCGTCCTGATCTCCGGCTTCGATGGCGGCACCGGTGCGTCGCCGCAGACGTCCATCAAGCATGCCGGCATCCCGTGGGAACTTGGCCTCGCCGAGACCCACCAAACCCTCGTCCTCAACAACCTTCGCTCACGCATCGTCGTGGAGACGGACGGCCAGTTGAAGACGGGCCGTGACGTCGTCATCGCCGCGTTGCTCGGGGCGGAGGAGTTCGGCTTCGCGACCGCCCCGTTGGTCTCCCTCGGGTGCATCATGATGCGCGTCTGCCATCTCAACACGTGCCCCGTCGGCGTGGCCACCCAGGATCCGGAGCTGCGCCGCCGCTTCACCGGCGACCCCGCCCATGTCGTCAACTTCATGCGGTTCATCGCCCAGGAGGTTCGCGAGATCATGGCCCAGCTCGGCTTCCGCACGATCGACGAGATGGTCGGCCGGACCGACCGGCTCGAGGCGCGGCGCGCCGTCGAGCACTGGAAGGCCCAGGGCGTGGACTTCAGCAAGATCCTGTACCAGCCGGAGGTGGGCGCGGAGGTCGGGCGCTACTGCCAGATCAGCCAGGACCACGGCATCGACCGCTCGTTGGACGTGACCACGTTGCTGGACTTGTGCCGCCCGGCCATCGAACGCGGCGAGCCCGTCAAGGCCACCCTGCCCGTTCGCAACGTCCATCGGGTCGTGGGCACGATCACCGGCAGCGAGGTCACCCGGCGTCACGGGGCGGCCGGCCTGCCGGAGGACACGATCCAGATCACCTTCCAAGGCAGCGCTGGCCAGAGCTTCGGTGCCTTCCTGCCCAAGGGCATGACCTTCCGCCTCGAAGGCGACGCCAATGACTACGTCGGCAAGGGTCTCTCCGGCGGGAAGCTCATCCTGTATCCACCGGCCGGCAGCACCTTCCCCGCCGAGTCCAACATCATCATCGGCAACGTCGCACTCTACGGGGCCACGTCCGGCGAGGTGTACATCCGCGGCATGGCCGGCGAGCGCTTCGGCGTCCGCAACTCCGGCGTCACCGCCGTGGTTGAGGCCGTGGGCGACCACGGTTGCGAGTACATGACCGGCGGCCGCGTCGTTGTCTTGGGTCCCACGGGCCGGAACTTCGCGGCCGGCATGTCCGGCGGCGTCGCCTACGTCCTGGACGAGTCCGGCGAGTTCCCCCGCCGCTGCAACGCACAGATGGTGGCCCTCGAGAAGCTGGAGCCCGAGGACGAGGCCTTCCTCAAGTCCGTCATCGGGGACCACGCCATCCATACCCGCAGCACCCGCGCGTCGGCCATCCTGGCCGATTGGGCCTCCTTTGCCCCGAAGTTCGTCAAGGTCATGCCCCGCGACTACAAGCGCGTGCTGGCCGCGTTGAAGAAGGCCGAGGCCGAAGGCCTCACCGGCGACGAGGCCATGGCTCGCGCCTTTAGCGAAAACACCAAGGACGCCGCCCGCGTCGGCGGGGGTTGATGCCCCGTCCCACCCGGAACCTTCACTCCAAGACCACAGCTAGACATGGGAAAGCCCACAGGATTCATCGAGTTCGTCCGCGAGGTCCCCTTGGACCGCAACGCGCTGCGCCGCATCCGCGATTGGAACGAGTTCCACGAGCACTTGGAGGACGACCGCCTCCGGCAGCAGGCCGCCCGCTGCATGGATTGCGGCATCCCCTTCTGCCACAACGGGAGCCTCATCTCGGGGATGGCCAGCGGTTGCCCCATCAACAACCTCATTCCCGAGTGGAATGACCTCGTGTACCGCGACCGCTGGCGCGAGGCCCTCGACCGCCTGCACCGCACCAACAACTTCCCCGAGTTCACAGGCCGCGTTTGCCCCGCGCCGTGCGAGGGCTCCTGCGTCCTCGGCATCAATGCGCCGCCCGTCACCATCAAGGAGATCGAGCGCACCATCGTGGACAAGGGCTGGGACGAGGGCTGGATCAAGCCCGAGCCCCCCAAGAAGCGCACCGGCAAGAAGGTCGCCGTCGTTGGGTCCGGCCCCGCCGGCCTCTCCGCCGCCGCCCAGCTCAACCGCGCCGGCCACTGGGTCACCGTCTTCGAGCGCGCCGACCGTCCCGGCGGACTCCTCATGTACGGCATCCCGAACATGAAGCTCGACAAGGAAAAGGTCGTCCGCCGTCGCCTCCGCCAGATGGAACGTGAGGGCGTCGCCTTCCGCACCAACTGCGAGGTCGGGCGCGACGTCACCTCCGCCCAGCTCATGGAGGAGTTCGACGCCATCGTCCTCTGCACCGGGGCCACCAAGCCCCGCGACCTTCCCATCGAGGGCCGCGCCCTCCATGGCATCCACTTCGCCATGGAGTTCCTCCACGCCAACACCAAGGCCCTCCTCGACAAGTCCGCCCCGCCCATCTCCGCCCAGGACAAGGACGTCGTCATCATCGGCGGAGGCGACACCGGAACGGATTGCGTCGGCACCTCCATGCGCCACGGATGCCGCAGCTTGGTCCAGGTGGAGATCCTGCCCCGGCCGCCCGAGACGCGTGCCGTGGACAACCCGTGGCCCGAATGGCCGAAGGTGTACAAGATGGACTACGGCCAGGAGGAGGCCGCCGCCAAGTTCGGTGCCGATCCCCGCGTCTATCTCACCACCGCCAAGAAGTTCATCGGCGACGGCTCCGGGCATGTCTCCGGCGTCCACCTCGTCCAGATTCGCTGGGAGAAGAACGACAAGGGAGCCTTCGTGCCCGTCGAGCTTCCCGGCACCGACCGCGTCGTCCCGGCCCAGCTGGTCCTCTTGGCGATGGGCTTCCTCGGGCCGGATCAACCGCTCCTCGAGTCCCTGAGCCTTGAGCGCGATCCCCGCTCCAACATCAAGGCGGAGCACGGACGCTACACCACCAACATCCCCAAGGTGTTCGCCGCCGGGGACTGCCGACGCGGCCAAAGCCTCGTCGTCTGGGCCTTCAACGAAGGCCGCGGTGCCGCCCGCGAGTGCGACCGCTTCCTAATGGGTTCCACCCAACTGCCCTAGGTACGAAGCCGTTGGATCGGTTTTCCTAGCTGGATCTTCTTCCGCAAGAGCTTCGTCCGGCGCACGGAACGGCATCTTGGCTGCCGTATGAGGACACGGGGCCTACGCAACTCATCTGGACTCCGCTCCAACGAGGTTCGAGCGGACTCCATCAAGGTTCGAGTGCACTCCAACCTACTTGGAGTGAACCCCAAGCAAGGTCCGGGTTCACCCCAACCGATCTCGGTTTTGTAGGCCGGGTGCCCTCACCCGGCGAAAACGTGGCAGAGCCGTCTCGGCTCTGGCTGGATCACGTCCAGCGGCAGGATGCCGCTGCCAGTCTGCTCTGCCCCAGAGATGCTGGGAGTGCGGCATCCTTGCCGCCGCGTGAGGGCGCGCGGCCTACAGCATGGGCCAAGCCCTTGGCTCCACCTGAGGGTCTGACTGATCCCCACACCCACTGCCGTTTTCAGGCTGAATCGTACCGGCTAAGGAGCAGGGGCGGCGGTGCAACGTCTCGTGCCGGCCGGGTGCGCGGCGTCCCGGCCTCGTCTGAACCTTGGCGCGCAACGTTCCGCTCCCTAATCTCGACGCATGGCAGAAACTTCAGCCGGTGACCTCCGCTCGAGCCTCCGTGAGCTTCATGACAAGGGCATCGCCGCCTTGCAGAAGAACAACCTCGACTACGCCATCCAGCTCTTCATGCAGGTCCTCCGGGCCGAGCCTGGGTGCTTCGACACCCGACAAGCGCTCCGCGCCACACAGCATCGTCGCATGGGATCCCGCTCCGGCGGCCTCTTCAGGAAGTTCCTGGGCAGCACCAACGCCATGACGAAGGGCAGGCTGGCCCTTCGCTCCAATCCCGCCGAGGCCCTCGCCGTCGCGGAGGAGATCCTCAACGACGACCCCACCAACGCGAATGCCCACCTCCTCCTGGCGGACGCGGCCCTCGAGCTCGGCCTTCCTCGCACCGCGATCCTCAGCCTCGAGGTCGCCTTCAAGGCAAACCCCTCCGACCGTCGGTTGGCGGAGCGCCTCGCCGACTCGTGCGCCCAGGTGGGGCAGCTTCCGCGCGCCGAGAAGCTCTACCAAGACCTGCTTCTCGGGGATCCCAACGACCCCAGCCTCAACGAGAAGCTCAAGAACATCCTCGCTTCTCGGACGTTGTCCGAGGGGGGATACCAATCCCTCGAGGGGGGAACGGGCTCCTACCGGGACGTCCTCAAGGACAAGGATCGCGCGGTCCTCTTGGAGCAGGAGCAACGCACCGTCCAGGACGCCGACGTCGCCGGCCGCCTCCTGTCCGACGTCCTGTCGAGGCTCGCGCAGGACCCGGCCAACGTCCGCCTGCTTCGCGAGGCGGCCCAGTTGCACGAGAAGCGCAACGACCACGCGGCCGCCATCGCCGCGTACCAGCAGGTCCTCGGGATCGGCGGCGTCCAGGATCCCCTCGTCCTCAAGGCCATCCATGATTGCCGCGTCGCCTTTCTGGATCAACGCGTCCAGGCCATCCCGCCGGACGCCCCCGACGCCGACGCCCAAGCCGAGGCCATTCGCGCCGAGCGCGAGGCCTATCTCCTCGAGGACGCCAAGGCCCGTGCCGACGCCAATCCCACCGATCTCCTCGTCCGGTTCGAGCTCGGCGAGCTGTACTTCAAGGCCAATCGCATCACCGAGGCCATCGCGGAGCTCCAGAAAGCCCAGAACAACCCCAACCGGCGCATCCCCGCCATGCTGCTCCTCGCGCAATGCTTCGCACGCCGCCGCATGAACGACCTCGCCGCACGCAAGCTCCAGGATGCCCTCAAGGAAAAGGTCGTCTTCGACGAGGAGAAGAAGGACATCCACTACCAACTCGGCACCGTCCTCGAGGCCATGGGGCGCCGGGAGGAGGCCATCGACCAGTACAAGGTCATCTACGAGTCCGACATCTCCTTCCGCGACGTGGCCGCCAAGGTCGAGGCCTACTACGCCGGGCAGGGCTAGGGTCGGGTCTCACGGATGGCGGGTGTTTCGCCGCGAGGGATCTTCGCGTCCCACGTCGGTGATCGCGCCTCGGTGGCTGGACACGAAAACTCCTCGCTGCGAAACGCCAACGATCGATCCGGCGCGACTCTATCCCCGCCGGCCCGGGAGAACGCCGAGTCCCGGCCCCAAAGCCTGCTCCAGCGCCGCTGGAATCCGCGCCGCCACCGCCGCTTCAAAACCTTCCACGGCCGCCCTTGGCCCGGGCGTCGCGTCCAGCGACTCCCGCATGGCCCGCGACATGACCGACGCCACGCGCATCGCATGATGCGCGAGTCCTTGCCGGAGCGGGATGGCGTGCACCGCCAACACGATGCCGTACACCACCGGATGCCAGCCGCGGGCCGTCCCGTCCTCGATGGCCTCTAGGTAGCGCTGCACCACCCGCACGTCGCGCATCGGCCGCATGCGCCCAAGCTGGCGTTGTCCGGCGCGAAAGCTCGCCTCCCCGATCTTGCCGGTGCTCCCGGCCCGCCCACCCCATTCCCGGTCGAGCTCCAGCAGCGCCCGCCAGTCGCCCCGTGAAGCCGCCTCGTGCGCGCGGACGATGGTCGGCCAATCATGCCCCGTCACGGAGTCCATCAAGACGCGTTGCATGGCGGCCTGAATGGGTTCGACGGCGGACGGCCCTCCCTCGCCTGCGGATCGGGCCGCACTCAGCCCCACCAGTTGCTGCCCCCAATCGCGCAAGTCCTCCCAGCCTGACGCGTCCGCTCCCGACGCGTCCCATTCAGGCCCCGGCGACACGGCGGCCTCGTCCCGGGCCACGCCGGGCACCCGCCGACTCGGTCCCGGGGCCCCACTTCCCGGCTTCACTCCTTGCCTCTCCCGGCCCAGACCTTGGCCTCCACCTCGGTGATCCTGCGGTCCCCGTTGGCATCGCATTCGCGCACGGCACGATTGAAGCCTTGGTTCGGACCCTTCACGACGCGGCGCTCGTCGCTGAAGACCACGGGCAACGTCACCCGCGTCACCTGCTCCTCGCCCTCCTGTTGTGGCGGGCGCTTGCTGAGCGTCTCGTAGAAGATCCTGCCCGCCGCCTCGCTCTCGAACTCCACCGGCAGCCGCGCCTCGTCCCGGACCACCGTTCGCGTCGCGTGGATGCAGCCTGTGGCCGTGGCCCCGACGATCCACGCGGCGATCCAGGCCCAGGCCATGGGCCTTCCCCCCGCTCGTTGCTTCTCGCTCACTTCTTGCACGCCAACATGGAATCACGCCCCCCCCGCGTCGGCAATCACCCGATCCTTGCTGCCGGTCCGCATGCCTCCTGCGGACGCAACGGGACGGCACCGCATCTCCTCGGTTGAGCGGCCGTCCCATGCGGGCCAGCCTTCGCCCATGCCGGAACTGCCCGAGGTCGAGGTCCTGCGATCCCACCTGCACGAGTGCTTGCCGGGCCTCCAGGTGCGGTCGGTCACGGTCCTCAAGCCGCGCATCACGAGGCCCGTCACGGAGGCCCAGCTCGCCCAAGCCCTCGTGGGGGCCACGTTTCGCGCCGTGCTGCGGCGCGGGAAGCACCTCGTGTTTCGTCTCAACCAACCGCAAGGCCATGACGCATGGATGCACGTCCACCTCGGCATGACGGGCCGCGTGCGGATCGACCCCGCGGCCGACGCCTTCCCGCGGCATGCCGCCGTGACGCTTGCCCTTGGCCCCCGCGACCTCCGGTGGGTCCTCGTGGACCCGCGCCAGTTTGGTCGCGTCGGCCTAGGCCAGCCCCATGGCCTTGGGCCGGAGCCGTTGGATGACGCGTTTCTTCCCGAGCACCTCGCCCTTGCGCTCGCCTCGTCGCGGCAATCGATCAAGGCCCGTCTGCTCGACCAGTCCGTCGTCGCCGGGATCGGGAACATCTACGCCAACGAGGCGCTCCATCGGGCGGGCGTCCGGCCCTCGCGCCCGGCCATGGACCTTCGGCCTGCGGAGATCCAGCGCCTCCATGCCGCCATCCGGCACGTGTTGGCGAAGGCCATCGCGATGGGCAAGGCGATGGAACTCGACTTTGCCGACGGCATGGACGGGCTGTTCTACTTCGGTCAAGCACCCGACTTGGAGTCGTCGGAGTCGCCCGTGCCCTCGGCGGTCGAGGCCTGGGGCGTGTACGACCGGGCGGGCCAGGCATGTCGGCGCTGTGGTTCCTTGATCCAGCGATCCATGCTGGCGGGGCGCGCCACGTTCCATTGCCCGCGATGCCAGCGGTGACGGCGGATCGTGGACGGAATCCATCGTTGCGCCCCGGCATGGGCTGGCCCATATCGGGGTCGGCCGCCGTCTCGACCTCGGACGGCCGGGTGTCACATGAAGCGCTCCTCCCGCCCCCGCAAGGAACCGTCCAAGAACGGCCCGCCTCGTCCCGTGGCTTCCACGCCATGGCGTCGAACCGACCCATGTCCCACGCCGGCAGGATGGCCCGGACGCCCGTGGCAAGGCTTGGCCCTGACCGTGCCCGCGATCCTTGCCCGGGAACGCCCCGTCGGGCTCGGCCGAAGAGCAACGGATCCCTTGGGGTTCGGATGGACCACGCGACGACGGATTCTCCCGCGGCCGCCCGTGGCGCGTCGCCGCCAGACCCGGAAGGTCGCGGTCAAGGCCAGCAACCCTGTCGTTGGGGTAGGAGTCAGCGCTTCGCCTTCTCCCGTCACGGAAGCCATGCGGGAGACGCTCCAACTGGGGCATTTGCGACGGCCGGATGCTGGCATGGAAGGTTCTCGGTCCCTGATGTCAGCGACGCTGGCGCCGGGCGAATCGACCGTTGCATCCCCCGCGTTCCAACGGCCCAGTCCGGTTCGGATGAGCCAAGGCCCTTGGTCCTTCCTGCCGTCCATGTTGTTTACCGGCGACCCTCCTCCTGAGGCGGCGGATGCCACCGATCCCGTTGAGTTGGGCCGCGCCGCCGAGCGTCCGGGCTTGTTGGCATCGTCGAGCTCCGCGTCCCCCTCGCGTCCCGAGGGTGCGGCGTCCACGAGCGGGTTGGTGGACGATGTCTGGCTCCAGCCACGCGATCCGTCGTCTTGGGTCGCCCACTGGTCCGCCAATCCCGCGCGACGCGCCCGGTTCGAGGAGGAGCTAGGCCGTGGTCGATGGTGGTTGCGGCTCCGCGAGACGTCGCCCGGAGGCCGCGTGGTCGCCGAACGACCGGCCACCGAGCACGAGGGATCCGTGGTCGTGCATGTGGAGGCACCGGGCCGGCCTTGCGTGGTGGAGTTGGGTTACGACGCCTTCCAATCCGGCTGGCATCCGGTCGTCGCCACGCATGCGCCAGCCCCTTCCATGGAGCCTTTGACGACGCGCGACGGCGGGGATGCCATGCCGAGCCCCTCCGTGACGTCCGCCGCCGCCCCGGCCTCATGGGAGGGCGACGTGCCCGGTGACGCACCCCACGAGGTCACGACGTTGCCCGCAGAGGTGCGGCGCACCTGGCAGGCCTGGGCAACGGACGGGAACGCCGACTCGGGCGCGTGGGCCACCCCGGGCGAGGGAGGGTCTGCCGAATCGTTGCAGGTCGCGATGCAACGTCCTCGGGTGGGGCAAGGACCCGGCGGCGCGCCCTCCAGCGCCGCATGGGGCGTTCCGGTGGATGTCGCCGGCGACGTCGCGGGCGAAGCCGCGAGCGGGTCGAGGGCCTTCCGCTTCGCCGTCCATGCCGAGGTCATCATCCACGGCAGCACGGAGCCGGACGCCCGCGTGACGGTGCGCGGTCGGCCGGTTGCGCTGAGGCCGGACGGGTCGTTCAGCCTTCGGTGGATCTTGCCGGACGGCGACTTCCGCGTGCCTGCCGTCGCGGTGGCGCGAGATGGGCGGGATCGCCGCGAGGCGCGGTTGCGATTGTTGCGGTCAACGACGACCGAAGGCGGCGTGGGCGTCCATGGATTTGAGGGCGGGGCCGAGGGCTCCATCGACGGTTGGGCGGGATGACGGCCCCTGCCTCGTTTCGCGGACGCTCCCGGGTCATGGGCCGAGGATTCGACGGTTCCCGGGGCCCGGCTTCATGGGGGCGTCACCCGTGACCGGATCGCTTGCCTTGGTCCTGCATGCGCACCTGCCGTTCGTGCGGCACCCGGCGCACGACGATTTCCTGGAGGAACGCTGGCTGTTCGAGGTGGTGGTGGGGTGCCATGTGCCGTTGCTCTGGGTGCTCGAGGGTTGGGAGCGCGACGGCGTGCCGGGCGGGTGGACGATGTCGATCTCGCCCACGTTGGCCGCGATGTTGTCCGATCCCTTGCTGCGGTCGCGCGTGGGGCGGCACCTGGAGCGATGGGAGCGACTGGCCCGGGACGAGGAGGAGCGCCAAACGTTGCGGCCGGCGTGGCAACGCGTGGCCTCGTTCCATCGGCAGCGCCTCGCCCGCGTGCGCCAGACGTGGGAGGCCCTTGGAGGGGACTTGCTTGGCGCGTGGCGGGCATGGGAACGGGCCGGGCGCATCCACCTGATGACGTGCGGCGCGACGCATGCGTTGCTGTCCTTGCTGTCGGAGCTGCCATGGGCCATGCGGGCGCAAGTGGACACGGCGGTCCGCGAGCATCGCCGGCACTTCGGATGCCCGCCGCGTGGGTTTTGGCTGCCCGAGTGCGCCTATGCGCCCGCCGTGGAGCCCGCGCTGCGCGGTGCGGGCATCGAATGGACCGTGCTGGAGACGCATGGGTTGCTGGGGGCGCGTCCGGCGCCCGCGCGCGGCGTGCTGGCGCCCATCCGCACGCCCGGCGGGTTGACGTGCTTTGGGCGAGATCCCACGAGCGCGCGCCAGGTATGGAGCCGCGACGTGGGCTACCCCGGCGACCCTCGTTACCGGGAGTTTCATCGGGACGTCGCCGACGACGCGGAGTGGAGCTACGTGGAACCCCATGCGGCCGGAACGGGTCACCGCGTGCCCACCGGCCTCAAGATGCACCGCGTCACGGGTGCCAGCGGGGAGAAGGAGCCCTACGACCCGGATGCAGCCCTGGCCGCCGTGGGCGAGCACGCCCGGCACTTTGTCGAGGCGCGGCTTCGGTGGTTGGCGGGGCGGGCGGACCGGGGCGAGCCGGTGGGCCATGGCATGCCAACGAGCCCGGCCCCGCTCATCGTGGCGCCGTATGACGCCGAGTTGTTCGGGCATTGGTGGATGGAGGGGCCCGCGTTCATCGACGCGGTCGCGCGCGAGGCCCGCCTGCGGGGATTGGGGCTGGTTTCCCTCGCCGATCACCCGGCGTGGAGTCGCGGCGCCCACGTGGCCCGCCCCGCCGCGTCGAGCTGGGGCGAGGGCGGGCACCTCGGGGTGTGGCTCGACGCATCCAACGCCTGGATGCAACGACCGCTCCGGTCCATGAACCTGCGGCTTGCACGATGGCTGGACGCCGCGCGCCAATCTGGACCCGCGGGCAGGCGGGCCGGCGATGCGGCGGCGATGACCCGGGATCGTTGCCTCCGCCAAGCGGCCCGCGAATGGATGCTGGCATGGGCCAGCGACTGGCCCTTCCTCATCCGGATGAACACGGCCCGGGCGTATGCGGAGTCGCGGTTTCGATCACACGTCGGGCGGTTTGATCGGCTGGAGGCCATGGCCCATGGACGCGAGGGCATCGACCCGTCGTGGCTGGGCATGGTGGAGGCCGAGGACAACCTCTTCCCGGAGATCGACCCGGCGTCATGGCTGGGACGGGACGAGCCCGAGCAAGGCGTGGGGCGGCCGCCTCACGATTGATCCGGGCCGGCTTCCTCCACCACGGGATTGGTGAGAGCGCCGATGCGGTCAATCTCGACGGTCACGACGTCGCCGGGTTTGAGGAAGACGGGCGGCTTGCGGGCGAAGCCGACCCCATGGGGCGTGCCAGTCAGGATGACGGTGCCCGGGAGCAGGGTCGTGCTGGCGCTCAGGAACGACACCACGGTGGGCACGTCGAAGATGAAGTCGTCGCAGCGCCAATCCTGCATGACCTGGCCATTCAGGATCGTCCGGATGCCGAGGGCGGCGGGGTCCTCGATCTCGTCGCGGAGCACGAGGCATGGCCCGAGGGGGACGAAGGTGTCGAAGGTCTTGCCGCGGCACCATTGGCTGCCGCCATGGCGAATCTGCCAGTCGCGCGCGCTCACGTCGTTGGCGCAGGTGTACCCCAGCACGTGTTCCATGGCCCGCTCGCGCGGCACGTTCTTGCAGCGCTTCCCGATCACCACCGCCAGCTCGCACTCGTAGTCCACCTCGTCGCTCCGCAGGTGGCGTGGCAGGACGATGGGCCCCCCCGGGTCCTGCACGGCGGACGTCGCCTTCATGAAGAGCACCGGGTGACTTGGGATCTGGGCGCCGCTTTCCTCGGCGTGCCGCCGGTAGTTGAGCCCGACGCACAGGATGTTGGGCGGGGCCACCGGGGCCAGCAGGCGGGCCGGCGTGGCCAACTGGTCCGTCACCTCAAAGCGCCCGAACAGGTCGCCACGAATGACGCGGGCCGAGCCGTCGGGGTGCAACGCCGCGTGATGAATCCCTCCCTGGGAATCCTGGTATCGAATGATCTTCATGCGTGTGAGGCGCCGATGAAGCGGGCTTTCCACGCCGGCTGCAAGCGCGTCAACGGCCGTCCAGCCAACGAGCCAGGGCCGACGCCGCGCGCGCGCGGTGGGACAGGCGCGCCTTGGCCTCGGGGCCCAGCTCCGCAAACGAGCGCGCCTCGCCCGAAGGCACGAACAACGGGTCGTAGCCAAACCCATGCGAGCCCGCGCCCGATCGCGTCACGCGGCCCTCGCACGCGCCGGAGAAGTGCCGCACGGCCGACGGGTTGGGATCCGTGACCGGCACGACGGCGAGGACGCAACGGAACCTCGCGGTGCGTCGCTCGTCGGGGACGTCGGCGAGAAGCCGGAGAAGCTTCGCGTTGTTGGCGGCGTCAGGCGAGTTGGAGGCCCCGCCGTCGTCGATCGCCGCGAACCGCGCCGAATGCACGCCGGGCGCCCCGCCCAGCGCGTCCACCTCCAGCCCGGAGTCGTCGGCCACGACCCATTCGGCCCCGAGGTTGCACGCGTCGATGGCCAGGTAGCGCGCCCAGGCGATCGCCTTGAGGGCGGCGTTGCCCTCGAAGGTGTCGGCGGTCTCCGGCACGTCGATGCGGGCCGACGTGTCGCGGAATGAGAGGACGAGGTGGCGGGCCCCCAGGAGCTGCCTGAACTCGTCGATCTTGTGGGCATTGGCGGTGGCGATGAAGAGGCTGCTCATGGTGATGCGTCGGCGTCGGCGGCAAACTGGCGGGTGATGCGTTCCCATTCCCCGGCCATCTGGCGGAGCCGCGCGGGCTCCTTGGAGGCGAGGTCCACCTGCTCGGCCCGGTCGTCCCCCAGGTGGTACAAGGACCAGTCGTTGGTGGCCGGGCGACGCGTCACGATCTTCCAGTCGCCCACCCGCAAGGCGCGGTTGTGCTCGTGGTGGAAGTACAGGAAGTCGCGCGCGACGGGCACGTCGGCCGCCAGCGCCGGCACGAGGCTGCGCCCGGGCATCGGGGGCGCCCCGGCAGGCAGCGCCGACGCAACCCCGGCCGCCTCGAGCAACGTGGGAACCACGTCCACCAGGTGCGCGGGCGTGCGGCGCAGGCCGCCTGCGGACTTCAGGCCGCGCGGCCAATGGACGATGGCCGGGGTGGCAATGCCCCCCTCGTGAACCCAGGACTTGTGGAGCCGGAAGGGCGTGTTGGCCGCGCTGGACCAGCCCGGGCCGAGGCAGAGGAAGCTGGCGGCGGACCCCGGCGCGGACCCCGGGTCGTGACGGTCGCCGCGATTCAGGAACTCGGCGCTCGCGCCGTTGTCGGAGGCAAAGAACACGACGGTGTCCTCCCACGCATCCATGGCGCGCAGTTGCTCCAGGACCCGCCCGATCTCGGCGTCCATCCGCTCCACCATCGCGGCGTGGATCGCCATCTTTGTGGCTTGGAACCGCTTCTCCTCGGCGGACAGCGGGTTCCATGGGACCGCCCGCGCGACCTCGCCCGGGCCCAACTGCCGGCGCAGCTCCGCGTCCGCCAGGTTCCAGTGGGGCACGACGCCGGGCTCGGCGGGTGCATTCTCGCCCTTGAACAGCCCCAGCTCCAGCGTGCGCACCCAGCGTCGGTCGCGGATGAAGTCCCAGCCCACGTCATAGCGGCCCATGTGGCGCGCGATGTCCGCGGCGGGCGCCTGCAAGGGGAAGTGCGGGGCCGTGAACGCGAGGTAGGCCAGGAAGGGTTGGCCGGCATGGTCGCGGGCGTGGTCCTTGAGGAAGCCCACCATGCGCGTGGCGTACTCGGTCGAGGTGTAGTAGCCGGACGCCGGGTTGGCGGGTGGGAGGGGTTGGTCATCCAGCGCATGGCTCCGGGGGCCGAAGTTGCGGTCGTGGTCATGCACCACGTAGGAGCGGTCGAAGCCGCCATCCGCCACGACCTTGGGCGCGCCCATGACGTGCCACTTGCCCGCGTGGTAGGAGCGGTAGCCTGCCGTCCGGAGATGGTGGGGCAGGAGGCGCGCCCACGCGGGCAGCCGCCCGCGGGGCGGGTCCATCCGCACCTGCTGCGGGTAATGGCCCGACATCAACGCCGCGCGCGACGGCCAGCAGCGGCCCGTGTTGTAGAACTGCGTGAACCGGACCCCGCCCGCCGCCAGGCGGTCGAGGTGGGGCGTGGGAATCTCGCCGCCGTAGCAACCGACGTCCGAGAAGCCCAGGTCATCGGCCAGGATCACGAGGAAGTTGGGGCGATGCGCGGCCGCGTGGACCTCGCCCGCCCGCCACGTCGCGACCGCGAGCACGAGGCCCGCCACGAGCGAGGCGCCCCGCCGGCGCGGGATCACGAGCGCGCGACGCAGCTGGTGCGGAAGAAGATCCAGCCAGCACGACCGATCCGGTTGGGTCGTCCTGGCCATGCCGGGACGATCCGGTTGGGAGGGAAGGGATGGAGCAGCAGATTCTTTCGCGGGACGAGGAGCAAGCGAGGCGCGGGCCTGTACGAGGCCCGTAACGAGCGCGCGACGAAGCTCCCGCGGAAGAAGATCCAGCCAGCACGACCGATCCGACCGGATCGTCCCGGCTTCATCCATCCGGCAAGGCAAGGGATCCCGGCGCGTCGTCATGATGTTGCCTTTGGGTCTATCGCCCCGGGCGGCGGAGGGCGAGATCGTTTTGCCGGCCGGGGATGACCGCGCCTCTGGCGTTGGGCGACCCACGACGTTTTCGGGATCCACCCCAGCCTCGGGATCCACCGTCGGCCCAACATCGTCCGCGTTTTCCGTTGACCCCGCCCCGGTGGAACGGGGAGAAGATGGCGAATCGTGCCCGACCACGGGCGCGGTTTTTCGTTCGATTTCTCAAGGAAAGATCATGGCAAGGGGAGTGCGGGGGAGTTCAAAGCTGGCGGCGCCGCGCGTGGTGAACACCACGAAGTACGATGCGCACCACAAGGTCCTGAAGAACACGTATGGCAGCTTCGCCGACCTGCGGCGTGAGCTGGCCGACTCGCGCGAGCAGGTCGCCGAGCGCGAGACGGTCCTCGCGCAGCTCGCCACCTGCGCCGACCCGCAGCGCGCGTACCTGTTGTTTGACGACTACCTGGAGAAGCTCGCGCTGCGGCGGGCGGACTTCGGCCAGCACGACTGGTGGGCGCGCATCCAGAACGCCACGGGCAAGGTGCGACTGGAGGAGGTCGCCATGCTGTTCCTGCGCTCCAACCGTTCCCTCCCCACGGAGCTCACGCCGCACGCCAACTTCGAGCGCTTCGCCGAGGTCGAGCAATCCGAGAAGGAGACGGGCCTGGTGGAGGAGCTGGAGAGGTGGCTGTTCCCTCCCAACCACAGCCACCTCGACTCGCCGCGCGCCGCCCTGCGCGTCGTGTGCGAGCCGCGTCGCGTCGCCGAGGACCTCAACCAATGGCGGCTCGCCGTGCGCTTCTTCCTCTTCCGGAGCCGTTCCGGCGAGAAGGAGCGTTGCATCACGGAGCTGTGCGAGCTGCGCACGCGCGCGGCCCACGAGGCGGAGCTGTTCCCGGCCGACGACTGGGTCGTCATCGACTGGCTGTACAACCATTGGCCGGAGAAGACGAAGGAGGGCGAGACGCTGGTGCTGGAGGGGGCCGACCTCCTGACATGGCTCGCGAAGTTCGGGCGCGGCCAGCGACTCGAGCTGCCCGGGGCCCCGACCGGTGCGACGTTCATGGGTCGCATCGCCACCTTGCAGCCCCGCCTGGAGACCCTCGATGGCGAGATGAGCTTCACCCATGTGCTCGCCATGGCGGACGGCACGACCCACACGTTGCCCGAGTGCCGCTTCTTCGTGGGCGAGCCGCCCTTGGTCCTCGTGGGCCACGAGTTCTACGTCCTCCGGGACGCCCCCCCTGCACGCCTCCTGGGCCCGTGGGCCCAGCGCCCCGTCGTCCCCGTGCGCCGCCTGTCCCAGCGGCTCCTGACGGAGCTGCGTCGCATCAAGCCCCCGGGCTCCGCCTCCGCCGACTGGGGCGCCCTCTGCGAAACCCACGCCGCCAAGCCCCAGTTCGTCTTCGAGCTGGCCGACGAGGTCGTCCGCGTCCGCCTCCTCGCGATCAGCGAGCGCGACGGTTCCGAGTGGCAATGGAACGGCCACGAGTGGTCCCGGGTCGTGGCCCGACGCGATGCCGAGGGCCGGCCGGAACTCCTGGAGGACCCGCGCCTGGCGCCGGCGGTTGAATGGCTCCAACGCTCGGACTGGTTCACCCCGGAGCCCGGCCTGTGGGTGCTCGACGCCAACGAGCATGCGTTGTCCCAGCTTGCCTTCGCCTGGCAGGACCGGCCCGAGGCGGCCGAGTTCCTGGGCAACCCCCCGTTCCAGCGCCTCTTCCTCAACCGCCGCGTCGTCCGGCCCCGCATCGTCATCAAGGGCTCCGGCATCGACTGGCTCGCCGTCAGCGCGGAGTGGGAGGCCGAGGGCCTCAAGCTGTCGTCCGCGGACGTCCAGCGCCTCGCCGCCGCCAACACCCGCTTCGTCAAGCTTCCCGACGGCGGATGGGTCGAGATCGACGTCGATGCCAACAAGCGGGCGCATGAGACGGCCGCCACCCTCGGCCTCGAGGGCCTCAGCCCGGACTCGCAAAAGGCCTCACTCCTGCACGCCACGCAGCTCGACGACGCCACGCTCGCCGGGCTCGGCTCCGAGAAGGCCATCGCCCAGCTCCGGGAGAAGCTCGCCGGGTTCAAGGGCGTCCCGGACACGGACGTGCCCGGCACGGTCAAGGCCGACCTTCGCCCGTACCAACGCGAGGGGTTCAACTTCCTCGCCAACCTCTCCCGGCTGCGCCTCGGCGGCATCCTGGCCGACGACATGGGCTTGGGTAAGACGTTGCAGACGCTGACGTGGCTCACGTGGCTCCACGACACCACCCCCAAGAAGGACCGGAAGCCCTCCCTCGTGATCTGCCCCGCTTCCGTCCTCCACAACTGGCGGCGCGAGGCCGAGAAGTTCGTCCCCCACCTCAAGGTGCTCGTCCTCCAGTCCGGCCAGGCCCGCCACAACCTCCGGCGCCAAATCCCCGAGCACGACATCGTCGTCACCAACTACGCCATCCTGCGGCGCGACCTCGAAGAGCTGGGCAAGTTCCGCTTCCGCGCCCTGGTCCTCGACGAGGCCCAGTTCATCAAGAACCCCACCGCGCAGGTCACCGTCGCCGTCAAGGAGATCGACGCCGACCACCGGCTCGCGCTCACCGGCACGCCGCTGGAAAACCGGATGCTCGACCTCTGGTCCATCGTGGACTTCAGCCAGCCCGGCTACCTCGGCAACCAGGCCAACTTCACCGAGACCTACGAGGGCAAGGGCGACGGCCCCGAGTGGGAGGCCGGCACCCTGCGCCGCCGCCTCAGCGCCAAGCTCCGCCCCCTCATGCTCCGCCGCCTCAAGCGGCAGGTGGCCAAGGACCTCCCCGAGCGCATCGAGGAACGACTCGACTGCGAGCTCGACGCCGAGCAACGCACCCTCTACCTGGCCGAGCTGCGTCGCAGCCGCGACCAGGTCATGAAGACCCTCCAGGAAAAGGGCGTCGCCAAGTCCAAGATGCACGTCCTCGCCGCCCTCACCCGCCTGCGCCAGATCTGCTGCCATCCGCGCCTCGTCGGCAACGACTGCGTGTCCGGCAAGACCGACACCCTCTTCGAGCTCCTCGAGCCCGTCCTCGCCTCCGGCAACAAGGTCCTCCTCTTCTCCCAGTTCGTGGAGATGCTGCGCATCCTCGAGAACCTCTGCCGCGAACGCGGCATCCGCACCCACATCCTCACCGGCGAGACCAAGGCCCGGCAGGAGGCCGTCAATGCCTTCCAGGCCGACCCCGAGCCCTGCGTCTTCCTCCTGTCCCTCCGCGCGGCCGGCACGGGCCTCAACCTCACCAACGCCTCCTACGTCGTCCTCTACGACCCCTGGTGGAACCCCGCCGTCGAGGCCCAGGCCATCGACCGCTCCCACCGCATCGGCCAGACCCGCACCGTCAACGCCTACCGCCTCATCGCCCCGGGCACCGTCGAGGAGAAGATCTGGGAGCTCCAGCAACGCAAGTCCAAGGCCATCCAGGACGTCCTCGGCGAGGAAGGCTTCGCCACCAACCTCTCCAAGGACGACCTCGAGTACCTCTTCAGCGAGGACTAGGCCCCCTCAACCCGCCATGCCGCGGCGCCCCAGCGCCGCCGGCCCGGCTCAGCCGGACGCCGACACGTCCCTCAGGTCCGCCCGCACCGTCTCGTACGTGACGTGGTACGCCGCCGCCTTCGCGTGCGGCGTCTGCCCCTCCCGCGCGCACCAACCCGCGTACATCGCCGGCCACCAGTTCGCGTGGCCCGTCCATCCCCGCGCCCGCCAATCCGCCCACCCCATCAACACCTTGCTCCAGCATCGGTCCCCGTATTGCACCGCCTCGTGGGCCGATGGCATCGCCGACACGTACCAGTCGCGCCCAATCCGCGCGTGCAGGACCTCGTCCGCCCAGTCGAAGTCCTGGATCGTCGCCGCCAACGGGTTCGCCGCCGCCAACGACACCTCCCATTCGTGCCGTTTCCCCGTCCTGGGCATCAACCCCTGCTCGATGAAGTACAGGACCGCGTGCCGCTCCTGCGGGCTCAATTGCGTGTTCAATCCCAGCGACCACGTGAAGTTCACCCGCACCTCCCTCGCCCAGTCCACCCCCGCCGACACAAAGCCCACCTCCCCCAGCATCGCGTGCCGCGCCTCGTCCCAGAGCTGGCGCGTCATGTCCCGGTAGTACCCCCACGGCTTGCCCGTCGTCTCGGACACGATGCTCGCCATCATCTCCGGGACGTCGATCTCCCGGAGCCGCTTGTAGTACATCATCAACACCTTCGCGTCCGGCGGCATCTCCGGGTCGTACAGGAACACCTCCGCGTTCACCCCCATGTTGTAGGGGTCCTCGAACCGCCCATCCCGACGCGGCACGCCGTCGTACCGCCAGGGCGTCGCCGACCTCCACCGCGCCGGCATCGGACCCGCCGCCGGGCCCGTCCCGTCCAATCCGCCCGCCGCACCCATGGCCTCCTCCAGCACCCGACGCCCGGGCCCCCAGCCCTCCCTCGCCTCCGCCGTCACCAAGGCCGACACCGCTGCCCGCCCCCAGTCCAGCATCTCGTCGATCTCCGCCACCGCCATGCGCAGCAACCGTCGCGTGGGCTGGTCCGCCACCACGTGCGCCTCACCGCGATGCCGTTCCATCGACTCGCGCAGCGACGGCAAGACCACCTCGTAAATCCCCAACAGGCACTCCGCCGTCCCCTGAGACGCCACCACCTCGTCCATCAAGATCTCCAGCGCCGCATGGGGCACGTCCTCCAAGCCCAGGGGCGGCTCCCGCATCTCCCCCACGCGCGCCCGCAACGCCGTCACGTGCTCGGCCGCCAGGTGGGCGTGCAGGCTGAACGCCATCTTCAGCTCGTACACCGGCTCCGACGTGATCCGCGCCACCCATGCCCCGTGCAGGCGCCTCAGCACGTAGTGGTGTCGCTTCAGCCGACGTACGGATTCCGCCACCGCCAACCCGGGTTGCACCGCCTCCGCCATCGAACCCAGCCCCGCCAGCGCCGGCAGCCCGGCGTGGGTCTGGTATGCGCAAGCCCTCGCCATCACGGCGTCCCTTCCTGACTCGTTCTGCGTGCTCATCTTGGTCGCGACGATTCAACGGGGCGTGGCCGGGTTGCGCAGCACATTCTTTCGCGGGGACCACCAGGGCGTCGCGGGCTGACATTGTGGTGGACTCCAGGGATGTCGTGGGTTGCTCCACCCTGCGAGCGCGGCCGTCCCGGGCCGCCACTCCATGCCACCGCCCCGTTCCTGCCAACAACCTTGGGATGCACGGCCAGCAATCGGATCCAAAAACATGGGCTCGCACTTCCCCGGTCCCTCGCGCAACGCTGGTCTCCTCTTCCATGCAGAGATCGTTCTCCTCGCCCCTTCGGGGCATCGTTCCCCCCCTCGTGACGCCGCTCCTTCCGGACGGCTCCCTCGACGTCGCCGCCGTCCCGCGCATCGTCGAGCACGTCGTCCAGGGAGGCGTCTCGGGCCTCTTCATCCTCGGCACCACGGGCGAGGGCCCCTGCCATCACCGGCCCGTCCAGGAGGCCATGATCCGCGCCACCACCCGCGCCGCCGCAGGGCGCATCCCCGTCCTCGTGGGCATCACGGCCTGCGCCCTCCAGGACTCGCGTGCGCTCGCGCAGGTCGCCGCCGATGCCGGGGCCGACGCCGTCGTCCTCGCCCCGCCCTTCTACCTTCCCGCCACCGGCCCCGACATGCGGCGCCACGTGGAGCGGGTCTTGGACGGCCTTCCCTTGCCCCTCTTCCTCTACAACATGCCCTCCTTGGTGAAGACGCCCATCGCGCTCGACCTGCTTCGCTGGGCCGTGGACCAGCCTGCCATCGTGGGATTCAAGGACAGCGGCGGCGACTTCGGCTACTTCCACAAGGCCCTGCAAGTCATGCGCTCGCGGCCCGACTTCACCGTGTACATCGGGCCGGAGGAACTCGTGGGCGACGCCGTCCTCTTCGGGGCCCACGGCGGGGTCAGCGGCGGCGCCCAGGTCTTCCCGACCCTTTACGTCGCGCTGTGCCGCGCCGCCGCCGCCGGCGACCTGGCCCTGACCCGCAGCCTGAACGACATCGTCCAACGCGTCTCCCGCGAGATCTACGGGGTCTCCGGCTACGCGGCCTCGGTCATTCGCGGCATCAAGTCCGCCCTCCGCGCCCGCAACCTCTGCGACGACACCATGTCCGAGCCCTTCGGCCACGGATCCGAAGCCGAGCGCGCCCGCATTGCCGAGGCCGTGGCCGCCATCGACGTCGCCATCCGGGCGGCCTTGCGATAGCCTGCCGCCCCATGATCGCACGTTATTCGCGGCCTCCCATGCGCGAGGTCTGGTCTGAGGAGAACAAGTTCCGCATCTGGTTGGAGATCGAGCTTCTGGCGACGGAGGCCTTGGTCCGGGAGAAGGTGGTCCCCGCCGCCGACCTGGAGAGGATTCGCGCGGGCATCGAGCGCTGCATGGCCGACCTTCCGGCGCTCGTGGCGCGGGCCAAGGAGCTGGAAAGGACCCTCAACCACGACGTGATCGGATTCACGACGGCGGTGACGGAGCAGATCAACGACCCCGCGAGCCGGTGGCTGCACTTCGGTCTCACGAGCAGCGACGTCGTGGACACCGCGTTTGCCGTCCAGTTGGTGCAATCCGCCAAGCTCCTCGCGGAGGCGTTCAAGACGGCGCGGAAGGCCGTCGCGGCCCGCGCCCGGGAACATCGCACCACCCCTTGCATCGGACGCAGCCACGGCATCCACGCGGAGCCCACGACGTTCGGGCTGAAGCTGGCCTTGATGTACGACGAGCTGGGCCGGGCGTTGGAGCGGGTCGAGCGGGCGGGCAAGTCGGCCGCCGTCGGGAAGGTCTCGGGGGCCGTCGGGACGAGCGCGCACCTGTCGCCGCGCGTGGAGCGGCATGTGTGCCGCAAGCTGGGGCTTCGGCCGGCCCCGCTGGCGACCCAGGTCGTGCAGCGCGACATCCATGCGGAGTTCATGAATGCGCTCGCCTTGGCTGGCGCCAGCCTCGAGCGATGGGCGGTCGAGTTCCGTCACTTGCAACGGACCGAGGTCCTGGAGGCCGAGGAGCCCTTCACGCGCGGCCAGAAGGGCAGCAGCGCCATGCCCCACAAGCGCAACCCCATCACGTGGGAACGCATCACGGGCCTCGCCCGCGTCCTCCGTGGCAACGCCATCGCCGCCATGGAAAACGTCGCGCTCTGGCATGAGAGGGACATCAGCCACTCGTCGGTCGAACGCATCGTGTTCCCCGACTCGTGCACGCTGCTCGACTACATGCTGGGCTTGGTGGAGCGGATGTTGACCGGGCTGAACGTGTACCCGGACAACATGCGGCGGAACCTGGGGCTGAGCCTCGGGATGTGGAACTCGCAGACGGTGCTCCTGGCGTTGATCCGCAAGGGCCTCACGCGCGAGGAGGCCTACGCCCTCGTCCAACGCAACGCCATGGAGACCTGGGCCACCAAGCACGCGGGCCGTGACGACGCCGACTTCCTCCGCCAACTCATGTCCGATCCCGACGTCGCACGCCACTTCGCACCGGGCGAGCTCGGCAAGCTTTGCTCCATCGGGTTCCACCTCAAGCACGTCAACGCCCGCTTCAAGGCGGTGGGATTGTAGGCCGGCACCTTTCATCGCTGGCCTTGGCGAGCTGGAAGCCGCGTTGGTGCACCAGGGACTCCATCGGCTCCGTGATGCCCACGGCGGCGATCATGCCCTCGGCGGTCCTGCCGCGATGCTCCGCGAAGAACTCGCCGAAGCGCGGGAGGATCGCGTCGAGTTGATCCAGGTCGCGCACGCCCACCTGGCTCTTGATCTCGACGATGATGACCCGGCTGTCCGTGCCATGGGTCCAGCCCACCTCGTCCGCCTCCAGGTTGCGGCCGTCCTCCTTCCTTTGGCGTTGCGGCACGGGCCCGACGAAGTCCATCTGGAACCTCTCGAGGAGGATGCGGCGGAGGGAGGCCCCGACGAGCCCCTCGGTGAAGGTGCCGAACTTGCTGCCGATGCCGCCCAATGGAGCGCCCAGCTCCGCCCATTGCCGGTCCACGCGCAGGCCGCTCTCCGCCAGCTCGGTGATCAGTCGCTTCAGGTCGGGCCTATCATGTCCGCATCATGGCCATGCCCGTTCGGACGAGAAAGGCGGGGTCGGATCCCCAATCCGCGCGTCACTCGCTTTTCAAAGCTCGGTTCCCGCCTCATGCCGCGCCGCAGGTGAATGGCCCCAGCAGACCATCTTCGCGTCTTGGAACCTTTGCGTGATGAAAAGGAAAGGCCTCCCCTGCGTTGATTTCGGGATTCATAGAGCGGGAATCTTTTCACGCGAAGACGCCAAGACGCGCAGAATGCACGTGCCTGGGTTCCAAAGCCGAGGCTCATGCCCATCCGCTACGATCGTGCGTTGGCCCGCAGCCTAACCAAACCCGCCCGCTTTTGGATCGAGAGATTCCCAATGCGGACGAGGCGATTTGGGCGGATCCCGGGCGGGTGGGGGCTGGCGGTCCCGATGTGGGGGGATCGATTCTCCCCTTGCCCAAAATGAGCGTCTGGGGCACTCGAAGGAAGATTTGTATATGCACCCAACCGTACCGGCTACCCCGCGACCTATGCGCATGCGTCTCCCCTACATCGCGTCGTCATGGTGGGCGTTGCTTGCCTGGATTGGCCTCCATGGCCCAGCCCATGCCCAGCCCCCGCTGGTCCAGGTGGACATGATCCGCGTGATCGAGGGGTTTGAAAGGCCGTGGCAAGCGCAAGGCAGCCCAGATCCGCAACGCTTCGCACGAGATGCCAGCGGCCTTTCCGTCTTTGATCTCGGCAACCCATGGGGTCGTCCTGTGAGGATTCCCAGAGGGGTTGGGGGTGAGGGTTTCTCCCCGTGCATTTGGGGAAACTCTTTGTTCCGCATGACGGCAACCCCGAATCCCAACTCAACTGCGGATTCTTACGTTGAGGCTTACCAGTTGGACCAAGACCCGCCCCCGCTTCGCTTCATGACCCGATTGGTCACCAACTTCTCCCCCATCTCGATCTCTGTGGATGGTGACATCGGTTGCGCGCTGGGAAGGAGTCGAATGCCGAACGGTTCTAGGGTTTCCAGTGTCAAGCTTTTTGGCTCAAGGGCTGTAGGGTCAGGGTCCGTTGAGTGGCTTGGCACTCTTCAAGGCGTCCCTGAGGACAATTGGACCGCGGCATCCATGATGGGCGGCAAGCTGTTGGTCCGGAGTGATCAAGGATGGAATCTGTATGACGTCATGGATCCCACCATGCCGCTGGTTTTGGCCCAGGGAATTCCGTCCGCGACTGAACCCGCTGTCGCATGGCCCTATGTCTATGGGGTGAGGGTCTCGTTCTCATATGAGCCATTTGTTCAGGATTTCAGCAGGGTTGATTCCCCGAAGTACAAGGCCATCGAGGCACCCGAAGTCTGGTCCTTCGTGCGTGTCGCGCCCAACATCCTGATCGGCCTTGGGGGCAACTCGATGCCCAACCGCATCATTGACGTGTCGGATCCATGGAATCCGAGGCTCCAGAGTGTTTCGGCTGGCAACATGATGGGGTGCTTTGCAGTTAGCAGGAATTGGCTTTTCGTTCAGGACCGCAATGGCGTCCTCGGCCTTCCGTCGCCCGATGAAGTCGCCGCTTTTGACCTACGCCAAACCAATGCCACCGGCCCTGTCGCGCGTTTCCGGACCGTATACGGATCGACCATGGCGATATCGGGCTCGTGGCTGTACGTCGGGATGCAACCCAGTGGTCCAACCGTTGTGTACGACATTGGCGGGGTGGTGGAACCTGGCCGCGCGGCGGCATCCGCCACGGTGATGGGGGGCTATGTGGTGCAGGTGGATCTCCGTCGGGGTGGCGCGGGATACACGGATCCTCCACGGGTCCGCTTGGTTTCCACGACGGGCGCGGGCGCGGAGTTGAAGTCGGTGTTGGATGGCTCGGGTCGTGTGTCGTCCATCCAGGTGGTGTCGCCGGGGGCTGGTTATTCGGCTGACACGCGGGTCGAGATCGAGTCGCCGGACCGGGTGCTCAGGACCGCGACGGCGGTTCCCAGGATCGTGAATGGATACGTGGTGGAATGGGATGTGACGGACCCGGGGCGCGGCTACACGACGCCGCCGGACATCCGGTTGTTTGATACCTCGGGGGGTGGGAGCGTTTCCGAGGCCGTCTTGGACGTGGACGGCGGCGTGAGTGCGATCCGGGTGTTGAACCCTGGCTCGGGCTATGGAGCCGCGACACGGGCCCGCATACGCCCGCCGGTTGTCCCGGAGCATTCGTTGTCTTTGACGCCGGGGCATCGTCTCCTGTCGGCCGATGGGTTAAGCCCGACAAAAGCCTACGAATGGCAGCAGCTACGGGTGGGCGGCTGGCAGTCGATCGGGTGGCCGATCCTGACCAACCAATCGAGATCGGGCCGTTATCTGGACGGGCCTGATGATGGGCGCCCGTTCCGGTTGGCGGAACTGCCGCTGCCGCTGACGGCTCGCGCCACGCCTTCGGTGGTGAACGGGTTCGTAGTGGACGTCGTGATGGAGGAGGGTGGCACGGGATACACCGTGGCGCCCTCGGTTGAGTTCGTTGGGGGCGGCGGGAGCGGTGCGACTGCGATCGCCGTGGTCGAGAAGGGCAAAGTGGTGGGAATCGTGGTGGACAGCCCGGGGCGCGGGTATTCGCAACCCCCGGAGATCATTGTAGAGCCACCTCCCGTTCGATCCGTCCCCGTTTTGGTGTCGGAGGCGCTGCGCTTGGATCGACGCAACCAGTCCTTGGATCTCGAATACAAGTTGCAGGCCAGCGCAGATCTCAAGGAATGGCACGACCATGACGGCGGCGGATGGCAACAGGCCGTCCAGGAGTCCGAGACGACCTACTTACAGGCAGTGGGCGGTTTCCGATTCTTCCGTTTGCAACGCTCGCCTTGGTGAACGGCCAGGACGGCGCCCGGCATGCGCGTTGGGCCGCTTTGATGGGCTATCGAAACTCCGCGACCGGCCTCGGGAAGACGCCGAGTTCCTTGTAGTTGAAGCCGCTCTTGGGGGGTGCGTAGGGGCCCACGATGTCCACGCTGCGGGCGGGGTCGATCTGGGATTCCATGCTCATGAGCCAGTAGGCGGCCTGGATGATCAGGCGACGCAGGCCGGCCGATTGGAAGTCATGGGCGCTTCCCATGGTGGAGTGGAAGACGCGCGCCTGCTTGCCCTCGCTGGTCTCCCAATGCTTGAACCACGCCACGGGCAAGGGCTCGAGGTTGGGGTTGGGCGGGTCGTCATGCTTGCGCCCCAGCAAGGGCTGGCCCCACACCAACGCGGTGCAACCCGCGGGCAACGTCGAGCCCTTCGCATACGTCCGGTACACGTCCGACTGGCCCCAGATGTCCTCCACCCCGGCGAGGATCGGGTGCCCGCGTTGCTCCGCGACGATGATCCCGCGCGTGGAGTCGGCCTGCCATTGCCCATGATGCTCCATGAAGCTCCCTCCCAGCACGTCCTCCCCCCAGCGCACCGCCTTGCCGCGCACGCGGTAGGGCAGGGGAGCCAGGAAGCCGTGGTTGCCCGTCCGGATCGACATGATGGGCCGGCCCGAGTCGATGTACCGCACGATCTGCTCGCGCTCGGCCATGGGAAGGGTCAGCAACCGGGGGAAGAAGATCACCAGGTCTGCCGTCGCCAGGTGTTCCAACCCCGGGATGTGATGCTCCCGCAACGGCCGTCCCTTCTCGGGATAGACGGGCAGGGTGGGATCGACCTCGCCCTCCTCGTTGACCCCGAACAACACGGTGCAATCAAAGCCGTGATGCGTGCTCAGGATGCGCGCCAGCATGGGCATGGAATGCTCGCTTCGATACTCCTGGTCCGCCGCGATCAAGACGATGCGACGGCCCTTGCCCGGGCCATCCGCGCCGGGGTAGCGGAGCCATGGGGTGGCGTCGGCCGCGCGGGCGACCCAAGCGACGGCGACCATCGCGATGGCGGCCAGCAAGGCACGATGCGCCCTCCCCAGCGGCGAGCGCGCGAAGACAGCGGTGGGGCAAAAAGCCGCATGCGGCGCGGAAGGCGTGTTCCCTCGGGACTTCATCACCAACCCAGGATAGCGCGGCATCGCCCCGGACTTGAACTGCCAAACCCACCGATGCCTCGCCGCGCTTGGGTTCCCGTGGATCTCGTCCTCGGCGCGAGGCCATTGGGTGCATCCGGGTGGGTCCAAGCCAAGGCGCGCAGACGCCGATGTGGATGCCTTATCCGGGACGATTCAGTTGGGTCGGTCGTGCTGGCTCGATCGGCTTCGCCATCCCTTCCCCCACAACGGAATCGCTCCGCCTTCAGGCTTTGCGTGGCGGGTTGGTGACCGCAGGGTTGCGACCATGAGCGCTGGATCAGGCCCCATGAACGCGGCGGTGTCCGCCGTCTGCCTTGCTTTGTTTGCCGTCCTGCCATTGGCCGTGTTGGGGGTGCGGTTCGTGCGCCCGCGCTGGATGCCATGGTGGGCGGTGTTCTCGACGACCATCGGGCTGGGCTGGGGCTTGGCCGTTGCAAGCGCGCTGGTCAACGATTCGCCCGAAAGCGGGGCCGGCCACATGGGCGCGTTGTTCCTCGGCTGGGCCCTTGCGCTGTTGTGGCTCGTCCCATGGCTTCTCGCCTACGCCATCCTGCAAGGGGTCCGACGTCGCCTCGCCGCCCGCCAGGCCTGATGCGCCGGCGTGGCGTCAAGACGTACGGCAGGTGGATCAACGCGGGCCCAGGACGGCTTCGAGGTCGATGCCGTCCACCATCGCGGGCGTGAGTTCATGGGCGATGCCGTGGGCGAGCCCATGACGCGTCGAATACGCCGGGAGCCCGGCCAACGTCTCGCGCACCACGGCGTCGGGAATGTTCCGCAACGGGATGTGGCAGGCGCGCAACGCATCCCTCAGCGGGGCGACCTCCTGCCCTTGCAACGCCGCCATCAGGAGGATGCCCGGGCCGACAAGGTCGCCGTGCGGCAGGCCCTTGCCCATGCGGTTCTCCACGGAGTAGGCGAAGTAGTGCTCGCTGCCCTCCTCGGGGCGGGGATGCCCGATGAGGTTGCAAACCATGACCTCCGTGGCGAGCGCATGCAGGAGCTGGCGCAGGCCGTCGGTGTCGCCACGCCCCGCCGCCGCCGCGCACTCGACCGAGCCCCGGAGGATGCCGCGGAACACGTCGGCCACCCATGGAATGAAGGGTGCATGGGGCGGGTTGAGCCCGCGTTGATGCGCGTGATGCCAGTCCCAAAGCCCGGTCGCGATGGACAACACGTCGCAGATGCCCCCCGCGCGAAGATGCGGCGGCGCCGCCCGCCACACGTCGTAGTCCACCACCACGCGTTCCGGTGGACGGGTCTCAATGTAGCGCACGCACCCGTCGCCGCGGACGCCGGAGGCCCACGTGAAGAACGCATCGACGGACAATGCCGTGGGAAGGCTGACCAAGGGCAGCCCGAGGCGGACGGCGACGTGCTTGGCCGCATCCGTGGCGAGCCCGCCGCCCACGGCGTACACCACCTCGCCCCGCAGCAAGGGCAACGCGGCGTCCCAGCGCGCTAGGTCGGCGTCCTCGACCTCCCAGGTGGAGGCGACGTTGAGGTGGAGCCGGTCGCGCACGGCCGCGAGTGCGGAGCGCGTGCAGACCATGAGGATGGGACGGGCCTCGGTGAGCGTCGGCCACGGTTGCTCCTCGATGCGCGGGGTGGGCCAGGAATGGGACATGGGTGCTTCTTTGCGTCAGGGTTTGCTGGCAATGGAAGGCGTCGGCCCGGCCGGGCCGTTTCCTTGCGGCAGGCCGGCGGTGCCGCGTTGGATGCGACGTCGCACGACCACCAGGTAAAGAAGCAAGCCGGCCGCCAGCGCGATCGCCGTCGCCCGGGCCGGCAGGCGGCCGTCGCCCGTGTCCGGGATCGTCAGGGCCAGCACCAACCCCGTCGTCCATGCCAGCGCGAGCCACCGGACCGCACCCCGGGCGCGCCCGAGGGAGAAGGCGTCGGGCGCGGGGCCCGAGGGGTTCCGGGCGAGGAGCGCGGCGGCGATGATGCCGGCGTAGCCAAGGTACCCCGCGGTGGCCGACACGGAGGTGATGAGGGCGAGGTTGTCGAGGAGCAGGACGACGACGGAGGAGGCCACGCCGACGACGACCAGCGTGGCGAGGGGCGTCTGGCTCGCGGGATGAACCCAGCCCAGCACCCGCGATCCGGGGACCATGCGGTCACGGGCCAGCGCGAAGATCAGGCGGCTCGTCGCGGCCATGCTGGCGACGGCGCAGGCGAGGATCGACACCATCACGATT
>CAIRNV010000472.1 GCA_903880005.1 uncultured Verrucomicrobiota bacterium | reverse complement strand
CCCGGGTGGGCTGACGCCCGGATCAGTCCGACGGGACCGCAGCCCCGGCGGCCCGGGCCCGGGCGTCTCGCCAGCCTCGGGGCGTCAGATCCCAGATGTCCTTCCGGGGATGCCGTCCCAGTCGGGGGATGATGTCGCAGAGGTATCCGTAGGGTTCCACGCCCGGGCGACGACAGCTCCCCATCAGGGTGAACAGGTTCGCCGCGCGCTCGCCCCCGACTTCCTGCCCCACGTGCAGCCAGTTGCGCCGCCCCATCACCACGCTCCGCAACGCGTGCTCGATCGAGTTGTTGTCCAGCTCCGCCTCCGGCACCTCAAGGTAGCGCATCATCGTCGGCCACTGGCCCTCGGCGTAGGACATCGCCTTCCCAAACGGCGTCTTGGGTGGCCTCATGTCTGCAAACAGCCTCAGCAGCTCCCCGAGATTCTCCATCACCGGCCGGGATTCCGTCGCCCGCACGGCCAGCAGCCCGGAACGGTCCAGCTTCTCCTCCTTGGCCCGCCGTTCGATCCGGTAGAGCTGCGGGACCAGCGCCAGCAACCGGGCGCAGGCCACCGGCGCATCTTCGCGGGCCTCGAAGATCTTCCTCCGGATGTGCGCCATGCAGGCGATGTGCATCAAGGCTCAGATGCCGAAGCACCGGTCCATAGGAGCTGCCCCCGTCGGCCTGGATGTAACGGGCCTGTCCCCCCTTCAGCCATTGCTCCGGGCCGTGGTGCGACTTGTTCGTCCGGAAGTCGAACACCACCTCCGCCCACGGCAACCCGTTGGCCCACAGCCGCGCCGTGTGCATCTTGCCGTCGCGCAGCTGCATCCGCACCGACGTCTCGTCCGACTGCACGCAGACCTGACGGATGATGTATTCCCGGATGGCCCGCACCAGCGGGGCCACCTGGTCCGAGCACCATCCGGTCCAGTCGCACAGGGTCTGTCGCCGGATCGGTATCCCCACCCGCTCAAAGGCCTGTTGCTGGCGGTAGAGCGGCTTGTGTTCCGCGTACTTCTGCACCACCACGTCCGCCACCACCGTGACGTCCGCCTTCAGGCCGTTGTCCGGCCCCTCCGGCATCACCACGCCGTCGTGGCATCGTTGGCAGACGCACTTGGGGTACACGTGCTGGTGCACCACGTACTGCACCGGCAGCTTGTGGAGCGTCTCCCGGATGTCCTCGCCGATCTTCACCAGGGGCGGATGATCCGGGCAATGCGGGCAGACACTCCGGGCGGGATCGATCGGGTGCTCCACCCGGATCCGCGTCAGGTGCGCCGGAAGCGGGCCGCGTCCGTGGGGGCGGGCCTTCCTCTTCTGCTTCTTGCGCTTCTCCTCGTCGGGCTCGGGCTTCTCCTCCTCGGCCTCGGCGGGCGGCTCGTCCGGGCGCTTGGACTCGCCCACGGCTTGGGCGGCCTCCAGGGCGTGCTCGGCGATGCGGGCCTCGAGTTCCTCCGCGCTGACCTTCTCGGAACGAGATCCAAAGAGGCACTTCTTCAGGAGCTTCAGCTGATGCTCCAACTCCTGAAGCTTCTGCTCCATCGACCGGCGTTCGCCTTCCAAGGCTTGGCATTGCTGCTCCATCGACCGGCGCTCGCCTTCCAAGGCTTGGCACTGCTGCTCCATCGCCTGACGTTCCGCCTCCAGCGCCCGCACCCTCGCCTGCGCCTCGGCCAGGGCTCGCCTCAAGGACTCCAGCTCCTGCGGGGCCACGTCGCCGTCGGTCGTCGGGCTCATGAACGCAGCCTTTCCCGGAACGCCCGGTGCAACGGGTACAGGTACACCGCCTTCACCGGCACCTTCATCGTCCCGTGTCGGTCTCCCCGGCTGCGTCCCGCCGTCAGGCCCACCTCCGCCCAGTTGCTCGCGGCATAGCACGTGCCCTCGAAGCGGCTCCGGTCCACGAAGGTCTCCACCACCTCGATCCCGTGCCCGTACTTGGCCT
>CAIRNV010000471.1 GCA_903880005.1 uncultured Verrucomicrobiota bacterium | reverse complement strand
CTTGCTCGATCTGCTTGCGCAAATCCTTCGTCGTTCGCTCGTTACGGGCCTCGTACCGGCCCGCGCCTCGCTCACTCCTCGGCTTGCGCAAGCATCTGCTTCGCAATCACTTCCCTCCCAACTGAATCGTTACGGCTTAGCCGGGACGATTCAGTTGGGTCGGTCGTCACGCGCCTCGAACCGGCCCGCGCTGGCATCGGGCGTCCCCCACCAACCTCTCGCGCCGCGTCCGTCGCTTGGATACACAAGGGGCATGATGCGCGGATGGATGCGAAGGGGGCTGGCTTGCTGGGTGGGATGGACCCTTGGAAACGCCTTGCCCACGGCCCAGGCGGCCCCCCCGGTTCCCCATTGGATCTGGGGCGAGAAGGCGTCCGAGGCCGAGCTGCGGTTCTTCCGCAGGGCGTTTGACCTTCCTGCGCGCCCGCGCAAGGCGTTGCTCACGGTCGCCGCCGACGACCAGGTCGTCATCAGCGTCAATGACAAGGCCGTGGGCCAAAACGAGTCGTTCAAAGAGCCCACGTCGGTGGACGTGTCGCGCCTGCTGCAAGCCGGGCGCAACGAGGTGTCCTTCGTCGCGCGCAACGGGGCGGGGCCCGCCGGCCTCATGGCCCGGCTGGAGGTCACCCTCGCCGACGGACGTTCCGAGGCCATGGTCTCGGACGCGTCGTGGGAGACGTCGGCCGATGGCGCGACGGGCTGGGTGCGCGTGCGCGACCTGGGGCCGCATGGCGTGGCCCCGTGGGGCGAGGTGCTGAAGATGCCGACGGCGACCCCGGCGGCGTCCTTGACGGTGGCTTCGGGGTTCAAGGTGGAGCTCCTGCGGAGCGCAGGGTTTGGCGAGGGTTCTTGGGTGAGCATGGCGTTTGATCCCAAGGGGAGGATCTGGATCTCGCCGCAGGGCCCGGAGCCGTTGCTTCGCGGCACGATCCAGGAAGGGCGCCTCGCGTCCCTGGCGCCGGTCGAGCTGCCGGTGCGCGCCGCCATGGGGATGCTGTGGGCGTTCGACAGCTTCTACGTCAATGGCCGCGGCACCAACGGCCTCGCCCTCTATCGCCTTCGTGACACCCAAGGCGACGACGCCCTCGACACCTGCCAGCCGTTGCATGTGTGGAAGGGCGACGGCGGCGAGCATGGCCCGCATGGCCTCGCGACCGACGGCTCCAGCCTTTTCGTCGTCAACGGCAACTTCGTCGATGTTCCGGCCGACGTCGCCGCCACCTCGCCCGTGCGACGCTATGCGGACGACGTGGTGTTGCCGCGGATGGAGGACGGGCGCGGCTTTGGAAGCGGGCGGAAGCCGCCGGGCGGGTACGTCCTTCGCATGCAACCGGACGGGTCCGGCGCGGAGCTGTTCTCGGCGGGGCAACGCAACGCCTACGACATCGCGTTCAACGAGGACGGCGAGTTGTTCACGTTCGACAGCGACATGGAATGGGACTGGGGCATGCCGTGGTACCGGCCCATCCGCGTGCTGCATTGCTTCGCGGGCGCTGACCATGGCTTTCGCGAGGGCTCGGCCAAGTGGCCGGCCGACCTCCCCGACTCCGTGGGGCCGGTCGTCGAGGTCGGCATTGGGTCGCCCACGGGGGTTGCGTCCGGGGCCGGGGCACGGTTCCCGACGGCGTATCGCCGGGCGCTGTACATCATGGACTGGAGCTACGGACGCATCCTGGCCGTCCACCTCAAGCCGTCCGGGGCCAGCTACACCGCCACCCTCGACACGTTCGTCCAGGGCAAGCCACTCAACGTGACCGACCTCGCCGTGGGACCCGACGGAGCCATGTACTTCATCACCGGCGGCCGGGGGACGCAGTCGGGCTTGTATCGCGTGACGCACGTGGGGGCCGGCCCCGAAGCCAACGTGGATCCCGCGCCCGGACCCGTGGCGGCCACCGAGGACCGGCGGCGGCGGCGCGAGCTGGAGGCGTGGATGCGCGCGTCGGACCCGTCGGCGCTGGACCGGATTTGGGAGTCGCTGGGATCCGGGGACCGGACGTTGCGCTACGCGGCGCGGGTGGCGCTGGAGCGGCAGCCGGTGGCCTCGTGGCGGGCGCGGGCCTTGTCGGAGACGAACGCGGCGGCGGGCCTGGGCGCGTTGATGGCGCTCACGCGTGCGGGCGCGACGGACGACCAGGCGGACGTGTTGAAGGCGTTGGCGAAGTGGCCGCTGGACGGCCTCAACGAGGAGCTGTTCGCGACCAAGCTGCGCGTGATTGGGCTGAGCTTCGTGCGACATGGCGTGCCGGCGGGCGAGATGCGCGCGATGGCGTTGCAGAAGCTGGGGCGGCAATTCCCCGCGCGATCCTGGCGGCTGAACCGGGACTTGGCGTCGCTCTTGGTGGCCCTGGGTTCGCCCGACGTGGTCCGGCAGGCGTTGGACTTGCGCGACCAGGCGGCGACGCAGGCCGAGGCATGGCACTACCAAGGCGTCCTGCGCGTCGCGACCAACGGCTGGAGCATGGACCTGCGGAAGCGCTACTTCGGGTGGTTCCACCAGCGGCCCACGTTGCCCCGGCCGGACGCGGAGGCGGGGTGGTTTGGCGACGTGGGCCAGAAGCCTGCGAATGGCGCGAGCATGGATGGGTTCCTCAAGGCCATGCGGCAGCAGGCGCTCCTGCGGGTGCCCGACGACGAGAAGGGGCCGCTCGCGCCGTGGGTAACCGGGGCGGCCGTCACGAATGGCGCGGCGAACGCGTTGGCCACCGTCGCGGCCGGCCCCGCCAAGGCCCGCGGGTTCGTGAGGCATTGGACCACGCAGGACCTCGCCGGCCGGCTGGCGTCGGGCGACCCCACGCGCGGCAAGGCCGTCTGGCGCGAGGCCCAATGCGCCGCGTGCCATCGGCTCGGCGGCGAGGGCGCGGCGGTGGGGCCGGACCTCACCGGCGCCGGATCGCGCTACGCGCCGATCGACCTGCTCAAGTCGTTGACCGAGCCCTCGGCCGTCATCAGCGAGCAATTCCAGGCGACGCTGTTCACGCTTCGCGACGGGAGCACCGTGGCGGGCCGGGTGACCGGCGAGTCGGGCGGCGCGGTCCAGGTGTTGGTGGATCCCGTGGCGGGGACGACGCGGTCGTTGCCCCTGTCCGATGTGAAGTCCCGCGAGGCCTCGCCGGTGTCCATGATGCCGGAGGGATTGATGGACACCTTCACGGCGGAGGAGGTGGCGGACTTGGTGGCGTTCCTCGTGCGGCCCCAGTGACCCGCAGCCTCACAATCCCCGGAAGCCCCGCACCTCCCGGGACAAGATGCCCCGGATGACGGACTTCTCCCCGTCGTCCAGATGGTCCAGCCCGTCCGGGCCGCGTCCCGGCGCGACCGCCTTGGACATCCACGCCAACACCCGGTCCCGGACGACGGGAATCAAGCCGTCGAACTGGGCCGTGTGCACCATGTAGCTGCAGCGGTGCCGGAGAAGCCGCGACCGCAGGTCCAGGTCGCGCAACGAACGTCCCTCCACCACGCGCCGCGCCCGCAGGAAGTCCTCGCGAAACCGGGCGTCCCCCTTCTCCAATCCGCCGGGCAAGGGCGCCTCATCGGCAAACAGGAGGTATCGGGCGAGGTCGCGTGCCTCGCGGTCCAATCGTGCGAGGGCCTCGGCCGACGGCGAGGTGCCGGCCTCGCGCGCCAGGTATTGGGCGCGGGCCATGCGGTTCACGGCACCGGCTTGGTGCTCGTGAAGCAGGTGGGCCAGAAGGTCGCTGGTGGACACCGGATAGCGGCCCCACGGGAATCGGCGGCCTGGCTCCAGCGGCGTCCATTGGACCTCGCCGCCTTGCAATCGCCCCATGCGGTTGCCCAGGTGCGTCGAACCGTCGCCGTCGCCCGTCACATGCCAGCCGCCCAGCCGTTGCGAGACGGGGATGGCGTGCCCGGACAAGCCCGCGCGAAACGAGTCAAGGCTGCCCCCCGAGGATGCGGGCGCGACGGACCGGATCGAGAGCCCCGGCACGTGGAGCGTGTCCTCGTTGGCATGGCAGTTCATGCAACGGCGCGAGCGCTCCGGCTTCGGCGCCTCGCCCACGCCCGGGATGGGCATCAGGTAGAAGACCGCCCCAAGGTCCGGGTCCACGGCGGCCACCTCGATCTTCCCCCCAGGCACCCAGCCCACGTACACGTCGTCCGAAAAATACAGCGCCCTTGGGTTCGACGGGTTGATGAGCCCGAGCTGAAGGCTGGTGTTGGAAAAGACCAGCAACTGCGACGACTCGGGCACGTCCAGCGCCGCAAGCAGGGATCGGACAAACGCCAGCTCCCCCGAGCGATCCAGTTGCGCAGGCGCCGCAGCAAGCCGCGCCAAGGTGTGTTGGAATCGGTCCCGGGGCTCCCGCTGAAAGTAGGCGTGCGGCGCCGACTCGAAGTCCGGCTGGAACTCGCCCCCCAGGCACGTCGTGGAGCACAGGATGGACCACGTCCACCGGGCCCAGGAACCCCACCGCCGCCCTGCCGCGAGCCGTCTCACCCGATGAACGAGCAAATGTACTCCGCGATGCCCGACTCGACCGAGATGTCGAAGCCCGACTTGGCCGGGACGTCAAAGATGGTGCCCGCCGCGTAGGACTGCGTGGCGTTGGAGCCATCCAGCTTCACCGTGCAGGAGCCCGCCACGATCTCCATCCGCTCGGCCTTGTCGGTGCCGAAGTGGTACGTGCCCGGGTAGATGAGCCCGAGGGTCTTCTTGGAGCCATCGGGGAAGAGCAACGTGTGGGACACGACGCGCCCGTCGAAGTACACGTTGGCCTTGGTCACCGCCGTCACGCCCTGGAACTCGCTTGGAATCGACATGTCTACATGCTCCCAAGCCGGGCTTCGGTGAGGCAAGGCGAGAGTTCCCGGCGGGTCAGCGCACGAGGGGCTGCGGCGCGACGATCGTGTTGCTCGAAGGCTTGGGAAGCGTGCGGTAGCTGGCGAGCTTGCCGCCTCGGAAGGTCAGCTCGGCGCTGACGTAGTTGCGAACGTTGATGTCGCGGTCCAGGAAGCGGTCCATGTAGGTCGATCCGTCCTTGCGGGTCACCTCGCGGAAGTTCCACGTGAGGTAGTTGTCCGAGGTGGTGGACTCGTACAGCCATGTCACGGCCTCGCCGGAGGCATCGCCGCTGCGCAGGACCTGCGCCGGCGCACCCCATGCAATGAAGACGGCGTCCTCGTTCATGCCGACGCGGATTTGGCCCTGGTCCACGAGCGACTGGTGCTCCTGGGGCAACGAGGCATAGGCGGCGGCGCGTTGCGAGCGGCGCCTCGCGACGTTGCGCGGGTCGGTGGGCTCCGTCGTGGCGCACCCCGCGAGCGCGAGGGCGAGGACCATGGCGACGACGCACTGGGCGCCGGATCGATGCGGCGTGCGCGAGGCCGGGAAGGGGGATGGGACGGTCATGCGCGAAGGGGCGTATCCGACAAAGCGGTTGCTGACAAGGACATGCAACCATAACGTCGCCGGCTTATGAACTCGGCGCCCTCCTCCTCGGGCAACACGTGGCTTTTGCTCACCTTCCTCACGGTCTTCTCGTGGGGCGTTTACGGCATCCTGCTGCACAAGGGACAGACCCTGATGCAGCCGTCGGGAGGGCCGCCGGTGGCGCCCGCGTTGCTGCGGTACAAGGCATTCCTGTTCGTCGGGATCGCCTACTTCCTCGTGGCGGTGTTGGCCCCCCTGTTTGTGTTGATGGGCAAGGGGCAGGCGTTCACCGGCTACACCGGCGCCGGCGCGATCTGGTCGTTGGTCGCCGGCATCGCCGGGGCCGTGGGCGCGTTTGGCGTGTTGCTCGCGTTCGCCGCCGGTGGGAAGCCCCCGGCCGTCATGTCCATCGTGTTCGCCGGCGCGCCGTTGGTGAACGCGGCGATCGGGACGTTCCTGCACCCGCCCGCGAAGGGGTGGGGATCCGTGGACCCGCGTTTCTGGATCGGCATCGTGCTCGCCGTGGCGGGGGGCTTCTGCGTCGCGAAGTTCAACCCCGGCAGCCCGGCCCCCGGCGGGGCCAAGCCCGGGGCCGCCGCCACCGCCCCGGCCCGGCCCGGCCCCGCCAAGGCCTGATCCCACGCGACGCCCATGACGTCGGCCGTGTCACGCGACGCAGCAGCCCTCGCGGCGCTGCGGGGGTTGCTGGTGGAGTTGCGGGACAAGAACCCCTTCTACATCCCGAGGCTTCGGGATGTCTCGCCGCCGATGCCATCGAGCCTGGCCGACTTCGCGGCCCGGTTCCCGTTGACCAGCAAGGCCGAGCTGGTCGCGGACGCCGTCGCCCATCCGCCCTATGGCTCGGCGCGGTCCGAGCCGTTGGCCCGGTTTACCCGGTGCCACCAGACGAGCGGCACAACGGGCACGCCGCTGCGTTGGCTCGACACCCCGGAATCGTGGTCGGGCATGACCGACGACTGGGTCGAGGTGTTGCGGCAAGCGGGCGTGACGTCGTCGGACCGCATGTTGTTTGCCTTCAGCTTTGGCCCGTTCCTCGGGTTTTGGCTGGCCTTCGAGGCGGGCCTGCGCCTCGGGGCCCTGTGCATCCCGGGCGGCGGGATGTCGTCGGCCCAACGCGTGCGCGTGGCGGAGGAAAACGGGGTGACGGTCCTGTGCTGCACGCCCACGTACGCCCTGCACCTGGCGCGGGAGGCCGACGAAGCGGGCTGGGACAAGGGCACGGTCCGGCTTGTGGTCGTCGCCGGGGAACCCGGCGGCAGCATCCCGTCGGTGCGGGCCCGCCTCCAGCAGGCGTGGCCGGCCGCGCGCCTGTTTGATCACCACGGCATGACCGAGGTGGGGCCGGTGACGCATGAGGACCCGCGCCAGCCCGGCCACCTGGTGGTGCTGGAACGTAGCTTCCTGGCGGAATCCATCGACCCGGTCACCCTGCAGCCCGTGGCGGATGGAACGCAGGGGGAATTGGTGTTGACCACGTTGCGCCGTCGGGCCTGCCCCCTCCTGCGATATCGAACGGGAGACTTGGTCCAAATGCGCCGGACGGCGTCCGGGCAGGTGCTGGAGGGCGGGATCCTGGGACGCGTGGACGACATGGTGATCGTCCGGGGCGTGAACGTGTATCCGTCGGCGATCGAGTCGGTGGTGAGGGCGTTCCCGGAGGTCGAGGAGTTCCAGGTGACCTTGGACAAGACGACGCCGTTGGCCGAGCTGGAGCTGGAGGTGGAAGCCGTGGAGGCCGTGGCGGAGGCGTTGGCGGAGCGCCTGCAACGCGACCTGGGCCTCCGGATCCCGGTTCAGGCGGTGAAGCAGGGGACGTTGCCACGGTTCGAGCTCAAGGCCCGGCGCTGGCGGACGGTGGGCTCGGCCCCCTGATTCCCTGTTTGGCACGCGACCGGCTACGGCGGTAGCGTGACGCTCATGAAGGCATGGAACGTGTTGGTTGCGGCGATCCTCCTCGCGGCGCGCCTGCTCGGCGCGGACGTCCCCAAGGCGGCACCCTTGGCCGAGAAGGCCGCCGACATCTCCAAGTACACGAACACCCTCCGGCTTTCCGCCCCGGACGGGGCCGGGAACGTCGCGCAGTTGGTGGGGCGCACGTTGGAGCGATTCCACTTCTCCCGGATGCGCTTCAAGGACGAGGTGAGCACGCGGATGTTCAACCGCTACCTCGAGTCCCTCGACCCCCAACGCTTCTACTTCCTGCAATCGGACCTCGCCGAGTTCGACAAGGTCCGCACCCGGCTGGACGAGTTGACGATGGTCGAGAAGGACGTCCAGCCCGCCTACGACGTCTTCAACCGCTTCCTCGAGCGGTTCGACCAGCAATACGAGCACGTCTCGAGGCTCCTCAAGTCCGGGGAGTTCCCCCTCGACCGCACCGACCGGATGATCATCAACCGCAAGGAGGAACCCCGCCCCAAGGACCTCGACGAGGCCCGTCGCCTCTGGTCCGAGCGCCTCCGCTTCGAGTACCTAGCGGAGAAGCTCAACCAGACCGAGATCCCCGAGCTGTCCACCAACGCGTGGCGCAAGATCGCCGGCCTCGACGCCGAGGCCGCCGTGTCCAACGAGCTTCCCGCCTCGATCAAGCGCCCCCTGGGAACCAACGTCCTCGCCGACCTCGAGGCCCTCGTCGGCAAGGCCCACGCCTCCAACGTCGTCGCCGAGGTCAACGCCTCCCGCTGGTCTTCCCGCGTCCAGCTTGAGTCCTACCTCGCCTCCAAGCTCCCCAAGGAACGCCACGCGGAGATCCTCGACAAGCTCACCCGCCGCTACAACCGCACCCTTCGCACCCTCAAGCAGTACGAGCCCGACGAGGTCCTCCAGCTCTACCTCGACTCCCTCGCGCACGCCTACGACCCGCATTCCAACTACTTCGGCAAGAGCGAGCTCGATTCGTTCTCCATCCAGATGAACCTCAGCCTCTTCGGCATCGGAGCCACCCTCCAGGCCGAGGACGGCTACACCGTCATCCGGGCCATCGTCCCGGGCTCGCCCGCCGCCCGCAGCAAGCAGATCAACATCGGGGACAAGGTCGTGGCCGTCGCCCAAGGCGATGACGGCGAGTGGGTCGATGTCGTGGACGAAAAGCTCAAGCGCGTCGTCGATCAAATCCGCGGGCCCAAGGGCTCCACCGTCCGCCTCACCATGATCCCCGCCGGGGGCGACGGCTCCGCCCGCAAGCTCGTCATGCTCGTGCGCGACGAGATCAAGCTCGAGGACGGCGAGGCCAAGGCGCGCCTCGTGGAAATCACCGACGCCAAGGGCAAGCCCCGCCGCGTGGGCGTCATCGACCTCCCCTCCTTCTACGCCAACATGTCCGTCGGCGTGGGCGGCCGCGGCTCCTCCAAGAAGTCCACCACCGCCGACGTCGCCAAGCTGGTCCGGAAGCTCGTCGAGGAAAAAGCCGAGGGCATCATCCTCGACCTCCGACGAAACGGCGGCGGCTCGCTTCCCGAGGCCGTCAACCTCACCGGCCTGTTCATCAAGGCCGGCCCCGTCGTCCAGGTGAAGGAGTTCAACGGGCGCATCGAGCAGGACGACGACAACGACTCGTCGGTTCTCTACGACGGCCCCCTCATGGTCCTCACCAGCCGGTTCAGCGCCTCCGCCTCCGAGATCGTCGCCGGAGCCCTCCAAGACTACGGCCGGGCCCTCGTCGTGGGCGACACCACCACCCATGGCAAGGGCACCGTCCAGACCATCCAGGAACTCGGCCCCTTCCTCCCGGATGCCCCCCTCCCGCCCGGGGCCGTCAAGATGACCATCCGCAAGTTCTACCGCGCCTCCGGCGAGTCCACGCAGCTCAAGGGCGTCGTCCCGGACATCGTCCTTCCCAGCGTCAACAACTTCCTCGAGACCGGCGAATCCTCGCTCACCAACGCCCTCCCCTGGGACACCATCCCCACCGCCGACTTCGCCAAGCTCAACCGCGTCCAGCCCTTCCTCGCACGGCTTCGCGACCACTCCTCCAACCGCATCGCCTCCGACCGCGACTGGAACTATGTCCGCGAGGACATCGAGATCTTCCGACGCAAGCAGGCCGAGAAGACGGTCTCGCTCAACTACGGGCAACGCGTGCAGGAACGCCACGACGACCGCCTGCGCGCCGAACGCCGCAAGAAGGAGCTGGCCGACCGCGGATCGAAGGAGCCCACGACCTACGAGATCACCCTCAAGCTCGCCGACAAGGCCGGCCTCCCCCAACCCCTCGGCAAGTCCAACGTCGTCGCCACCAGCTCCTCCGACTTGAAGCTCGTCGGCAAGCCCAAGCCCTCTGAATCCACAGCGTCCGAGCCCAAGGAGAAGGCGCCCAGCATCAGCCCGGACGGCGATGACGACGACGCCACGCCGGATGGGGACGCCGCCATGGACGTCCACCTGCGCGAGGCAGAACGCATCTTGCTCGACCTGATCCAGTTCACCCAGGCCACCACCCCCGGCAACGGGACCACGGCCTCCGCCAGCAAGCCCTGAGCCGGAGCGATGCAGTCGGATCGACCGGGCTTGCTCGATCTGCCTCTGCCGTCACTTCCCTCCCAGCTGGATCGTTCCGGCGAACGACGGCGCTTGGGTTTGGGATCACCCAAACCCTTCGGTGAAGCCGAAGGCCTGACCCATGCTGTGGACGGCGTGCCCTCACGCGGCGGCGGGAATGCCCCACTTCCGGGTGCCGCGGGCAGGGTGGCAGCGGCATCCTGCCGCGGGTCGTCACCCAGCCCGAGCCGAGACGGCTCTGCCACCTTTTCGCCGGGTGAACGCACGCCGTCCCAGCCCGCCCCCCCTACTGGTTCAAGGCTTCGTCGGTGTTGAACAGCACGTTGGCCACCAACATCCATGCGGCCAGCTCGGGAGGGTGGATGCCACTTGGAACGGAGGTGCTTCCCACCGACACCAGCTCCCGCGCGCCACGGACATCCCGGGCGAACGACCGTTCCTGCTCGACGGCATAGCGACGGAGGCGAAGGGCTTCCTGTGGCGTGGGACGCCGGCCGAGGGTGTTTTGAAATGCAAAGTCCACCCGGGCAGACGGGTCGCGGCCGCCCTCGGCGAGGATGCGTTGGGCGAAGACCCGCGCCGCCTCCAGCAAGGTGGGGTCGTTCAACGCCGCCAACGCCTGCAACGGCGTGTTGGTCCTCGGCCGACGCGCCACGCAAACCTCGCGGCTTGGCGCATCAAACGTCGCAAACGTCGGGTAGGTGCACACGCGCCTCCAGAATGTGTACATCCCCCGCCGGTGCAGGTCCGGGCCATCGCTCAAAGGCCATTCATCCATCCCGATCTCCGGCCTCAGGAACCCAATCTCCTTCCACAGGTTGGCCACCTGCACCGGATGCACGCTCGGCCCGCCCACCCTCGGGTTCAGCAACCCGCTCACCGCCAGCGCATGGTCGCGCACCATCTCCCCGTCCATGCGGAACCGCGGCCCTCGCGACACCCAACGGTTGTAGAAGTCCTTCTCCTGCCGGATGTCATCCGACGCCGCCTCCTGCCGGTACGCGGCGGACATCACGATCAACTTCTGCATCGCCTTCACATCCCAGCCGGTCCGCACGAACTCCGTCGCCAGCCAGTCGAGCAGCTCCGGGTGCGAGGGGGCCTCGCCCTGCCGTCCGAAGTCCTCCGAGGTCTTCACCATCCCGGTTCCAAAGGCTCGTTCCCAGAAACGGTTCACCGCCACGCGGGCCGTCAACGGGTGCGCCGGGTCCACCAGCCAACGCGCCAAGGCAAGCCGGTTCGCAGCGACGCCGGCGGGCAGCGGCGGAAACACCGCGGGCACGCCCGGTTCCACCGGCTTGCCCTTCGTGAGGAAATCCCCCCGCACATGCACATGCGTCTCGCGCGGCTTCCCGCCCCGCTCCTGCATGACCGGCGTGGTGAACGTCCGTGAGGCCAATTGCCGGGCCCTCGACTCCAGCCGGGCCAGCTCCCGCTCGGCGGCACGCACCGACTCGGACGCCGCCCTCTGCGCCGATGCGAGCGCCTTCTCCTGCGCGTCGGTCCGTTCCCGGGCCGCCAACGCCGCCCGCGCGTCCTCGGGCACGGGCCACCATGTGGAGGAATCCTTCGACGTCGTGACCGAGATGCGAAACCGGCCCACGCAGTGGTTGTTGCCGTGATAATGATCGAAGCGGAAGGCAAGCCGGCTCCCGCCCTTGGCTCCCACGGGCTCCTTCAGGCGCGCCACGAGGAAATGCCTCTCGCCGAACCGCGGCCCAATGGCCCAGCCCGTCTTTGGGTTGCGGTCCACCGCGTGCTCCGCCCGGTAGTACGTCTGCTCCCAATCCGCCATCGCCCCGGCGAAGGCCACGTTCGTGTCGCCCCGCGCCGACGCGCCGGCCGGGGTCGCGGACATCGCGAACTCGTCGAGGATGAAGTTGCCCGTCTGGCCCCAGCGTCCCGGCCCGTTCTTGGGCAGCGATGGGTCCGGCAGCACCTCCAGCAACACCGCCGTGATCCCCGAAAGATCCGTGTCCGCCTCCACCGTGATCGTGTCGTAGATGGGATTGACCCCCGTCGCGAGCACCGACCCGTCTGGAAGGTTCGTGTAGCCCGAGCCGCCCGTGGAGATGGGGTTCCTGAGTGCCAAGGGCCGCCATACGTCACCGGACGCGCGCACGCGCCGCTCCCATGCCTTGCGTTCCCGGGCCAAGGTCGCCCCCGTCGCCGCCAGCTCGCGGCGCACCGCCTCGATCCGTTGCCGCACGAACGCCTCCGAGTCCGACAGGTCCGGGGCCGGGACCTCGACGGTGGGCGCCAGGCTGTAGTTGCCGCCGTCCGACGTGTTGTTGAAGAAGGCGTACAGGCGGTAGTACTCCTCCTGCGTGATGGGGTCGTACTTGTGCGTGTGGCACTCCGCGCAGTTCAACGTCAGGCCCAGCCATGCCGTCCCCAGCGTGGCCACTCGATCCTTCACCGCCTTGGTTCGGTATTCCTCCTCGTCGCCGCCCCCCTCGTCGTTGACCTTGGTGTTGCGGTTGAAGCCCGTCGCCACGCGCTGCGCCAACGTGGGGCTTGGCAGGAGATCACCCGCCAGTTGCTCCACCGTGAACGCGTCGAACCGTTGGTTCCGGTTGAAGCTGTCGATGACCCAGTCCCGGTAGGCCCAGATGGAGCGCGCCAGGTCCACCTGGTACCCGTTGGAATCCGCGTACCGCGCCAGGTCCAGCCAGCCGCGGGCCATGTGCTCGCCGTAGCGCGGCGACGCCAGCAACCGGTCCACGAGTCGTTCAAAGGCCCCGGGGGAAGTGTCCCGTTCAAACGCCCCCACCTCCGCCCAGGTGGGCGGCAGGCCCGTCAGGTGCAACGACACCCGGCGAATCAGCGCCGCGCGGTCCGCCTCCGGCCGCATCGACAGCCCCTCCCTGGCAAGGCGCACGGCGATGAACCGGTCGATGTCGTTGTTCACCCGAAAACCTTCGGGTGGTTCGGGCAGGGTGGGCCGCACGGGTGCCCGGAAGGCCCAGTGCTGCCATGCCGCGCCCTCCGGCCATGTCGCCCCCTCCGCGATCCAGCGGCGCAGCAAGGCCACCTCGTCCGTCGTCAATCGCTCGCCCTTGGGAGGCATGCGGTCGTCGGGATCCAGCGAGGTCACACGGGCGAGCATCTCGCTCCCGGCCGCGTCGCCGGGCACCAAGGCGATCTTGCCGGACTTGCCGGCCTTCATCGCGGCCAGACGCGTGTCCAGCCGCAGCCCTCCCTTCTGCTGGTCCGGCCCGTGGCATTCGCTGCAGCGCTTGACCAGCAAGGGCTCGACCTCGCGCGCGAAGTCCACCGCCGCCATCGCGCCCGGCATCAGGAGGCTCGACATGAGCGCCCATGTCCAACCGCCCAACCATCCACGCCCAACGCCGGCCAAACCGTCTCGTGCATTCATGGGGATGTAATGCGGTCATCCTCCAACCCGGCCCGTCCGAAGGCGAACCCATTTCCCT
>CAIRNV010000470.1 GCA_903880005.1 uncultured Verrucomicrobiota bacterium | reverse complement strand
GTTTCCCCAACACCTCCTCGCGTGTTCCCGTGCTCATTGAATCGTCCATGCCGGCCACGGTAACAGGACTTCTGGCGCAACGATCCCTCCACCCCCTTCGCCCAGTACCCCCGCCGGTAACAAACATTCTGGCGCAATTCGTCCTGCGCCCATCCGTAACACGTTCCCAAAAATCAACTTGCCAATCGCAGTTGAGCGCAAGTAAATTGTCCAACGTATGCCGAAAAGACGACCACTCAAAACGGATCATTTGATCCCCGTAACCACCCCCGCTTCCAAGGCCAAAGCAGGCGTATGGTTTGGCGACCGCAAAGAATTCAAGAAGCGCCAGACACTGCTGATGGAAGCAATCAAGGACAAAGTTGCTTGGATCCCAGTTGAGGGCGCGATAATTGCCGTTCGCGAAGAGCCAAGAGGCATCGTGCTCCTCGCGCCAAACCCCACCCTGCCTGGGATTATCGTCCTTGCGGACGGTGCTGGTCAGAAGGACACACAGCGACTTCAAGAGACTCACGTTCAATTAGTTCGTGATCTTGCGGCAGCTATCGAGATACCTACGCAAGTAATGAACGCTGAGGATGAGAAGGTAGAACTGGCCTACGAAGAAGAAGTCGCGCGCATCATTGGTGAGCTTGACAAGGCAAAAAAGCCCAAAAAGAAGAAAAAGACTAGTTAGAAAGCTCGAAGCCCTCCAATTGTCACCGAGGAGCTGCCAAATAGTGGTAATTGCATTGCCCTGAAAAAGTCAGATCCCGATTAGTTTAGTCACAGGGTATAGCCATAGAAAAGGGTTCGGTCAATCCCAAGAGTATCATTGGAGACGGTCACTGTCTCTTAGGCGAAGAATGGTATCTTAACAGCTAGGATCGAGCAGCGCGTCTTGGACGCAAGAAAGCCGAGGCTCCTTACGTTCTAGGAAGCGGCCACATGACCGGAATACTCAGACCTGGGTCGTCCTTCTGTCAACAAACAGTCAAACATTGGAGGTTTTCAAAATCACAGCGACAAGATGATGTATCTTAGCAACTAGCCGGCACAAACCTACCCAGCCGTTCCAAAACACAAATTGTGAGGCGCTCCCAGCTTGGCTCTCCCGTCATTCCTCTGTTAGCTGGCTCAGCTAAGTTATTCGTTGAACAACGTCCGTGGGGTGTTGCCCGGCTAAGCCGGAGCGCAGAATGCCTTGACCAACATCCAACCGAATCCTTCAGCAGATGATAAAGACGAAAACATCAAAACCCTATCCACCCCCACCGAAACGCAACGGTCTGTTTGTATATAGCCACGAGAACGAGGCTGTAGTATTCGATCCGATCTCACTTGAGAGTGTTCAATTGGATTCTCATGAATATAGCGATTTCATGAAGAACGAGAAAAAGGGGGAGATGACTCGCTATTTAGAAGGCATCGGCTGTAGTAGTCGAGAAATACCGACTCGAGACCTGGCTTTAGAAGCTATCACAAGACGATTAGAAAGTCTCTCGCTACCAACCAAGCCGCGCCGCATTACCGGCCTTCGAATAGTCGTCACCACAAAGTGCAATTTGAATTGCTCTTACTGTTTCGTCAACACCAACTCTGGGGCTCCCGACCTATCTGAAAGCGAGTTACAAAGTGGACTACAGTTTCTGTTCCAACATAACGAAGGTCAGGATGAAGTGACAATTCAATGGTTTGGGGGTGAACCGACACTTAGATTTGACCTGATCGCAAAGGGAGATCAGTACATTGAAACGCTGCGTCAGGATTACCGCGTAAGACGAGTCCGCAGGACAATCGTCACAAACGCCGTGCGGTTCACCGAAGAAATGCTCTCGCATTTTGCGAAATTCAATTATGGAGTTGGTGTATCAATTGATGGATCTGAGGAAATGAACCACCGTGAACGGAAGCTGCTCAGCGGAAACAGCTACTTCTCACAATTAAGGGCTAATATAAATCAACTCCGTCAGTTTCCCGACATCTACTTGGGTGCCAACCTAACCCCGACCGTAAGAAATGTCGAACACATTCCAGATATTGTCGAATATTTGATAGATGATTTGAATATCAATTTCATCTATGTCAATGATCCGATCCCTGCAAAGGGACATGAGAAGATTAGTGGAATTAAACTTGCGGATGCATTGTCGAAAGCTCGGATGCGCGCATTGTCGAGGGGAGCTGTTCTTCATTCGTTGCTTGATAGAGTTTATCAAGCTTTGGATACGCGAACCCCGAGATTGCTAGAAGAAATTGATGGTTCAATGACTGGTGCATTGTTACCGGGCGGCGTTGTTAGTCTTTCAGATCTATTTTGGACAGACCGGCGACTCTGGCAACCTGTCGCTGGGTTGAATCCAAAATCAGTTGACCTTTCAAAAGGCACTAAAACCCTACTTCCTGTTAACGATTGCTTAGAATGCCCAGCAATTGCAATTTGTGGCGGACCGCCTCTATCACACGCTTATTTTAGCGGATGTGAAACTCCAGACCCAGAGCATTGTAGTCTTTTTCGAAGGGCGATCGAATCGGCTATTTGGGACATGACGGGGCTTCAATAGGTGAACACCAAGAATTGGCAATTTAGGGATGCAGTAGTCAGTGTCTCCGATGCGTGTAGGGTCGCATGCGGATTCTGCTTCCGCGCAGATAAAGGGCAAGCAGTGTTAACGATGGACAGGCTAGGGTTGATTGCTAGCCGATTGAGGGAAGTAGGAGTTCAGAACATTTGCCTCTCTGGCGGCGAACCAACTGATCATCCTTACTTTGAAAGAATGGTCTCTCTCCTTGTGCGTTACGGCTTCTCTGTATCGATTATAACAGCGTCACGCCCCGAATATCCACTGGATCGATTAAGCGCGGTTCTGCCACTACTTTCTCACATTACATTTTCGGCGGACTCTACAGGTGCAGCCCTCGTGGGTAACACGAGACGTCATTTTGAGACTGCAGCAGATTTGTTTCGTGCGCTTCCAGAACGCTCATCAAAATCTATTCATCTTAATATATTCAGACTTAGTGAGATTGAAGTGAGCACGATTTGCGACATTGTTGACAGGCTCGGTCATCCGCAACTTGCGCTCAGCTTTCTTTATCTGTCCGCCGATATTCTCTTGGAACAACGCCTGAGCAAAGAGGTTTATTTCGATATACTTCATCGAGACTATGCACTCTTACAGGGGAGGTTTTCGATTGGGCAGGAACTTATGGCTGCGTTCAGACTCCTCACTGGAAGCGAAAACCGGGCACGCTGCCAGTCTAAAAAGCTCTTCGTTAGTGCTTCGGGGTCTGTCAGACTATGTCCATACGCCGACGACGGCCAGTTGGCAATCTCAATGAGTCGGGAGGAACTAAGAGCCGGCATTCATCGGTTCACAAAAGGGCCACCCGGGCATACGGAAGCATGTGCCCCCTTCTGTTTCGATTCCTAGCATTATTACATGCTCCTCAGAGACAACCTAGTTTATGGCACGATGCGGGTTGCGGGCTCCTTTGATGGAACTATTCTGCGACCGAGAGAACCAAGATCGGCTATCGCAGTTCTCAAAGCGGCTCATAAGGCTGGATTTCGCTACTTCGACACAGCGCCACTATACGCTCTAGGCCGAGCTGAAGTTCTGCTCGGGGAAGCTCTACACGGATTGCATTGCTGCGTCGAAACCAAAGTTGGTGTTGATATTAATCATAAGCCTTTTCCAAAGGTTGATTTTTCCCCAAAAGCCATAGAAAGTAGCTTAGAGGGTAGCTTAAAGCGACTGAATGGTTTGCACGTATCCAGAGTGTATTTCCACAACCCACCCGCAAGGATATTGCAGGGATTTGTCCTGGAGGATCTAACACGTCGCATACGGACGATTTTGGGTGCCGAGTGTCGAATCGGAGTGTCCCTTTGTAGTATTGGCGACAGCGATCATATCGCCGAGGGTTCTCCAATTGATTCCATTATGGTTTCTCTTCGCGACTTGATGAATGACTCCGCCAGAAGATGTGCGCTGGAGAGGAAGTACAATATTGTGGTGAGGGAAGTGTTTATAGGTGGAACACTTATCGCTGGATTGCCATTGCAGAAGTGCCTTAAGGCGCACTTTATCCGCAGCATGATTGAGCGAATTCCCTCTGGCAAAGGCTGCAGAATCGTGGTGGCGCCGCGAACCATTCGCCAATTATGCGATTATTGCCGATGAGTCTGATCTCCTCATCTCACTCTGGCAGGATTTTAGCGCGGGAATTATTTAGTCACGCCTGTAGGTTTGGTGGAGAGTTAGCGGTCGTTGTTAATGACTACAACCAACTTGCAATTATCCGAGGTGGTAAGCGACTTATTCTCGTGCAGGAGAACTGTATCGCACATGTCCACCCAGATGATTGCACGCTGATTGATAAGCGCCTTGCTTTTCATCCCAGCGATTCTGACATTGCGTATTCTGCACATCGCGCAGTGCGGCAACCACGGCTTGGATGGCACGCAATTGTTTCAGCAGCCGGTGTAACCGTCTTCCACCACAGAATTGCATGCGAAATGGCAGAGGTTAAACTTTTGGCATCACTTGAATACTACCTGCATGCTGATGAGACGGGTGGGCTTCTAGTATCACCACGCGCAGGAACTTCGGTTCGATATCATCAGATTCATATTTGCGCTCAACCTATGGTGGAGTTTCGGCGAAATGGTTCACCATCTACAGGGAAAGCCAAGTAACAGGTGGATTCAAGCCTGCTTTAACGGTTTATTGAGAAACCCGGTGTTGTGCTGAAACCGGGTTTTGGGCTGCGCGGTTTGAGGGTCATGCGAGGTATCGATGATCCCCTTGGACAGGTTTTGTCTGCTTTCGTCGGGGAGCGGTAAGCGTTACCAGGGGCAACCTTGTTCGGCACGTCATAATTGTCATAGCGTTTGTGCTATGACACCTATGGAAGAGACCGGCCGGTCGCGGCCGACACCCACGGGCGCGGGCGCATGCCCACCGAACAGAGGGAGCGGATTCTTGCGGAGTTCGCCGCCAGCGGCATGAACGCCGTCGCTTTTGCGGCCCTGGTTGGGGTCAAATATTTCACTTTTGCCGGCCGGGACCACCTCGGACGCCCGGGTCGTAAGCCGATGCCGGTCGGGCGGCCTCAAAGGGAACCGGTCGCCCCGCTGCGCTTCGTGGAGACCCAGAGCCCGCCACTCGGTAAGCGTCACCCGGCGCGACGCGAGCAGGATGTTCCACATGCGTCCCTTGGTGGAGTCGGAGGCGGTGAGCAGGGTATCCGTCTGGGGAACTGCGTCTAGGCGGGGGGTGCTGGGTGAGAGCAGAGTGAGGGGATGTCAGGGCTTGCGGGCGGCTTTCCAGGCGGTGGGGGTGAGTTCGGCGACGCGGGAGTGAGGCAATGGGGTCACATCTAAACTATTGACATTTGTTCGAGTGACCCTGGGTGAAACGGGCCCATGCAGGATCCCGGGTCCTTGGCGCAACAACTCGTCTCCTGTCCGGACCCGCCGTCGGGCCACCAGCTGCCCCCGGATAACTGCCCCGATTCGTCCAGCGGGGGATGGCTCGCCGGGCCGTCGGCTCTCGGCATCCACGCCTCGGCGAGCGACTCGGTCCATGCACCCGCCCTTGTGCCCCGGGCCGCTGGGCTGGCGTCAGCAGCCGGGTGACGGCGGCGTGGGAGGTTCTCCGCAAGAGCGGCAGGAGACGCCCACCATCCGTGCCGCCCGAAATGTCAATAGTTTAGATGTGACCCCTTTGCCTCCATGGCCTGGGCGGGGGTTAATTGGGGGCGTCGTGGTTGAAGGCCTTCGGGGGCGGCCGGACCGGCGGGGCGGGGAGGATGAGATCCTCGAAGCCGAGGTCGCGAAGGAGCCAGTCGCTGTCGCAGACGGCGCCCTTGGCGAGATGTTTGGAGTCGAGGCCGCGAATCGTGGACTTGAGCAGCAGGTTGAGGCGCGCGCGGAGGGCGGGATCCCGGGCGGCCTCCCGAGGCGACTTCCCGTCCAGCAACGCGCTGGGGTCCTCCGCCATGCGACGCATCATGGCCTGGGAGTCGTCGCCATCGACCCAACGACCCTCGGGATCGAAGGCGAACACGTATCCAGGCGGCCGTAGTCCATCGCCCGCGGAGTTTCGCACGGACGGCACGATGAGCGCGGCGGCGTCGGGTGTGGCGGGCGACCGTGGCAGGCCCTTGATCTCCTCGATGTTCTCGGCCGCCAGCTCCACGCGGTCCCCGAGCGTCCGCTCAAACTGGCGGCGTGCCTCCGCGAGGATGGACTCGGCGGCGGCATGGATCACCCACCTGTGCTCCGCAACGTAGATGCGGGCAATGAGGCGGGCTCGGGTCGGGTTGCCGGGGCACGGGTCGAACCAGTCGAAGAATGACGTGGCCGGGCCCGAGGACGCGCCCGCCGGGAACTCCCCGCGGCGGACCCAGCGCCGTGCCTCGATGGCGGCAATGCATTCGTCGGCCGAGTCGTGCAACGCGTACACCGCCCAGCAGTGCCGGAGCGGGTGGAGTTGGGCGGCATCGAAGTCGCATGCCCTCAGCGTCTCGAGCCATGAGCGCAGGAAGTCCATCTGGTTGCCCATGAGCCAGTCCCCGAGGGTCATCCCCGAGGGTTCCCAGCCGAGGTGCCGTGCGACTTCCCGGGCGACCCAGACGGGCTCCAGCCCGTGGAAACTCAGCAGGGGAAACGCCATCCCGGCGCATCGGTGGAAGTGGGGAAGCTCGTACACCCGAGCCAAGGACACGCCGTAGCGCACCGCGGAGCGCCAATGCTCCGGGTCCAACAGGATGAACGGCCCTTGCTCGGGCCGAAGCAGGTCCACCACCTCGACGCAGTCATGGTCCATGACGCGGCGGGTCTCCATGACCGCCATCCGCATCCGCGCGATGGACCGAAACAAGACCCTCTCGTCGTTGGTTTCCAGCCCGGGCAACCCCGCGTCGATCCAACGGGTCGCGCGGGTCTGGTCTTCCTCGTCGCGCTCCACGTGCAGGGCCTGCTGCAGGAGAAACGCCGCATGCCCGCCCGGGTTCGCCTCTTGATCCACCGCCCAGTGCAGGTGGATGCGAGCGATCCTGTCCGTCAAGTCGAGCCCGACGGGGATGGACGTCGCGTTGACCCTGCGCTCGAGGGCGTGGAGCCGGTTGCGATTGGCCACCGTGAATGGGTTGAACGGGCAATCGGCGGTGCAGGCGATGCTCGCGTTGCGGCGTTCGCCGCATTCCTTGGGTGTGATGTCGGTGCCCAGCGCGGGGCACAACCGGTGCTTGGATTGGCGTTGCATGTGGCGGGCACGATGGGCCATGGGCGGGCGATGGCCAGAGAGCGGCCCGGACTTTTCCATGCCTGCCCGAAAGCAAGGGGGGCATGCGCGGGGTTCCATCCGCGCGTGCAACGCGATAGGCTGCGCGCATGGCAACGGGCGTTTTGATTGAGGTGCTGGTGGATTCCGTGGCGTCGGCGCGGGCGGCGCGGGCGGGTGGGGCGGACCGTTTGGAGGTGTGCCAGAACCTGTTCGAGGGGGGCACCACCCCGAGCCTTGGGCTGCTCAAGGCCATGCGGGCGGCCGTGGACCTGCCCCTGAACGTGATGATCCGACCGCGCGGCGGCGACTTCTGCTATTCGGACGACGAGCTCGACGTGATGCGGCATGACGTCGTGGCGGCCAAGGACGCCGGCGCGAACGGGATCGTGCTCGGGTTGCTTCGGCCGGACGGCACGGTGGACGAGGAACGCACGGCGCGGTTGGTCGCTTTGGCCCGGCCGTTGCCCGTCACGTTCCATCGGGCCATCGACATGACCCGCGACCTCGGCGAGGCGCTGGAGGCGCTGGTGCGACTGGGCGTGGACCGGGTGCTGACGTCGGGGGGCGAGGCGACGGTCTGGGAGGGCGTGGATGCGATCGCGGCGCTCATGGAACGGGCGGCTGACCGGATCATCGTGATGCCGGGCGGCGGGATCCGGGAGCACAACGTCCAGAAGGTCCTCGCGCGGACCGGCGCGCGGGAGGTCCACGTGAGCGGGAGCCGGACGGTGGAGAGCCGGATGGAGCATCGGAACACGCGGGTGTTCATGGGCAAGGAGCTGCGCGCGCCGGAGTTCCTCGTGAGCGAGGTCGATCCCGGGCGCGTGGCGCGGTATCGCTCGCTCGTGGGCGGGGCTTGAGAAGGGGGCATGGCCATGTGGCAGGCGTTCAAGGAGTTCATGGTCTTCCTGCGGCGGGAGAAGAAGTGGTGGCTGCTCCCGGTCGTGGCCGTGCTGTTGTTGCTGGGCGCGATCATCGTCTTCAGCTCCAGCTCGGCCCTCGCGCCGTTCATGTACCCGTTCATGTAGCGGCGCACCCCGCCCGGCCGCCCCATGCAATCCATCCTCGGCATCTCGGCCCACTACCACGACTCGGCGGCGGCCATCGTCGTGGATGGCAAGGTCGTGGCGGCGGCGCAGGAGGAACGGTTCACGCGAAGGAAGAACGACGACGCGTTCCCGGTGCATGCCGCAAGGTTTTGCCTGGAACGAGCAGGGCTTGGCGGGAAGTGGCCCGACGTGGTGGTTTTCTATGACAAGCCCATCCCCAAGTTCGCGCGCGTCCTCGAGACGGTGCTTGGGCTCGTGCCGGGCGGGCTGGGGACGTTCGTGCGGTTCGCGCCGGGCTGGCTCTCGGAGAAGCTCGACGCCCGCGGGGGCATCCGGGCCGACCTGGGCGGCCTGCCGGAATCCGTGCCGGTCCTGTTCACGGAGCATCACCAGGCCCACGCGGCGTCGGCGTTTTACCCGTCGCCCTTCGACTCGGCGGCGGTGCTGGCCATCGACGGCGTGGGCGAGTACGCGACGACGACGTTGTGGCATGGCTCGGGGGATGGGCTCGAGGCGCTGGAGGAAGTCCGGTTCCCGCATTCCTTGGGGTTGCTGTACTCGGCGTTCACGGCCCATTGCGGGTTTCGGGTGAACTCGGGCGAGTACAAGCTCATGGGGCTGGCCCCCTACGGCCGGCCGGCGTTCGAGAAGGTGATTCGTGACCGGCTCATCGACCTGCGCGCCGACGGGTCGTTCCGGCTGAACCTTGAGCACTTCGACTTCCTGCGAGGGCAACGGCTGACGAACGAGCGGTTCGACGCGTTGCTCGGCGGCCCTCCACGGCAACCGGATGAACGCATCCTGGCGCGTCATGCCGACATGGCGCGTTCCATCCAGGTGGTGACCGAGGAAGCCATGCTGCGCCTGGCGCGAAGGGCGCATGAGCGAACGGGTGAACGTCACCTCGCGCTCGCGGGCGGCGTGGCGCTCAATTGCGTGGCCAATGGTCGCATCCTGCGCGAGGGCCCGTTTGAAAAGGTCTGGGTGCAGCCGGCGGCGGGTGACGCCGGCGGCGCGCTCGGGGCCGCCCTCGCGGCATGGCATCTCCACGCACGCCAGCCGCGTCCATCGCCGGGTGGACTCGACGCCATGCACGGCTCCTGCCTCGGCCCGGAGCACGGTGACGCGGAGGTTGCCGCCGTCCTCGACCGAATGGGCGCGGTCCATGAGCGGATGGAGGACGAGGAGTTGTTTGACCGCGCGGCGGCATGGCTGGAGGCGGGCGAGGTGGTGGGATGGTTTCAGGGACGCATGGAGTTCGGGCCGCGGGCGTTGGGCAATCGATCGATCCTCGGGGACCCGCGCTCGGCGGAGATGCAGGCGCGGATGAACCTGCGGGTGAAGTTCCGGGAATCCTTCCGGCCATTCGCGCCCGCCGTGCTGGCGGAGCATGCGTCGGCGTTGTTCGAGCTGGAGGGGGATTCGCCCTACATGCTGCTTGTGGCGCCGGTGCGCGAGGCGTTGCGTCGGCCCGATGCCTCCGGCGCGGCCCCTGGGGCGGAGGGGGGCGAGGACTTGTCGGAGCGGGTGCGTCGGGTTCGCTCCACGTTGCCGGCGATCACGCATGTGGATTGGTCGGCGCGCATCCAGACGGTGGACCGGGAAACCAACCCGCGCTTCCGCCGGTTGCTGGAGGCATGGCATGCGCGCACGGGTTGCCCGGCGCTGGTGAACACGTCGTTCAACGTCCGCGGCGAGCCCGTGGTGTGCACGCCGGAGGACGCCTACCGCTGCTTCGTGAACACGGCGATGGACCGGCTCGTGATCGGCAACCGGGTGTTGCAACGATCGCGCCAGCCCGCGCCGGTGCCCCAGGTGTTCGAGCCCGGGCGCGACTGAACCCTTGAGCCGAACCCACCCATGAGCGCGCGACTTCGATTCAGCGAGAACGCCCGGGACTGGCGCAACCTCACGATGTCGTCGGTGGCGGCATTGACGCTGGTCTGCGTGCTTGGGGCATGGCGCGGACGCTGGCCATGGGCGGTGGCGGCGGTGGCTGGCTCGCTTGCGTTGCTGGTGGCTGGCGTTGCATGGGCGCGTCCGGCGTGGTTCCGCGGCTGGTACCGGGGCGTGCGCTGGACGGGGCATCAATTCGGGCGGGTGACCGGGGCGGTTTTGCTCACGGTCGTTTTCGTGTTGGTCCTGTGGCCGATGGGCTGGTGCCTGCGCTGGGCGGGCCGACGTCCGCTGCATGACCCGATCGACCCGCGCCTCGCCTCCTACTGGACCCCGTCGCGCCAACCGGGTCCGATGGAACGGATGTTTTGAGGGAGCCCTGGGAGCGCGGCCGTCCCCCGCCGCTGGGGCATGGGCAGCGCCCGGGGACGGGCGCGGTCCCAGGAGCCGTGCCGTCCCGAGGTTTGACAACGCCCCGCTGTTTGGGTGTTCTCCAACAGTCAAACAAGGGCGCGGATGACGGCGACGCTTCATCTTCAGTTGGATTCACGGTCTGGGATTCCGGCGTATCGCCAGCTCATGGACCAGGTGCGCCACTACATCGCCTCCGGCACCCTCCGGCCCGGCGACCAGCTTCCTTCCATCCGCGAGCTGGCCTCGGCCATCGCGGTGAATCCCACGACCATTGTTCGCGTGTACAACGAGCTGGAACGCGAGGGCACCCTGGAGATGCGCCATGGAAAGGGGGCGTTCGTCGCCAACGCGGGGACTTCGAGGCCGACCGACGAGGCCGGGCGGGTTGAGGACCTGCGCCGCGCGGCCCGGCAGTTGGCGGTCGAGGCCGTCCAGGCCGGCGTCGATGCCCGCCGCGTCGCGGGGCTGGTCTCCGAGGAGATGGAACGTTTGCAACCGAACCGTGACGTGCACGAGGCGGAGCCGGTGCGCTTCCGGGTGGTGGCGGGGGGCAGGGCCTGAGCCATGGAAATTCCGGCGATCCATGCACGCGGGCTGGGCAAGTCGTTCGGGGGCGTGGTGGCGGTGAACGGCCTCAACCTGGACGTCGCGCGCGGGCAGGTGATGGCGTTGGTGGGTCGCAACGGCGCGGGCAAGACGACGACGCTCCGGTTGCTGATGGGCTTGCTGAGGGCGGACTCGGGCGTCGCGCGGCTCCTGGGCAAGGATTGGTGGGAGGCGACCTCGGAGGACCGGCAACGGGTGGCGTATGTGTCGCAGCAAGGGCACCCGCCGGTTTGGATGACGCTGGAGGAGACGGGCCGCATGTCGGCGAGGTTTTTCGCGCGTTGGGATAGCGGGCTGGCGCGCGAACTGGCGGGGCGCTGGGAGGTTCCTTGGAACAGGCCGTTGGGACGGCTTTCCGGGGGCCACCAGCGCCTCGCCGCATTGATCCTGGCGTTGGCGACGCGGGCGGAGGTGCTGGTGCTCGACGAGCCGGCGGCGGGCCTGGACCCGGTGTCGCGACGCGACGTCCTCCGGGGTTTGGTGGATGCCTTGGTCCGGACGGACGGGTGCACGGTGCTGCTGAGCACGCACGGGTTGGCGGACGTGGAACGGCTCGCGACCCACGTGTCGGTGATGCAGCAGGGCCGCGTGGTGGCGACGGGCGCCGTCGAGGACTGGCAACGGACGATGCGCCGCGTCCAGGTGGTGGTCCCGGGCCATGAGGTGCCGCCGGGCCTCGAGGTGCCGGGAACGCTCCGGGCGCACCGGATGGGCCCCGTGCTCACGGCCTTGGCGCGCGTGACGGACGACGCCCAGCTCGACCCCGTGCGCGCCTTGCCGGGCGTCCGGGTGAACGTGTTCCCCCTCAGCATGGAGGAGTGGTTCGTCGCGTGGATGGAGTCCGGTGCCGCCGACGGCGACCGGGTGTTGGAATTGTGACGTGACAAGTTTGGCGGGCGTTGGGAGACAGGGGAGAGCGCATGAAGACACTAGGACAATGGACGGGGCTGTTGGCGGGCTTGGCTTGGGTGGCTGCCTTGGTGCAGGCGGAGCCCGTGATCCGATCCATCCGGCCCAAGGGCACCAACCTGGTCGTGACGGTCGCGGTGGATGACGTGGCTCGACGCATCACGGTGGAGGGGCGGCCGCGGCTGGGTCCGGGCGGTTGGTTGCCGCGGGCCACGCGATGGGTGGCGGAGCGCGAGGGCGAGGTGACCGTGGAGGTGCCGATGACCAGCGACCTTGAAATCCTCCGGGTGCGAAGCGAGGCCGAGCGCGACCTGCCCCTGCCAGCCCGTTTCTTTGCCGACGCCACGCGATTTGACGGCCAGCGCTCCGTCAGCACCAACCCGCCGGCGATCGCCACGCCGGACCTGCCCGTCAACACGTTGGGGCCCGGCGTTCCCAACGACTCCAAGTTGTCCGAGGGCGCGGGCGGCGGCCGGGCGGTCGTGGAGTCCGACATCTGGCAGGTGTCGGGCTCGACCTTGTTCTTCTTCAACAACGTCCGTGGGTTGCAGGTGATCGACCTGGACCAGCCCGACCGGCCGGTGCTGCGCGGCACGTTGCCGATGGCGGCCCAAGGCGAGCAGATGTACCTGCTGCCGGGTGGCCAGAAGGGCGAGAGCTGGCTGGCGTTGCTGGCGTCGGATGCCTGCGACGGGCAAACGGGCGGCGTGGTGATGGTGCGGGTGGCCGACTTGCAGCCCGTCGAGGTCACGCGAATCCCCTATGACGGCCAGTTGCGCGAGAGCCGCTTGGTGGGTTCGGTGCTCTACATCGCCAGCCAACGATGGGGCCCGGCGTCGGATCCCGCCGCGAACGGGGCGTGGCGCGCCGAGACCCTCGTGCAATCCATCGACCTTGCTGACCCCGCGAAGCCCGTGTCGCGGGTCGCGGCCATGATCCCGGCGGCGACGGACGCCATCCAGGCGACGGACCGGTTCCTCCTCGTGGCCACGTCCGGCCCGGCGAGCGGGAAGGACGATCCCACGCAGATGCCGTGGATGCGTCCCGGCGTTCATGGCGTGACGGTTTTCGACATTTCGGATCCCTCGGGCGTTGTGGTCCAGAAAGGGACCGCATTGGTGCGTGGGCGGGTCCAGGACAAGTTCAAGCTGGGGCTTTCGGGCGACACATTGACGGCGATCTCCCAGCGCGACCCGGAGTTCCGGTTGGTCACGCGGACGAACCGCGTGGTCCGCACGGTGGGCCCGAACGGCGAGCGGCTGGACCCGCCGGTGACCGAGGAATTCGTGTACAACGACTACGTGCGCGTGACCCCGTCGCAGACATGGCTGGAGACGTTCAGCCTCGCGGTGCCGGAGAAGCCGGAGCCGTTGGGTTCGTTGAAGGTGATCGCGGACGAGTCGTTGTTCGCGACGCGGTACGTGGGGAACCGGGCGTACGTGGTGACGTTTCGCGTGATCGACCCCCTGTGGGTGATCGACCTTTCGGACCCCCGCAACCCGGCGATCAAGGGCGAGCTGCAGATCCCGGGCTACTCCAGCTACCTGGAGCCGATTGGCAACGACCGCCTCATGGCCGTGGGCGTCGAGGAATCGCGGGCGACAGTCGCCTTGTTTGACGTCCGGGACCCCGCCAAGCCCATGCAATTGTCGAAGGTGTACCTCGGCACGGGCTGGTCATGGAGCGAGGCCAACAGCGACGAGAAGGCCTTCAAGTACCTGCCGACGCTCGGCATGGCGCTGGTGCCCTGGCAGGGCACCGAGGGCAACGCATGGACCCAGGGCATGCAGATCGTGGACGTCGCCGGGGACAAGCTCGTGAAGCGCGGCCTGGTCCGGCATTCCATGGCGGCCCGCCGCGCGACGGTCCTTGGCGATCGCCTTGTCTCGTTGTCGGGGCAGGAACTGCTGGTCGTGGATGCCACCGACCGTGACCTACCCGTGGTGAAGGCCGACCTGGACCTTTCGTTTCCCGCCGAGCGCGTGCGTGTGGACGGGGATCGCCTGGACGTGGTGGGCTCGTCCTCGGGGAAGGGCCCCCGGTTGTCCCGGGTGAAGGCCTCCGCCCCGGACGCACCCATCGGTTCCCTCGATTTGCCGCCGTTCACGGTGGTGGGCATGGAGCGGTTCGGGGCCACCTTGCACCTCCTGCAATTCGAGCCGGACACGTACCGGCAGGAACCCCGCGTGATGACCAACGTCGTGGTCGGGGGCAAGGGCGACGCCGGCGGCTGGATCACCAACCACATTGTCTTCACCAACTGGTATCAAGTCGTGATCCCCGGCCGCCTGCATGTCACGGAGGTCGGGTTCGACGGCGACCAACCCCTCAAGCTGGGCGCGTCCAGCATCGAGCGCCCGGAAGGCTATTACGGGGGCTCCATGAAGGGCTTGCTGGTCGGAGTGGGGTCGATCGTTTGGGTGGAGTCCGACGCGGGCGGCATCCTGCCGTGGGTGCGGCCCGGCGGAGGCATGCTTTGGGACGGACCCGCCATCCTCCCTGGTCGCGGCGGCGGGTGGTGGGGTTGGCGCAACACCCTCGCCCTGGTCACCGAGAACGCCTCGTCGCCGGGTCGGCCGAGGCTTGCTGCCACCCTGGTCTTGGGCGGCAAGGAGGGCGTGTCCGGTTTCTCCGGGGCCCATGTCGCGGAGGGCAAGGTCCACGTGTCGCACCGTGAATGGGTCGTGCGCGAGGAGGAGGGCCCGAAGGACCGGGACGGAAACCCGACGCGCTGGTGGACGACGGAGACGCGGCATGTCCTCGACGTCGTGGACGTCACGAACCCGTCGGAGCCGTTGTTGCGAAAGCCCCTGGGCCTGCCCGCCGAGCTGGCGGGCGTGTCGCATCGGGGCGCGTTGTTGTACACGACGGGAGCGACGACGAACTCGGCGCCGGGGACGACCCAGTTGACGGCGTTGGCCTACGATGGGCTTGTGGTGGCCCCCGTGGCCGAGGCGTCCGTGGGCGATGGCTCGGGTGCCGTGGTTCTCGAAGGCGGGCGCATCCTGACGGTGGAGCCGGCCTTGAAGGAGGGAACGAAGGCCCAACTGGTGTCGTGGGCGCTGGGCTCGGATGCCCGGTGGGTCCGGCAGGAATCCCTGCCGTTGCGTGGCTCGTGGGCCACGCTTCGCCGGCTTGGGCCGCTGTTGCTGGCGGACACCGACGTCGGCATGTCATTCTTCCGGTCCACGGCCGACGGCGTGGTCGCCTTGGGCGAAGGCCCGAGGCCGTGCGGGTTCTGGGGGGATTGGGCGGCCGGCGACGCGGGCGCGGATGCCGTGGCGTGGTTGCCTCGAGGCGACTCGGGCTTGGTGCGGCTCGCCCCGATGGCGACGGGCGTGGGACGATGACGCCGCGCTCCCAGGACCCACGGTCGGCATCGGTTCGTCCGCGTGCCTTCACGGTCGTGGAGTTGCTGACCGTGGTGGCCATCGTGGCCGTCATCGCGACGTTGCTGGCCTCGGCGACGGCGGGGGCGCGTCGGCGATCCAACGAGGTCCTGTGCCGGAACAACCTTCGTCAGGTGGCGTTGGCCATCGAGTTGTACCAGGACGAGACCGCGCGGCGGCCGCGCAGCCTGACGCGCCTGACGACGCGGCCGTCGTTGTTGCCCGGGCCGAAGATACTGGTCTGCCCGTCGGATCCGGGCGCGGGCGGTGGCCATCCGACGGAGGAAGCCTCCGGTTGGGGCAATCGGGTGAGCGGCACGCAGGAACCCCATGTCGGGCGCGTGGGCCAGCCCGAGGAGGGTTCATGGGAAGCCGAGGTCCGGGAGGTTTCGGAGCGCGTGACGTTCTCGTACCTGCACCCCTTGGCGTGGCGACGCGAGGCCTGGCAACGGTTGTTGCAAGGCAAGGGGAGCCAGGTGGGGACGCTTGCTTGCCAGTTGCACGGGATGCGGTCGCCCGCCCCGGGGCACCGTCCGTTCAACGAGTACGAGGGCCAGACCCTGCGGGCGCAGCGTGACGGGGCCGTCGTGGGCCGGAAGATCTTCCGGGTGGAGCCGGTGAGCCCAGGGTTCGCCGCACCCGGGTTGCCGGCGCGAGCGTTCGCGGCGCCGGTGTCGGGGGCGCTCACGGTGCCGATCAACGACCACGATTACCCGTGGGAGTTCTATGCCGACCACCCCCCCGTCGTCCGCTAGCGACGTGCCTCGTCGAGGGCCGGCGTGTTGCGGCGAGGAATCCCCGTCCCCAGCTGCGCGCGCGCGAGGGACCGGACCGGTCTGGTCCGGTTGGCGGACGACGTGGCGTTGGGCGTGCGCCGAGTGGAGGGCGCACGGCCGGTTGCTCCTGGGATTCCTGGTGGGATGGCTGGCGGTGGTGTGGTTCCTGCCCTTGGTGGCGCATCCGTTGTGGATTCTCGCGCATGGGTTGGCCTATGCGGTCGTTGCTGGGCCGGCGTTGGGTGGATCCGACGTCATTCGCGGGTGCGAGGAGTTTGCCTTCGCGGGGCCGGTTACGCGAGGCCAGCGGTACGTGGCGCGGTTGTTGCTGGGGGGCGCCACGGTGCTGGCCTTCACGGCGATGAGCGTGGTGGCGTTGGCCGGAAAGTTGTCGGACGTCTTGATTCGGGTCTTCGTGAGGAGCGCCCCGGCCTCGCTTGAGTTGGAGCCCTCCTTGACGTTGAACGCGCTGGTTTGGTCGGTGCCCTTGGCGGTGTTTGGCTGCGGATTCGTGGGTGCGGCGCTGTCCCGGACCCGGGTCCAGGCGTTGCAGGCGTGGCTGTGGGGAGCCTTGGCGGCGCTGGCCGTGCTGCGGGGGATGTTCTGGCTGGAGGAGCTTCGGTTTGGGCGGTTGAACGGTTGGTTTGCGGTGCCGGGCCTGCTGGGCCTGACGTTCACGGCACTAGGGCTGGGCCTGGGGTTGTACCGCCGCAAGGAGGCGGCGGTGGATGGCGGTTCCTTGCGGATGCCGCCGGGTTGGTGGACGGCGTGGATCACCGCCGGGCTTGGCCTGGGGGCGGTCGGCGTCCTGGGCGCTTGGTTCGCCCGCAACTTCATGCGGTTGATGGAGTGAATGGAGGCACGGCAGTTGAAGTGGGCTTCAAGGCAAGGAAACGGCCGTCCCATCAAGGCAAAGAGGCCCTGTAGGGTTCATCCGAGACCTCACCCGGCGGGTGAGGTTGGAATGGTCCGGTTAGGGCTGTAGGCCGGTTGCCCGATAAGCGTTGACCTTGATCTCCTTCATCTCCCCGTCGGGGGAACCGAGCACCATGGACGGCCCGCGATGACGCGAGTCCACGGACACGATCCGCGGGCACGAGAAGACCCTCTTTTTCGTGTATTTCGTGTATTTCGTGGTTCCAACCCTTCGCCGCGCTCAAGCACCTCGCATGGCTCCCATGCACCTACCCGAGGCAGCACGCCACCACCGCGACCCTGCATGCAGTGGGTCCACAGCTCGGCGTTTGTGGAACCACGAAATACACGAAAAACCCAGACTACAAGCCCATGGCAAGGGATGCCGCATCGGGCGTTTCGTGTCCGGACGTTCCAAGGTTAACGCCTAGGGCCGGGTGCCCTCTCCCGGCGGAAACGTGGC
>CAIRNV010000469.1 GCA_903880005.1 uncultured Verrucomicrobiota bacterium | reverse complement strand
CTTGCTCGATCTGCTTGCGCAAATCCTTCGTCGTTCGCTCGTTACGGGCCTCGTACCGGCCCGCGCCTCGCTCACTCCTCGGCTTGCGCAAGCATCTGCTTCGCAATCACTTCCCTCCCAACTGAATCGTTACGGCTTAGCTCGGGCCGGGCGGGGGCACGAGAAAGGCCGGGGCTTGTCCCCACTCCGTCCGTGCGACGAGGCACTCTGTGTCTTCTTGCTTGAACGAGCGCGTTGCCGTGACGTCCGCAGCAGGTGACGGGTGGTTGCCGGACAAGCCCCGGCCAGTGTTGAAGTGGGTCCGCCGCAGGAGCCCTCGCGGCGGACCCGACCCTACGACCTCGACCGGGCTCCTAGTCCCAGCGCTACATGCGGCGTGGGGACCGGTTACAGGGTGGTTTCGTTTCTTTTTGAATTGGGTCCCAGGAACGGCGGCTGGGGACGGCCGCGCTCCCACCGTTGAGCGACCCGCGAGGCATCCCGTGGATTGCCGAGTCGCCGGCCATCGGGGAACCTGTCTCGAACATGCCGGTGCAGTTCACCATCCTTGCGAGCGGAAGCAGCGGAAACTGCGCCTATCTCGAATGCGGCGAGACGCGGTTGCTCATCGATGCCGGCCTCAGCGCCCTCCAGATCCGTCAACGCCTCGCTTCCATCGGCCGTGCCCCAGAGGGCCTTTCCGCCGTGTTGGTCACGCACGAGCACGGCGACCACATCCGGGGACTGGGCGTCCTTTGTGAGAAGCTCGGCATCCCCATCTACGCCAACCGCCTCACGGCCGACGCCGCCGGACGCGTCCTCGAAAGGAAGCTTACGTGGCGCATCTTCGAGACCGGCTCCGCCTTTGGCGTCGGCCACGTCGAGGTCCAGTCGTTCTCCGTCCCGCACGACGCCATGGATCCCGTCGGGTTTGCCCTCACCGCCGCCGGACGCCGCCTGGGATTCCTCACCGACCTGGGTCACGTGACGAAGCTGGTGATGGAACGTGTCCGCGGTTCGGAAGTCCTCGTCCTCGAAGCCAATCACGACCTCCATTTGCTCCAGGAGGACACGCGACGCCCGTGGAGCACCAAGCAGCGCATCTTGAGCCGGCACGGCCACCTCTCCAACCACGCCGCCGCGGAGGTCGCCGCCGAGCTGGCTCCCCACGGGCTCGCGACGGTCTATCTCGGCCACCTGAGCCGCGACTGCAATCGGCCGGAACTCGCCCGATCCATCGTGACCGAACGGCTCCGGGAAGCCGGGGCCTCGCATGTCCGCGTCGAGGACACGTCCCAAGACGTGCCGGGCACCACCCTCGTGTTGCCGGACGCCTGACCGCGTCCGCCCCGGCGCGTAAGGGGCCCGTCAGGGTTGTAGGCCGGGTGCCCACACCCGGCGGAAATGTGGCAGTGCCATCTCGGCTCTGGCTGGGTCACCTCCAGCGGCGGGACGCCGCTGCCACCTTCCATGAAGGCCGAGTGAAGGTGGAAGCGGCTTCCAGCCGCTTGCCCAGCATGGACCAGCGGCGGGGCGCCGCTGCCACTTTGCTCCAGAGACGCTGGGAGGTGCGGCATCGTGGCCGCCGCGTGGGGGCACGCGGCTTACAGGATAGGCGAGGTGGCGGGTCGGGAGACCCGCCCTCCTTTCCCGGGAAGAGCCGTCCCGGCTTAGCCGGGACGATTCAGTTGGATCGGTCGTGCTTGCTCGATCTGCTTGCGCAAATCCTTCGTCCTTCGCTCGTTACGGGCCTCGTGCCGGCCCGCGCCTCGCTCACTCCTCGGCTTGCG
>CAIRNV010000468.1 GCA_903880005.1 uncultured Verrucomicrobiota bacterium | reverse complement strand
TGCATCATGCGTTGATGGCGGTGTGCGGGCCGGTGCTGGACCGGGCGTTGATTCATCACACGTACGCATGCCGTGAGGGCAAGGGGGTGCACGCGGCGTTGCGTGCGGCGGAGGCGAACGCGCGTCGGCATGGTTGGCACGCAATAGTTTAGATGTGACTCCTTTGCTTGACCCCTTTGCCTCGTCTCTGAGTGCCGAGTGGCGCCGGGACTACAACTAGGCGAGGCCGCATTCGGAACTGGGGGACCAGACGCCGGCGGAATTCGCGAAGATTTTTGAAAGACGCCCCCGGGCGAGGGCGAAAGCATCTTATGAAGGGCGAGGTGTTTTCACACCTGACGATGCGTAGGGACGCATCGGGGAGGAACGCGGCGCCCCGAGTCCGAGTAAATCAGAGATAAGGAATCAAGATATGAATCGAACCAAGGTATTGGGATTGGGCCTGTCCGCCATCGTAGCAGCCATGGCGCATGCGCAGGTTTTTACGACCTACAACTGGACCTTCACGGGGGCATTGGACACGGAATCACAAGGTCTGTTTTCGGGGCAAGGCCAACTGACAGTCCAAGGCGGAGCGACCGGTGTCGTTGTCGCGATGACCGGCTCTGTCGCTGGTTTCCAAATCACCGGTCTGCTACCCACAAGCAGCTTTGGGGGCAACGATAACGTGTTCCCGCCTACTTCGGGTGGGATTACTTTTACGGCTGACAGCAAGGCGTGGAACTTGTATGGCAACTCTTCATCAAAAATTTTGTTCTCCGATAGTGGCGGCTATGGCAATGCAGGAACTTTCTCATACACCCCCGTCCCCGAGCCCTCGACCTACGCCGCGTTCGCGGCGCTTGGATTGGCGGGCTTTGGCGTGTGGCGTCGGGTGCGGCGCTAGCCTTTTGTGAACCACGGCCGGGGAGCGCCCGGTCGTTGAATCAAGCCCGGGCTCTCCGGCCCGGGCTTTTGCATGCACGCGTCCTGCAAGACGGTGCACTGAGTCATGGGCTTGGCAGCGCGGCCGTCCCCGGCCGCCGGGGCATGCAGCGATGTCCAGGTAACCGTCCGGCGGAACCGTGGGTGCCCCGCTCTAGTCTGGGGACTGGGGTGCCCATGGGCTGGGATGCGATGGGTCGTAGTAGCAGCCTTCGGGCTCAACGGCGGATAGAGGGCCACGGGGTGGGCAACGGGGTCACATCCAAACATGTGACAGAAGGCATCCCCACCATGAGTCGGCGGCTGCCTGCCTGGGTTTTGGACCGGAGGGCGGCATGTCGTCCTGGCCTGCCCCCCTCAACGGCCCCAACTGGAACACGAGTCCGCAGGCTGAGGAGGCCTGACCGCATGCCATGAAAAGGACACGACACTGCGGGGCATCCGCCGTGTGACTGGCCCTCATCTCCGCGCTGGCCAACGCGCGGATCTCGGGAATTCGACAAATCCTGGATCACGGTCACGCCAGGTGGGCGCGCGTGGACGTCATCGGCGAGGCAATCCGGCATGAAAAGGCCCCGGCGGCGGGTTGGAAAACCCGCCCTCCCTTTCATGGAGAACGGCAACAGGGTCGCATCCAAAGCATGGGCAGAATGAGTTGAATGCGATGGTCTCAGTCGTTGACTCAGAGAACCGATATCGAGTGGAGACACAAGCCCTGACGGGGCGTCGCTCCATTTCGCAATCTGCCTTGAACCATGGTTTATTGCGCCCTTTCAGGGCTTGGATCGGTGGTGGGCGGGCCAACCCGAGGCGTTGCCCCGGGCTGGCGTGGCTCGCGCCGTTGGCGCTCCCGGGTCATGGCAGGCATCGCAGGCTTGGGGCCGTCGCGTGGGTCGGTTGGTGGATTTCGATGGGCCACCCCTTGGCGGGAACCCGGATAAGGCGTTGAGGAGGCGGTTTTTCTAATGCCTCCGCGTCTCTGCGTCTCGGCGGGAGGTTCTCCTTCCAGCACCGCTCCGAAATTCCATGTTTCCTGCCGGTTTGGAATGCACGGGTCATGGGTGCCTTCGGTCCATCTTCTTGATCCATCGACGCCAGTCCCTCTTCCTTCTTCTGACACCCAGCCTGAGTGCGCAGGTGAGGCAACGTAAGGCATTCAATCAGGACTGGTGCGACCTCCCGAGGCCGCCCCTCAGTTCTTCCTTCCCACGTGCATTTCAAACCGTTGGTTTTCGCTGCATTCCGCGTCAGCGACGACACGGCATCGAAGGACGCTTTCGGCTTCATTCGGAAGAGTCGCCCGCAGAGACGCGGAGACGCAGAGATTCGAGGGTGAGGTCGTGGGTGCATGCGGGTGGTTCCTAGCCAAGGCGCGCAGACGCCGAGGTTGACGCCTCATGTCTCCGCGTCTCCGTGCCAAGGGAACCGCGTGCCATGGGTGACCCCTGAAGACCTCCAGCCCCCGGACACGAGCAACGCGTGCGAGAAGGCCCTCTTTTTCGTGTATTTCGTGTGTTTCGTGGTTCCAACCCTTCGCGGCGTTGAAGCACCAGGCATGGCTTCCTAGCGCCCAGCATCGACAGCACGCAGACCCTCTCGCCCCTGCATGCCATCGGTCTGCACCTCGGGTTTTGTGGAACCACGAAATACACGAAACACACGAAAAGCCCGGCGAATAGGCCCAATGCAATGGATGCGGCATGGCGCGCATGACGTGGGACATGGTTGGGGACTCACGGCACCGAGGGCTCGGGCCCGGGGGGATGTCCGAAGGGCTTGTCCATGGATGCCTGCGAAGACACCCCGCGCACGGACACGAGCCGAGGGCGCGAAAGGGCCTGTCCTTTATGCATGACCTTGTGGGCGTCGCGCAGCGTGGGCTGGCGTCTGGGAGCGCGGCCGTCCTCGGCCGCCGCAGGGCGTTGGAAAGGGCATGGAGGGTGCGCCCGGGGACGGGCGCGGTCCCAGGGCATGCGCGCCTGGGAGCGCGGCCGTCCCCGGCCGCCGCAGGGCGAGGAAGGGGCATGGAGGGTGCGCCCGGGGACGGGCGCGGTCCCAGGGCCTGCGCGCC
>CAIRNV010000467.1 GCA_903880005.1 uncultured Verrucomicrobiota bacterium | reverse complement strand
TGAAGCTGGATTGGACTCAGGGGCAGCAGGACTCGGCAGGCACGGGCAACCCGCTGGCGGCAGCGGGGATTGGGCTGGGCATGGGCAGCGCGGAGCTGAAGGTGGGCGGGACCGTGGGGATTGCGATTGGCGACGTGGTGTTTGGGAGCGCCACGGTCAATATCTCGCGATCCCATGTCACGGGGGTGGACGATCCGGGCGACGTCGGGCCTGAGCGGCTCGCCGGTGAATTGATGGTGTTCAATCTGTCGCAAGGCGCCCTTTATGTGGGCACGGGAGCACGGCTTGAGACCAGCCCTGCAAGCGCGGATTATGGAAGGGCGATGCTGCCGGCGACCAACGATCCCGCGGCGGTTGGCTTCGCAATCTCGGGCGCCACGTTGAAGCTTGGAGTGTTCCGGGCGATGACGCGTGCGGGGGACGGGCAGGTGTATTCGGCGTTGGCTGCCCCGAGGACCTACCTTGCGTTGGAGGGCATGCTGGGACGTGCCCAACTGCAAGGGATCCCTGACGTCCAGATGTTCGGTTCGAGCCTCACGCTGAAGCTTAATCGCGGCTTCGGGGGCAGCCTGCTGGACTGGACGCAGTCTGGTCTTGCGACGAACGCACTTGCGCCGGCCGACATAGGCCTCGGTCCGCAGGACGGAAGCCTGACGTTGGGTGGGAACGTGGCTCTTGGGATTGCCGGGGTGGTGTACGGCAGCGCAAGGGTCGAGGTGCGGCGCACGAATGTCCTGAACATTCTCGACCCGGACGACGCATCGGCCCGAATGGATGCAGAATTGCTCGCCGTGACCCTGGGTGACGCGAGGCTGTTCATTGGCGAGGGGGCGCGCCTCGACCTTGACGGAGGAAGCCCAACATACGGCCAGGCGCTCCTGCCATCGCCCGGTGATCCAGATGCGGTCGGATTTGCCCTTGAGGGCGGAAACCTCAGGCTGGGGGCCGTCTTGACCGGGAGCGGGTCTTCGAGCCGCAAGTACGTGGGCCTATCCGCCTCATTGGGACGAGCGCAATTGCAGGGAGTCACGGGCGTCCAGCTCGTGGGCACCGGGCTCGAGCTTAGGCTGAACAGGACGACCGGCGACAGCGGCAAGCTGCTGGATTGGACGCAGACGGGACTGGCCGAGGCGGCGGTTGCCGTGACTTCGTCCGAGAGCTTTCGCATTGGAGGAACAGCGGGGATGTCCATTGCCGACGTGGTCGTGGGGAGCGCGACCATTGCCGTGGAGCGTCGGCAAGTTTCCGGCGTGGTGGACCCTGACTCGGGCGGCGCACGTCAATTCGAGGGCGACTTGTTCATGCTCCGCATCACGGACGCGACCTTGTTCGTGGGAAGCGGGGCCACGCTGAACCTGGACCGGCTTAGCCCGGGCTTTGGAACCGCGACGATCCCCTCGGTTGCGGCGGCTGGCGTCGTGGGATTCACCGTGGAGGGCGGGGAGCTGGATCTTGGGGTGTTCACTGCGCGTTCGGTGCGGCCGACAGGCAGCGGCAGTTACATGGCCTTGGCAGGTGGCACGCCGCGTTACACGGGCATGGAAGGAAGCCTTGGACGTGCACGGTTAATCGGCGTGCCCGACTTACGGCTCGTCGGCACGGGGCTCTCACTCGAGTGGAACCGGACGTCTGTGGTGGACGATCCCGGTACGGAGGCCAGCGAGGGCCAGACGATGGACTGGACCCAAGGGGCCGTGGCTAACGTGGGCGCGGGCGAGGAACCGGGGCAGGCCGGGCCGTTGTCCGTGACGGGCATGGTTCTGACGTCGGGCGGCGAGCGGTTGTGGATTGGCGGCAAGGTCGGCGTGGCCATTGCGGACGTGGCGTTCGCCTCCGGCATCATCTCGGTGACCCGCTCTGAGGTCGCAGGGGTTGGCGACCCGGATGCCGCAGGGGCGACCCTGTCTGGCACCTTGCTTTCGTTGGTGGTGACCGAGGGACGGGTGTTTGTGGGTGCCGGGGCATCGTTGGTCGAGGATTTGACGAGAGAGGACTTTGGTGCGGTGCGGTTGCCGACGAACACCAGCGCAGACGCGGTGGGCTTCGCGGTGGAGGCCGTGACACTGAAGGTCGGGGCTTTGGTGGTCGGCGCAGGGACGGCTTCGGTGCGAAGCTACACGGCGGTCCAAGCGAGCCTTGGGCGGACGCAACTGCAAGGCATGTCGGACATTGTGGTGGTTGGCCGTTCATTGGCCATTGCGCTCAACAAGACGAGCGTCGTGTCGGGCAGGGTCCTTGATTGGCGGCAGACGGCGCTTTCCTCCACGGGCATTGAACTGGGCTACGGCGACCCCGTGTTCATGGTAGGTGGCGCGGTCGCGATGTCGGTGGCCAACACGGTTTTTGTGCAGGCAACGCTTCGCATGACCCGGATGAGCGTCGCGGGGGTTGCCAATCCTGATGCAGCCGGGACGACGCTCTCGGGCGAGTTGCTCGTCTTGCAATTGGATGATTCAACGATCTACGTGGGGACAGGCGCCATCCTCAACGCGGACTCCTCCGATGCCGTACGATTTGGGACCCTGACTCTCCCCGCATCGGGCGACGCCACGGCGACCGGATTCCGGGCATCGGGTGGGAGCCTGCGCGTTGGGGTTTTCGCTGCGAGCGGTTCAAGCGAGGGCGGGATGGCAGCTCAGCTAACGCCGACCCGCAACTACACGGCGGTGCAAGCAAGCCTTGGCAAGGTGGCATTGCAGGGTGTTCCTGACCTGCAGTTGGTGGGCCGAAACCTTGGCCTGTCGGTGAATCGGACGAGCGTCGCCGATGACCCCGAGACGTCGGGCGTGACGGAAGGCGGCCTGCTGGACTGGACGCAGGCAGCCGTCACGGCGTCCGGGCTCGATAATCCGCTTGCCGCGGCTGGCATTTCGTTGCGGAGCACGGATGCAACGTTCCAAGTCGGGGGTTCGATCGGCTTCTCGATCGCGGGATTGGTCCACGGAAGTGCGAGGGTTGACGTATCTCGGGCGGTGGTCTCCGACGTCGTGGACCCGAACCTTGTCGGGCTATCGACGCGAATGGATGGCGATCTGATGCGGCTCCGCATCACGGAGGCGAGGTGGTTCGTGGGCAACGGCGCAAGCCTCGACATGAACGACACGTCGGATGGCTTCGGGACGGTGAGCTTGCCTGCATCGAATGACGTGTCGGCTGTGGGCTTCGGAGGGGAAGGTGGGACCTTGAACGTTGCTCTGGCGACGTTCCGAGACGGATCCACGACGAGGAAGTATGTGGCTCTGGAGGCTTCGCTAGGCCGGGCGCAGTTCCAAGGCGTTCCTGGCATTCAGTTGGTCACGACCAACCTGCTCCTCCGGATGAATCGGACATCTGAACCGTCGGGCGGGAGAATGAACTGGCGTCAGGCTGCACTTGGCGAGGCCGGCCTTGGACTTGGCGCGGACAGCGAAGATTTCCTTGTAGGGGGCATGGCCGGGATTGGCATTGCCGACACGGTATTCGCCAGCGCGACCATCGCGATCAGTCGGGCTGCCGTCGCCGGCATTGATGATCCTGACACCGACGGTCCGGGGACGATGTCTGGCAGCCTCATGGTGATCCGCGTGAGCGGGGCGCGCCTGTTTGTGGGGACCGGTGCTCGTTTGGAGATGGACATGAGCCAGCCGGATTTTGGTCAGGTTGTGTTGCCGGCCAGCAACGATCCATCTGCGGTCGGATTCGCCGCCGAGGACGGTGCCTTCAACGTTGGGGTGTTGACGGTTCCCGGCGCGGGGAGCACTCGGACTTTCACGGGCATCTCGGCTGGCCTTGGGAATGCCCGGATGCAGGGCGTCGAGGGATTGACGGTGATCGCAACAAACCTGCGGGTTCAAGTTGCACGCCGCACTGGTGGAGGCACGGCCATGCTGGACTGGACGCAGGCAGGCTCGACCACAAACCCGTTGGCTTCGGCAGGCATCGAATTGACGCCCGAGTCTCCGCACACGCGAGTGGCCGGGTCCGTGGGCATCGCCTTGGCTGACGTTCTCCATGCCAACGCCACGGTGTCGGTCACCGTGCAGGCCGTGGCTGGGGTGGTGGATCCCGATGCGCCGAATGGCGGAAGGTTCTCCGGACGCCTTGCCACGTTCGCGATGAGCGACGCCAACGTGTTCGTGGGAATTGGGGCAAGCATCCGGGATGATTCAAGTCTCCAAGGCTACGGGCAGGTCGTGTTGCCTGCTCCCAACGACCCGAACGCCGTGGGCTTTGCGATTTCGGGTGGCATGCTGCGTGTGGCGGCCTTCGCCGAGGATGGCGGTGGCCAACGTCGCTACACCGGCGTCGAGGCAAGCCTGGGCAGGGCGCAGTTGCAGGGCCTGGATTCCATCGCGTTCATCGCCACGACCTTGTCCGTGCGCCTGAACCGTGTTTCCGGAACGGGCTCGCCCATGGACTGGACGCAGGGCGGACAAGCCTCCCACGCTTTGTCTTCTTCCGGCGTGGCCCTTTCGTCCGCGGACGCTGCATGGAGCCTTGGTGGGACGGTTGGGCTTCGGGTGGCGGACGTTGTTCATGCCAGCGCCACATTCACGTTATCCCGTCGGGCGGTAACCGGGGTGATCGTCCCCGGGGCTACACAGGGGGAGGCAGTCGGCGGTAGCTTGCTGTCCATCGGTATTCGCCATGCATCGATCCATGTCGGCAGCGGGGCGAGCCTTGTCACGGATCCGACGAGCGGCCTCTTCGGGACGGTCGAATTACCGGATGCGGCCAGCACGACGGCGGTGGGCTTTGGGATCTCGGGTGGCTCGATGGACCTTGGCGTCTTGCGGGTGAGCCGGGATGGGGTGGTGGAGCGCCATGTGGGCCTTGAGGCAGCCTTGGGACGAGCGCAGTTGTTTGGGATTCCTTCGGTGAAGGTCGTCGCGACGAAC
>CAIRNV010000466.1 GCA_903880005.1 uncultured Verrucomicrobiota bacterium | reverse complement strand
TGGAAGGACCGCGAGGCCGCCGTCCATGTCGAGTTCATCGAGCCCGGCGGGGCCGTGGCGTTTCGGCAACACGCCGGGATGAAGGTGCACGGCGGCTGGGGGTCGCGCGGATACCCGCAGAAGTCCTTCGCCTTGTACGCCCGGCGCAAGTACGGCTCGGGCTCCTTTGACCACGAGGTCTTCCCCGGCTTGGGCGTCCAGTCCTTCGAGTCGCTGGTCCTTCGCAACTCGGGCAACGACAACCAAAGCACCCACCAGACCGTCCCGCGCCCGCCCATCACCCAGTTCGGGCCCGCCTCCGCATGGGGCAGCTACTTCGTGCGCGGCAACTTCACCCTCATGCGCGACGCCCTGCTGCAGTCGTTGCTCTCCGACACGGGGTTGGACACGCAGGCTTATCGTCCGGCCGTGCTGTACGTGAACGGCGAGTACTGGGGCATCCACAACCTTCGCGAGAAGACCTCCGAGCACCCGCTGCTCTCCCGCCACGAGCTGCCCAAGGGATCCATCGACCTCATCGAGGGTTACGGCTCGCCGCGGGCGGGGACGGCGAACGCCTATGTCGCCCTCCGCGACTACCTCAACGTCCAAGGCGTCGCCACCGCCTCCCGCTACGAGTACGTCGCCAGCACGTACCTCGATGTGGACAACTTCATCGACTACCACCTCGCCGTCATCGCGTTCCAGAACTTCGACATCGGCAACATCAAGTGCTGGCGGCCGCGGACGCCGAAGGGACGGTTCCGCTGGATCGTGTACGACCAGGACTACGGCTTCGGCCTGTGGCCCGACTCCGTCTATCCGGCGGCCATGGCCCGCGACTACGCCGACTACTCCAACATGTTCCGATTCGCGACGGCGGGAACGGGCACGAGCACGTCGTGGCCCAACGGCGGCGGCCGCACGCTCATGCTCCGGCGCATGCTCGCCAACGCCGTGTTCAAGGAACGCTTCATCCGCCGATGCGCCGACCTCCTCAACTCCACCCTGCGCGAGGACCGCGTCGCGTCGGCCCTCCAAGCCATGGCCGCCGTGATTCGCCCCGAGATCCCCGCCCACCTCGAGCGATGGGGCTGGCCGTCCCTGGTCCAGCGGGGTTTCGGGCTCCCCCACCAGCGCGAGCCCATCCCGTTCACCCTCCAGCTGTGGGAGACGAACGTGGCCTCCATGGCCGCCTTTGGCGCGGGCCGGCCTGCCCAGCTTCGTTCCCAATGCATCAGCCACTTCGGCCTCCAGGGCGGCCTCGGCACGCTCGAGGTCCGCGTCGCCGGTGCCGGTCGCGTCCGCGTCAACACCCTGTGCCCGGCGTCGTACCCATGGACGGGCATCTACTTCGGCGACTACGCCACCACGCTCCGGGCCGCGCCCGAGCCCGGGCATCGCTTCGTGGGGTGGACCTTTCCCGGGGGCATCTCCAACGCCGCCCCACGCGTCGATCGGTTCGTCGGCAACAACGCCGTCGAGGTCGTCACCGCCCGCTTCGAGCCCATTCCATCCACCGCCGTGGCCCCCGTCCGATTGGTCGTTTCCGAGATCAACTACCACGCGCCCGACGACCTCGACCCGGGTGACTGGATCGAGTTGCTGAACCCCAATGCCATCGCGGTATCCCTCGACGGATGGTCCCTGCGTGACGGCAGCAAGGACGGCGTCTTCTACCTGCCGGACGTCGTGCTCGCGCCGGGCGCGCGGTGCGTCGTGACCCGCAACCGCGCCAAGTTCCAACTCGCGCACCCCAACGGGATCGACCCGGTCGCCGAGCTCACCTTCGGCCTCGACAACGGCGGCGACTCGCTTCGCCTCTTCGATCCCACGGGCATGCTGGTGGAGGCCGTCACTTACGACGACGTCGCCCCGTGGCCCGCAACGGCCGACGGCGGCGGAAGCACGCTCCAGCGCATCGACCCGGCGTCGGACCCGGGCATGGCGGCGAGTTGGCGGGCTTCCAGCACCAAGGGCGGTTCACCAGGCGGTCCCTGACCCGGGAAGATTCAGCCTAGAAACGGCAGTTGAAGGGGGCTTCAAGGCAAGGAAATGGCCGTCCCATCGAGGCAAAGAGGGCCTTTGGGATGAATTCTAGACCTCACCCTGCAGGTGTGGTTGGGGTTGGGGTTGGGGCGCAGGCGGCCGCTCGTGGGCCTGGAAGCCGGCCGAAAGCGGCGAAGGGCCAAGAACCACGGATGACACGGATCACACGGATTCAAGCACGTCGTGTGCCCTGGGCGCATTCGCCATGGAAGAGACCTCCCGGCTTGGACCGATCCGTGTCATCGG
>CAIRNV010000465.1 GCA_903880005.1 uncultured Verrucomicrobiota bacterium | reverse complement strand
TGTGAGGAAGCGCATCATGGCATCGAAGATGCCCCTCGACTTATCCAAATCCATCCATGCCCACTGCCCGTGAGGATTCACCTCCAGGAACTGCAGGTCGCTGAAATCCTCCGTAGAATACAGGAAGTCGAGCCGGCCATAGCGTAAATCAAGGTCATCCATGTATGATCGAATGCAGGCTTTAAGCTTAGGAGGCAGTTCAACCGGCTCCCAATGCCTATCGTTTTTAGTTCCAATATATTTACGCCAATCCAATCCCAAAAACTTCGAACGGTCGAGGCGCAATGCGTGACACTCCCCACCCATAAATGCGACAGTGAGGTCATATCGACGTTCTACCAATTCCTGAAGGTACTGATCGGGGACGGTTTGTGGGGCCAACCGTAATGTTACAGTTGGGTCGCTTCGGGTAAGGTAGTTTGAGGTGCTTCTAGTGTCAAGACACTGGGCCGGAGGCCCGGCGTCCCGCCCATGAGTTCGTGCGGGGTAAGGTAGCCGATGGCGCCGTGAGGGCGGTAGGCGTTATAGTCGTCGATCCAGCCGGCGAACACGACCCGGGCCTCGGAGAGCGTGTAGAACTGCTCGCGGTCGAGGAGCTCGCGTCTTGCGCAGGCGTTGAACGACTCGATGAAGCCGTTCTGCCAGGGCGAGCCGGGGTCGATGTAGAGGGTCTTGATACCGCGCAGGGCCAGGCCGTCGCGGACGGTCCGGGCGATGAACTCCGACCCGTTGTCGGAGCGGATGTGGGCCGGCGCGCCGTGCTCGCTGATGGCCTGGGCGAGCGTGCGCATGACGTCCTTGGCGTTGATGCTGCGGGCCACGTAGTGACCCACGCACTGCTTCGTGAACTCATCGATGAGCGCCAGGATGCGGAAGGTCCCTCCGACCGTCGTGATGTCGGCGAGGAAGTCCCACGTCCAGACGTCCCGTGGCTTCAGGGCCTTGGTCGGCATGCGGCCCGTGGTGAGGCCCTTCCGCACCCGCTTGCGCTTGGGCTGGGGCACGCACAGGCACAGGCGGCGGCGCAGCCGCCGCACCAGCCGCAGGCCGGCCAGAGGGCGGCCCTCCAGCCGCAGCCGGCGGTTCAGGATGGCCTTCGCCTTGCGATGGCCGAGCTGGGGATGGCGGGCGTAGATCTCCCGCAGCAGGGCCTCCAGGAAGGCGTCCCGGGCCTGCCTTTGTGGCCGGTAGCGGGCCGTGTTCCTCCGCAGCCCGAGGACCTTGCAGGCGAAGCGCTGCGAGCATGGCGTCTCCGCCATGACCGCAGGCAACAGCTCCCGCAGGACCCTCGGGCTCAGAGTTTTTTTTCGACGACGATCTTGAGGATGCGCTCCCGCAGCAGCCCGTCCGCGAGCATCTGCTTGAGCTCCTTGTTCTCCTTCTCGAGCTCCTTCAGCCGCCGTACGTCCGGGTTGGTCATCATCCCGAGCTGCTTCTTCCAGCGGTAGAACGTCTGCGCCGTGATGTTCAGCTCCTTGCAGACCTCGGCCTGGCTCCGCCCGGCCTCGTGGTCGCGGATCGCCTTGATCTGGGCCTCCTTCGTGTGCCGTTTCTTGCTCATGCTTGTGGTGTTTATGGGGGTGGTTTGGTGGTTGGGCAACCCCCCGACTAACATTTCAACTGGCCCCATTTAGCGTGACCCGATCAGCTGGAGGACGACATGGTGGCGGAGGTGCCGATGCACTTGAGCGACATCGCCGCAAGCCGCGATCGGACGCGACGGACAAGCAGCGCCACGTCGGCCCCCTGCCGCCCGCGATAGGTGTGAAGCTCGTCGAGCACGAGGTACTCCAACCCCGTGCAATTC
>CAIRNV010000464.1 GCA_903880005.1 uncultured Verrucomicrobiota bacterium | reverse complement strand
ACCTGCGGAAGTATTTCCTGACCGACTTCTACAAGGATCACCTCCAGACCTACAAGAAGCGCCCCATCTACTGGCTGGTCCAGAGCCCCCGACGCGGCTTCAGCGTCCTCCTCTACCTGCACCGCTACACCCGGGACACGATGAATCTGGTGCTGAACCGCTACCTCCGTGACTACCAGGTGAAACTCCGCAACCGCCTCGCCCACGTCACGGAATTGCAGGTCCCCGCCGCCACGGCCAAAGCCAAAACGGAAGCCCGCAAGGAGGCCGAAAAGCTCACCAAGATCCTCACCGAATGCGAGGAATGGGAACGTCAGACACTGCTGCCGTTAGCCCAAGCCCGCATCGAACTCGACCTCGATGACGGCGTGAAAACCAACTACCTCAAACTCGGCGAAGCTCTCGCCCCCATCGCTGGGCTGGCGGCGAAGGAGGAGGATTGACGGCGGTTGGCAAAACGCTTGCAAAGACATTTTTGCAAGATGAGGATCTTCGCCTCGTATGGCTGTTACACCTGTCAAAGACCCGCTTTCCCATCTTCCGCGCCGGATCGCGGCGGCCCGTGGAGCCATGCCGCAAGCGGAGCTGTCCGCCACCCTCGGCTTCAAGGACCGACAGACGTTGTCGGCAATCGAGGCTGGGCAGCGCCGGGTTTCGCCAGAGGAACTGGTCGCCATTGCCAAGGCCACGGGCAAGGAACTGGAGTTTTTTACCGATCCGTTCCGTCTGGTGGGCGAGGGAGCGTTCTCCTACCGCGCCGCAGGGGCCGGCACAAAGGCCTTGAACACCTTCGAGGAGCGGGTCGGAGGTTGGCTGGCGCTCTGGAGAGAGCTGGGTGAAGCCAGGGGCGAGACCCCGAGCCTCCTGCGCCCCCGCCTCGCGATCAACGAACGCAGCACGTTCGAGGAAGCCCAAACCGCAGGCGAAGCAGTCGGGCAAGAATTGAAAGTCGGCGACGTGCCTGCCGAGAAACTGGTGAAGGCCATCGAAGAGCGGTTCCAGCTGCTCGTGCTCAAGGTGGACATGCCTACAGGGGTGTCCGGAGCCGCCGTGCAGCTTTCCACCGGGGATGCCATTCTGATCAACCGGATGGAACCGCCGGGGCGCCAGGCGTTCGATCTCGCCCACGAGTTATTCCATGTCCTAACCTGGGATGCGCTGCCGCCCGAGCGGGTGGATCGACTGAAGCCCACGGGCTACAAGCAGAAGCGCACGGAGCAACTGGCGGACAATTTTGCGGCAGCGCTGCTGATGCCGAAGACCGAGCTTCAGCCCAAGTGGGACAAGCTGAATCATTCAACCGAGCTCAAGGCAGCCTTGCTGGCCCTGGCTCAACATTTCCGCGTGTCGCCGCAGGCTGTCGGATGGCGGCTGGTGGCACTGGGATGGGTCAAAAAGGCCGACCTACACAAGACCCTCGCTGGCAACATCGCCGAAAGCATGAAAGCCGCTGACGAACCGTTGTTCTCCCGGCGTTTCATTGAGCGGACCGCATGGGGCATCGAACGCGGCGAAATCTCGGTGCGGCGACTGCTCGGTCTGCTGGAACTCGATCTGGAGACGTTCCGGAACTGTTGCCAATCGCATGGCGTGAAGGTCGACATCGGGCTCTGACTCACTCCGCATGTCGAATCCTCCGCGCCAAATCGTCTATGTGGACACAAACGTGGTGATCGAGTCGGTCGCAACCAGATGTTGGGCGGCTTTGGTCAACCGGTTCGATGTTCGCACGGTGGCGGAGGTTCGCCGTGAAGCCCAGTCGGGCCGCCGCCAAGGCAAGGGCTACGTCCCGTTGGACGCAGGGCAGTTCGACAAGAACGTCCGAGTGTTCGAGGTGACGGATGTCGAATTGGCGGCGGCCACCTTGCGCACACCGCTTTTGAGCCGGATCGATGCCGGAGAGAGGCACCTATTGGCCCACATGTCGGCCCTGGACAAAAACTCGTTGCCGTTGACGACCGGTGACAGGGCCGCTCTGCGCGCCGCCTGCGCGCTTGGACTCGATGATCGGCTGCGTTCCCTCGAGGAGCTGGCCCACCACTGCGGCCAGAAACCAACGGTCCAAGAATGGTTCACGAGGAAATGGCTGAGCAAAGTGAAGACGGAGTATCTGCTCGACGCGATCTGACATGAAACGCATCCACGACAGCCTCCAACGGGTGTTCCAGCGCCATCGCATTGTGTTCTGGTATGATGCCACCGGCGAATGGGCCGACACGTTCAACGCTTACCCAGATCCAACCGTGGCGAGGCTCTCGGTGGCGGCCAATGAGTTCGGCACCAAGGTGCGCATCGTCCGCGATCCGAATCCGGCGGCCAAGTTCCTGATTTACGTGCCCACGGCCCGCCCGGCAGATGCGGACAACTGGCTGCTGGATTTGCTGCTGCAAGGCTACGAATACAAGGCGGACAAAGCCTCACTGGCATTGCAGGACGTCGGCTTGCCCCATGATTTCCTCCATCTGGCCGAAGATCACGCCCGATTTTTCACCAACGCCGAGCGAACGGATGCCTTGCGGGAATGGATCCACAAGGACGACCAAAGCCCGGAAATCCGGCTCAAGATGATGGCTGTGCTCGCGGGCTCGATGGCGGCGGAAGTGGATGCGCTGCTCTTGCAGTTTCTCGGGAACATGCGCGAAGGCGAATGGTTCGACCGCGTGACGGAATGCTTCGGCGACGCCGCCTTGGTAGAGCCATTCTGGGAGGAAGTGGAGCGCCTATTTGGCTACAATTCCGCCGCACCGTCGCTCCGGGATTTTGCCGTGTCGCTCTTTCGCGGGGCGAATCCACTGGACGGCCAAGTGACGTTGCAGCCGCACGCAAAAGTGTTCCTCCAACGCTGGAAGGACAGCCAGGCGCACAGCGTCTCGTTTCGCCATTGGTCGCACCAGATGGAGTCGGAACTGCAAATCGCCACGGCGCTTGGCGCCATCGATGACCGGAAGTCGATCGGCGATTGCGATACCTTTGAGGTTTTTGAGAAGTTCACCCTGCATGAGCTCTGCCAGTTGTTTTCCCGCGGAGCCTCCGCCACGGACTTGCGCGCGGTGATTCGATCGCGGCGAGGTTCCTTCTGGCAGCCGCAGCATGAGCACGGATACGCCGCTCTGGAGCAGGCCGTGGAGCTGCGCGAATTGCTGGCCTCGGCCGAACTCACGGTCGATTCGGTAGCTGGTGGCGTCAGCCGTTACGTGGCCAGTTGGTGGCGGATCGACCTGGCCTACCGACGTTGCGCATGGAACCTGCGCCGCTACGGCCAAGTGCACGTGCTGGAGCCAATCACTCAATGGGTGGAGAAGTCCTACGTGAATAATTTTCTCCTCCCGCTGGCCGACCGCTGGAGCGATCAGGTTCGTGAATTGGAATTGTGGGCATGTCCCGGAGTGACCTCTCAGCGAGGCTTCTTCACCCATTATGTCCAACCGTTCCTGTCCAAGGGGCAAAAGGTCTTCGTCATCATCTCCGATGCCCTTCGATATGAGGCCGCAGCGGAGTTTGCCCAGCGCCTTCGCTCGGCCAATCGCTGGACTGCCGAAGTCGATGCGGTCTTCGGATCACTCCCATCCTATACCCAGCTCGGAATGGCGGCCTTGTTGCCGGGACAAGCGTTGGGTGTGGACGCCGCGTCGGCGACGGTGACCGTGGATGGCCGCAGCGCCTCCGGCACTACCAATAGGGCCGAGATATTGAGTCTCGCCTGTGGCGGCAAGGCTACGGGCGTTCAGGCCGAAGTGTTCCTGGAGATGAACACAAAGACCGAAGGCCGCGCACTCATGCGCGATCACGAGGTCGTTTACATCTTCCACAACGTCATCGACAAGACCGGTGATGCGGCAGGCACGGAGGCCAAGACATTCGACGCGGTGGAACAGGCCTTTGAGGAACTGGAACTGATCATTAAGAAGGTGGCGAATATCAACGGGAGCAACATGCTACTCACGGCTGATCATGGTTTTCTTTTCCAGCAAAACGATGTGGATCCAGCGGACGCCACGAGTCTGCCGGTCGCCAGCGAATGGACCTTTCGCAACCGGCGGTTTTCCCTTGGCCGGGGCGTTCAATCTGCCGCGAACGTTAAGGTCTTTGACAGCGCGGCCCTCGGCGTAAGTGGCGACTGGTCGGCGGCATTCCCCCTCTCGCTCGGACGCTTTCCGCGCCAAGGTTCCGGGATGCGCTACGTCCATGGCGGCATCAGTCTCCAGGAGGTGGTGGTGCCCGTTGTCAAAATCCACAAGGCCCGGACGGACGATACGGGGAGGGTCGAAGTGGAGTTGCTGCGTGTGCCTGCCAAGATCACAACCGGGCAACTTTCCATCGCGCTGTTTCAGGACCGGCCCGCCATCGCCAAGGTTCTGCCCCGCACCCTTCGCGTCGGCATCTTCGCCAAGGACGGCACGAGCCTCTCTGAAATCAAGACGCAAACATTTGATTCCAGGGAGGCAGAGGCCCGCCAGCGTGAAACCACGATGCTTCTGGTGCTTTCGAATGCCGCCGATGCTTTCAACAACCGCGAGGTGGACCTTCGACTTGAAGAAACGGTGCCCGGCACCGCCCAGATTGTCACTTACAAGACGCACGCCCTCAGACTCCAGAAACCATTTACCAGTGATTTCGATGAACTCTGAACCCTCAACTGATAAAGCGCCGCTTGAGGCATCCGGTGCTGTCCCGGAGCCGTTTGTCGCCGTGCCGAGGCCGTTGAGTGCTTTGGATCAGAAGATCCTGCTGCACTTCCCCGGCCTCGTCGTGCGGAAGGATCTGACGAACGGACTGAAGCAGAACGCTGTTGTTCCAACCTACGTGCTGGAATATCTGCTCGGGCAGCATTGCGCGACGGATGACAACGCGGTGATCAAGGCTGGCCTGGAATCCGTTCAGAAGATTCTGGCCAAGCATTACGTGCATCGGAATCAGGCGCAATTGGTGAAGTCCACCATCAAGGAAAAGGGGCGGCACAAGGTCATTGACAAGCTCACGGTGGAGCTGAACGACAAGGGGGGCTTCTATGAAACCGAGTTTACCAACCTCGGCCTCAGGAAAGTGCCCGTTTCCGATGACTTCGTGCGCCGGTTTCCCAAGCTGTTGGTCGGTGGTATCTGGTGCATCACCGACGTGACCTACGAGGTCGCCGAAGACCCCAAAGCGAGCCCGTGGCAGATCGACACCCTGAAGCCGATTCAGGTGGCCAGCGTGGATTTCGAGCAGTTCCTGAGAGCGCGGGCGCAATTCAGCACGGAAGAGTGGATGGATGTGCTGATGCAGAGCATGGGCTTCAATCCTGAAATGTTCGGGCGTCGGGCCAAGCTGCTCACCTTGATT
>CAIRNV010000463.1 GCA_903880005.1 uncultured Verrucomicrobiota bacterium | reverse complement strand
CAGCGGTTCTCGACGATCCACTCAAACCTCGGCGTCTCCACCACCACCAACGGATCGCCGGCCGCGCGCGCGATCGCGCCCAGCTCGGCCAGGAAGGGCCCGATGGCCGGAACGTGCTCCACCACATGACGGCAAATCACCGCGTCGTACGGACCCGTCACCCGTGCGGCGGAGACGTACTGGTTGTGGAACCGAACGCGCCCGCCATCGGTCTCGCTGGGGCCCTCATAGGACGTGTCGTGGCCGTCGGCGGTGGCCCCAAGCTGTTCCGCCGCCCGCCTCAGGAACTCGCCCTTGCCGCATCCCACCTCCAGCAGGCGCCCGCCGCGGACGCCCGGCACGCGACCCAACCGCCGCACCATGGCGTCCACGTGCGCTTGGAAGGACGGCGAGGCCCCCTGCCGGTTCTCGTAGCGCTCGTCGTAGGGGATCCGCGACGCGTCAAACGTCGCGTTGAACACGAGCCCGCAGGCCCGGCACTGCCGCAGCGTGACGTCCCCCCGGGGCACCCCCCGCGCCTCGTCCGCAGAGCGAAACCGGTAGTTCAGCACGGCCGGCTGTCGCCTCAACGACAGGCCCGCGACGAGTCCGTGGCCTCCGCAGCCGGGGCAATCCGCTAGTGGCTTCATTTCCGGCCAGACTCCAACATCCCACGCAGCCCGTCCACAAGGGCCACCTGGGGCTCCCACCCCAGCGAGCGCAGCCGCGACGCGTCCGCCACGACGTGGTCCAGGGGATCCCCCACGGCGGCTCCCTCCGTCTCCACCAACTCGGGCCGGCCCGCCAAGCCCGCCAGCGCCCGCGCGAAGTCCTCGATCGTCACCCCAACGCCCGTCCCCACGTTGAAGGCCCCCTCCGCGCGCGAGCCCACCAGGGCCATCAACGCCGCGCCCACGTCCTCCACGTGGATGTAGTCCTTCGTGCTGCGGGGCGTCCGAAGCCGCAGGACCTCGCCGGCACGAATCTTGGACACCAACGCGCTCGCCAGCCGGGCCGGATGTTCCCCGGGGCCATACGGGTAAAAAATCCGCGCCCACGCCACGCCCACCCCCGTCCCAGAAAGCTCCCCGGCCAACCCACGGTGCAGTTCCGCCTTGGCTCGGGCATACGCCGACGCCGGGGACAACGGCGTCGAATCCTCGCGCAACGGCTTCCCCGTGATCGCGTACTCGATGCAGGTGCCCAGCGCGACCAAACGCCGCACGCCAAGCCCCGGCAGGCGCGACACGAAGCCGAGGCTCCACCGCAGCCAATCGGCGTTCTCCGGCGACTCCATGTAGGCGCCCGGCGTCGTGAGCCATGCCGCATGCACGACCACGGCCGGCCCGAAGCGCTCCACCTCGGCCCATGGCATCTCCGCCATCGAGCCCGCAAGCCAGCGGATGCGGGGGTCCATTGAGGGCATGGGCCTGCGAGAGAGGACGGCCACGTCGAGGCCCGCCTTCAAGGCACGCCGCACCAAGGCTCCTCCCAGGAAGCCCGTGCCTCCCGTCACCAAGATCCGCGTCCCAGGGTCCAAATGATCCTCCATGCGCCTCGATTCCTACCGCCCAAGCCCGGCCATGCTGTCCGTCACGACGCCGAAGGCCAAGCCTCCACGCGGCCCCATCCCAGAACCCACCGACTGAAACGCCCCGGTTTAGGCTCGCCACCCTGTTCGGGCCTTGGTTGCCTCTCCCCCCTCCCGGGGCGCCGTGCGTCGCGGGTATTCAAGTCATGAAAAACTCCCATCCCTGGGCCGTGGCGATTGCCATGGCAATCTCCTCCGGGGTCTGGGGCGTCCATGCCGGCACCACCACATTGCCTGCTTCGCTCGCCCTGGATCCTTCCACCTCCACCGACCGCGGCTTCGCCGTGAGGGTCGTCCAGGCCCCGCCTGACACCCAGATCGGCAATTCCTACCTGCGCGCCATCCGGCAGCTCAACGGCACCCTCGTGGACGCCTCCGGCAATCCCGTTCCCAACGACGCGGTCGCGGGGCCCGAGGCCGGCGGCCTGTCCTACGTGGACGCCGTCAACTTCGAGCGCGACGCCATCCCCTTTGACCTCACGGATATCGAGGGCAACTACCTCACGTCCTTCTCCCCCGGCTACTTCCCCGGCATCCCCGGCAACGGCGGCACCACGGACCTCTTCGCCGTCGAGGTCGTGGGATGGGTCGAGCTGCCCGTCGGCGAGACGACCTTCGGCGTCACCGTGGCCACGGACCGCACCGACGTGAACGACGACGACTCCTACGTCGTGACGACCGGGGCGAACCCGCGCGACTTCTTCGGGGTCAAGATCGGCGAGTTCGAGCGCTTCGCCCCGCCGTTCAAGGCCGACAGCCGGAACGAGAACCAGTGGACCGTCAACGTCACGGCCCCGGGCCTCTATCCCATGCGCCTCGTGTACTGGCAGAACGGCCGCGGGGCCGCCCTCCAGTGGTACACCGTCACCAGCGACGGCACGCGCATCCTCCTGAATGACACCAGCGACCCGCGCGGCCTCCGCGTCTTCCGCTCCAACTCCAACGTCGAGGCCTCCGGCCCCTACGTCGCCGAGGTCACGCCCTCGCCCGGCTCCGACGGCAACAAGGCCTCCGCGCCCGTCACCGCCGTCATCATCGACGGCGCCAGCACCGTCGCCACCAGCGGCGTGAAGCTGTCCCTCAATGGCACCCAGGTGACCCCGCAGTCCCTGTCCAAGTCCGGCAACAAGATCAGCTTGCAGTATGATCCCAATGCCAACCGGACCACGGCCAACAACGCCGTCGCCCTCGAGTACACCGACTCCGTCTCCAAGACCCGCACCGCCTACTGGACCTTCGGCATCATCGTCGCCGGAGGCTCCAGCACCCGCGTCGCAGGCCAATGGGACTTCGACGCCGGCGACCTCCGCGCCACCGTCGGCACCGCCCTCGCCTACCTCGACGGCGACAACGGCGTCACCAAGGCCGGCACGGTCTTCGGCACCACCTCCGCCCTGGGCCTCCCCGGCATCAACGGCCGCGACGCCAAGGTCATGGAGGTCCCCGGCGCCCTCGACCGCAACATCGGCTACGTCATGACCCACGGCATCGCCCCCAACGGCGGCGGCACCAAGGTCAACCAATACACCCTCGTCCTCGACGTCTTCGTCGATACCTCCGGCCCCGGCGCCGCCTCGCTCCTCCAGACCTCGTCCCTCGGCAACACCGACGACGGCGACCT
>CAIRNV010000462.1 GCA_903880005.1 uncultured Verrucomicrobiota bacterium | reverse complement strand
TAACTTAGCAGGTGGTCCTAAAAATGGGGTCCACCTCACACCACAAGGTTCCCCTTTCGTGTGTTTCGTGTATTTCGTGGCTCACCCGCTTCATGTCCCATGAGACATGGATTCATCCAGGTTTTCTTGGCCACGAAATACACGAAAGCCATGGACTCGGCGGGATGTGTTCAAAGCCCTTGCGGACGATGCCCACCGTGCTTGCAAAGCCTGCCATCGACCGCCCCGACTGCCCGCCCCCCCCGACGAGATCATCGACATCGGACCACAAGCCCGCGCCCGCGAGGCACGTCATGGGATGGAACGCCTGACATCCCCCATAGCTAACACGGGGCCATGGCATCCGGGAGGCTCGGGGCCCGGCGTGGGGTTACCCTCAAATAGCGGCCATCACATCCTTCAGCTTTGTTGCCTTTATAAATCGCGCCGGGTTATCCCCGTCGTGCATCAACTCGCCAAAGTGGGCTCTGCCGCATTGGATCTTGCCGCTTTCGCGGTCGCGAAGGTCGTCGGTGAACAGGCTGCCCTTGGTTTCTACGACAAAAAACAGGCGCTCCGAGCCGTCCTTCTCGACCAAGATGGCCCAGTCCGGGTTGTAGGTGCCCAAGGGGGTTGGGACCTTGAACCAGGGTGGGAGCTTGGCATAGAGCCTGATGGCCTCGTTCTTCTCCATGTCCTCGGCAAATGTCCGCTCCGTGTCCATTTGGTAGATGACTCGTTCATGGACGGACTTGTTCGCCGCGATTGTGGATCGCAGGTATCCGGTCAGCTCCTCCTGCTCGAACAACTCCTGGGCGTAGTAGAACTCGTTCCCAAGCCGTTGGTACTTGATGCCATCCACCAATGCCATGCGCTTGGACCGGTTGATGGCCTCCGCCGCCAGCTCGATGAACTGCTGGGGATTCCGCTGGAAATCATCCAGGCGGCCACTGTCCTTCAGGATTCGTACGAGGCTGCGCCGGGTGAGTTGGGTGCGGTCCTGCAACTCGGTTAGCAAGTCGGGCAGCTCGATGTCGCCTTCCTCGATGTTGACGGGGGCGGAGGTTGCCGTCTCGTTCGTTTCGACGCCGGATCGGCCGATCGCCACCCCGGCCTTGCGCCATTGGAGTCGAGTCCGGGTGACCGGAGGGGCCTCCTGCATGGCCATGGTGCAGGCCGTCAACAACGCGGTGTTGTCGAATGCGACGCGGTAGGTGGTCCTGTGTTTGATTCGCTCCCACAAGGCTTTGAACTCTGGGCTCTTGAGCACCGCTTGCCGGGTTTTCACGAGGATGCGCTCGTCGGCGTTCTTGATCTCCAGGCGTCCAGCCAGCTTCCTGAGCACTTCTCGTACCTGAGGCAACTGTGTCATGAACGGTGCGGGAACGGTCAGGGTACCATCCTTGAGTGCCTTCTTGAGGGACTCCTGCACCTTGCCCTTGGCGTCCACGTACCCGGCCGATCGCAAATGCTCCCAAAGCTCCTTGGACTGGGCAAAACCCAGCGGGGTCGTCTTGCCGTCCGCACCCGCCACGGAGATGCCGGCAAAATGATGCTCGGCCACGATGCCGAATCGGATGCCGGTATCCTCCTCGATCTCCTTCTGAAGGTTCTCGGCGAACTGCTCGTAGCTCTCGGTGGCCACCACCGTGAGGGTGTTGATCTCGAACCCGCGCAGTCGTTCGCCGGCTTGGTTGACGCACAGGCGCAACCCGCGACCGATGGTCTGTCGGCGTTCCCGTTCCGTGCCCATTTCCCTCAGGGCGCAGATCTGGAACACGTTTGGATTGTCCCATCCCTCGCGCAGCGCCGAGTGGGAGAAGATGAACTTCAGCCTGGTGTCGAAGCTCAGGAGCTTCTCCTTGTCCCGCATGATCAGGCTGTACGTGTCGTCGTCGGCCTTGGTGTCGCCTCGCGTGTCCTTGGCGATTTCCACGGTCTTGTTGCCCACCTTCTTTTTGTCCACGGAGAAGTAACCGTCATGGACCAGCGATGCGTCCGTGGCGACGTCCACCTCTTTGAAGAGGCTCTGGTAGTCGGGGTGCACGGCCAGACGCCGGTATTCTTCCTCGAAGATGAGGGCGTAGTCGCCCTTCACGGCATTTCCCTCCATGTCGTATCTCCGGTAGCGCTCCACGGCATCGACAAAGAACAGGCTAAGGACCTTGATGCCCAGGGGTGCCAGCCGGCGTTCCTTGTCCAAATGCTCCTTGATGGTCCGCTGGATCATCTGCCGCTGGATCGCCAAGGGTTCCACATCACCAAAAGCCTCGCCAAGGCGCAGGAACCGGGGCTCCAAGCCCGGTGTGCGCAGTTCCATGAACTCGGCGCCCTTGGCGACCCGGATCTCACCCACCCGACAGTCGTGGTACACCGCCCGCTGGGTGGTCATTTCCAATAGGTCGCCATCCTGGACGGTGACCTCCTGCCGCCGGACCCGGCCCCCCACCTCGACGTCCAGCTCCACCCTGGCCGAGATGACCCCACGTTTGGAACTGACGGAAAGAAGACGCACGAACGGCCGGTTGTGCCCGCCTTCCACGGAGGCGGCAGCCACCTCGATTTGCTTCACGAGCCGCCGCTCGTAGGCGTCCACCGCATCGAGCCGGAAGACCATGTGGTGCTTGTCCACGTGGGTCGCGGAGTAGCGCAGCGTGCACAGGGGGTTCATGGCGCTCAGCGCCTCCTTGCCACGTCCCTCCAAACCGCCATCCACGCTCTGGGGCTCGTCCACGATCAGGATGGGACGGGTGGCCTTGATCAGGTCAATGGGCTTTTCCCCGCCCGTCTTCTCGCTGTCCTTGTAGAGGTTGTTGACGTCCCTCTTGTTGATGGCACCGACCGTCACGACCATCACCTGGATGTTAGGGCTGGTGGCGAAGTTGCGGACCTGGCCGAGCTTGGTGGAGTCGTAGAGGAAGAACTCGAAGGGGACGTTTGCGTAAAGCGCCCGGAAATGCTCCTCCATGATCTGGAGGGACTTGTAAACGCCTTCCTTGATCGCCACGGAAGGCACCACCACGACGAACTTCGTGAATCCAAAGCGCCGGTTCAGCTCGAAGACGGTTCGCAGGTACACGTAGGTCTTGCCCGTTCCCGTCTCCATCTCGACGGTGAATTCCCCGGACGCCAAAGCAGCGGTTGGGGGCAAGCCATTGCGCAACTGCACCGCGTTCAGGTTGGCCAGCAGTTCATCGTCCAGGAGGGTCAGGCGATTGCCGATGCCAAGGTCGTTCTCCGCAAAGCCCATGCGCGCCTGCTTGTCCGCGGCGTCCACCGTCACCGTGAACTCGGTGCGGCAAATTTCCTGGCCCCGGAACAGGTCGCAGACCGCTTCGATGGCTTGGAGCTGGTAGTCAAGGCTCGGCTCGAAGTGGAGTTTCATTGGGGATCCTCGGAAATGGCTTGGTAGATCCTCAGCTTTAAGGACTCGTCGTCCTCCTGGCCGGACAACACCGCCCTCATCCATTCTCCGAGCAGTTCCTTTGGAATCGCCCCGGCAGCCACATGGTAGCTGATGTTTTCAGATTCACGGAAAAACGCCGTCACGCTTCGCAGATATCCGTTTTGGAGCAGCATCTGGCCGCAAAGCGTGATCGCAACCCGCTTGTTACCATCTTCAAAACAGTGGAACTTGCAGGCGCAGAAGAACAGGTGAGTCAATTTGGCGTCGAAGGTCGGGTAATAGTCATCGTTCTGAATGTGGTTCAGCACGCTGTCCAACTTCTCGATCTCCAACTGCCCTTTGGAACCGCCGCCGCTGACCTCCACGGTTTTCCCGTGGATTTCAATCGCCTGATCAAGGGTGAGGTAGATCCAGGGCATTACTCGCGCTCCTTGAGGCGTTTCATGACGTCCTTGGCCTCTTCCAGACGGTCTGCCAACTCCTTACTCTTCTCGCCGAGGAACCGTTCAAACTCGTCACGCTGAAGGGGGGCAACGTACTCCTTGAGTTGCAAGTGCAACGCATCCCGAAAAGCAAGGTCACGGCTGGCCATCTTGATCCGCGCCTTCTCAATGAGGGGCTTCCAGTGTGCCTGTGCTTCGAACTCCTTGAACAGTTGGTCCACTTCCCAGGAATTGAGGCGACGCGCCTTGCTCGTGAATGCTCGATTCAGCGCGTCGGCAAATCCGCATTCGTAAGCGGCGATCAGGTCCAGTATCTCGGAGTAAAACGTGTCCCGAACACTTGCTTGACCGTCCAATCGCAACACGGCGCGATACTCCTTGGCCTTCTCGCGGAAGATGCTGACGTAGATCTTGTCGGTGTAGAGGGCGTACTTGAAGTTGCCCATGTCCACGCAATCGCGCAGGGCGTCGGTGAACTGCTTGCGATAGTTTTCCTCGATGAAGGCGGACTGGATGAAGTCCTCGTCACGCTGGTTGATGTACTTGGTTCCGCCACCGGTCCGGCGGTTGATGGTATCGATGACGATGTCCAGAATCGCCTTGCGCAGGAGGCCGGCGCGCTCGGACTCCTGCAGGAGCATCGCGAGATTGAGGAAGGCACGAAAGTCAAGCACTCCCAACCTGGCGGTCTTGCCGATGATCCCGAAATCTGTTTCGGGATCATCCAGCCCTTGAAGCGCTAACTTCATGGCTTTCAGGCGTTTACCCGTCAAAACCTCATACCCGTTTCGGGCCAGTTCCTCGGCGTTGTGCTCCAAATAATTCTCCACCGTCCGCAGGGTCACCTCGAAAAACGCCGCCACCTGCTCCTTCAGGACGACGGTCTTGCCCTCGAACGGGATGCCTCGAATGCCCGCTGCCTTCTCGATCTCCGCAAGGGCATACGGGTTGTTCAGGATGTTCTGTCGATCCACCGCCGAATTCGTCAGATTCTTGCTCATATCCCTTACAGGCTCCGGATGTTCTGGAGGCCGTGCTGTTGCAGGATGGCGGCCAGATTCGTCTTGGCCACGTCGTCAGCGAAGGCGCTGTCACGGAAGACCAGGGTGCTTTCGCCGGCAGGGGCTTGGGCCTTGTGCCAATCGACGATCCCCAGGGCCAACGCCTCGACTTCCTCGGCGTGCACCGAAGGCGCGAGGCAGACGATCAGCGTGCCTGCTCCAATGCTGTGGACCGTCTTGCCGGCAATGGCCTTCTGCTCGATGGGGACGGTCAGGTCCAACCCGAGCTTCAGCAGCAGCTCGAAGAGGATGTCCTGCTCGGTGCGGTCGGTCTTGAGGTGGTCAACCGCCGTCTCCAAGGACTCCGCCAGCTTGTCGCGGTCAGGTTCCCATGCACGGATGTTGCTGCTCGCGAGCTTGAAGACGCGAAAGCCGGTGTCTGGGCAATGCGGAGGTGAGGTTTTCGCGCCAGGGGTTAGCAGATCCGGCTGCTGCGATGCAGATGCCTGAGCTGCATGCCATTCCTCGCGAATTCTTGATCCAGCTTTTCGGAGGCGCTCTTTAGTCAGTTCAGCGATGGTTTTGAGTTTCCCCGCTTCGATGCCGGACAAGAGCTCTGGAAGTTGAACCAAGACATATCGCCTATTCCCTCCGTCGTCGGCGTTCTGGGCCATCACGGCGTGTCCGGTCGAGCCGGAACCGGCAAAGAAATCAACGACCAGTGCAGGCTCGTCGGACTTGGTTGCGAGCTGGAGGATTCGACGCAGCAAGCGAGTGGGCTTTGGAGTCTCGAACACCGAGTCGGAATTAAGGAAGGACACCAAACCAATAAGCTCCTTTTTCGCCTCTTGCGTGTGCCCAACCTCGTCGTACGTCCAAAGCGTTTGGGGTACTCGTCCAGCTTTTACGTCTGAAAGAAATCGCTTAAGACGTGGGGTGTTATTCTTATCTGCACCCCACCAAATGCGTTTATCGCCGTCCAGATCCTGGAATTTCTCCTTTGAAACTCGCCAATATGTTCCAGGGGGGGGGCCGTCGATGATTCGTCCGGACGGGCATACGACCGAGTAAGTTCCCTCTCCATAGAAATTCCGAGCAGACAAATCACCAGAAGTCCAAGGACCTCGAGGATCATTGTCGGGATTCGCGTACCTTGCCTCCATCTCTTCGGTCCTCGGCAGGAGATTTGGTGTCCAATCATTCGCATTGCGTGCATAGACTACGATGTAGTCATGGTCTTCCGAAAAATGTCGGGCCGAGTTCTTTGGGGAAAAGACTTTTTGCCATATCACCGCTGCGACAAAGTTCTCCTGCCCAAAGACGTCGTCCATTTGGCTGCGGAGACTGTGGACTTCATGATCGGCGATGCTCACGAAGATCACCCCATCTTCCCGCAAGAGGTTCCTCGCCAGCTTCAGCCGCGGGTACATCATGTTAAGCCAATCGGTGTGAAAGCGGCCGGATGATTCCGTGTTGGACGTGAGCTTTTGTCCGCCATCGCCCATTTGGCCGGTGATCTCCAGGTAATTGCGAAGGTTGTCCTGGAAGTTGTCTGGATAGACGAAGTCCTTGCCGGTGTTGTAGGGGGGATCGATGTAAATGAGCTTCACCTTCCCGGCGTAGGACTTCTGGAGGAGCTTGAGGACTTCCAGGTTGTCGCCCTCGATCATGAGGTTTCGGGTGGTGTCCCAATCGACGCTTTCTTCCGGGCAGGGTCGAAGGGTTCCGGTGCTGGGGGTCAGGGCGATTTGCCGGGCGAGGCGTTTCCCGTGCCAGTTCAAGCCATATTTCTCCTCGGTATCCGTGACCGTCTTGTCGCCCACGAGCTGCTTGAGCACGTCCAGATTGATGGCGACACCGTCCTTGCCCTCGGTGAGCAGCTCGGGGAAGAGCGTCCTCAATCGCGCAATGTTCTCCGCAACGAAATCCGGTGACTTCGTCTCGGGGTCAACGTTGGTGAGCTTCTGCATGATCTTGTTCTGATGCTAGAAATTGCGGGCAGCTTCGGCGAGGTGCGTTTCGAGACGTTTCAGCTCCAGATTCAGCTCCACCCGGCGATTGAGCTGTGTTTCCCGACTGGCGCTGGCCCGGAGCACGGCGATTTCCCGGGTCAGACGTTGATGATCGGTGAGTGCAGCACGTCGCCTCTCGGCGGCGGCGGGGTTCATGGCAGGCTGGAAGATACCCGTCACCTGAGCAGCGGCATGGGCCTCGAAGCGTTCCATCCAGCCTTGGTAGAGCGCGTGCAGGCTTTGGCGCGGTTGCTGGGGCAACTGCAACGACGACAGGAAGGCCGTGGTGTTTGGTGCCTCGGCTTCCAACCCGGCCATCACAACGGAACCTTCGAGAACCGTTTGTCTCGCCTGTCCCTGCGACCACCGGACATGCGCCACCGAAAGGGTTAGGACGCTGTCCTGCGACTGGATAAGCAGAATCGGATAGGGGATGGCCCGATGGACCAGTTCCGTCAGGCGATGCGCCTTGGCGTCCGGCCGAAGCGCCAAGGAAAGCACGGCGATCTCCAAATATTCCCGCACTGCGTCGCGGTAGGCTGGCACGCCGACGGTGTTGGGCTTCAACGCCGCCAACCAGATGAGTTCTTCAACCCCGTCGTGGATCTGCCTTTTATCCCCGGCCGTGGGTGCCCCGTTCTCCACCAGGAGCTTCTTGGGCACGCGCTGATCGACCCGAGAAGCCGAGGGCAACTGAAGCGCTTCCAGGATGTCGGACCCGGTCATGCCACCTCCGCGGGCAAAATGACGAGGAAAGCCACCACCTCGAAGTCGTTGATGCCGGCAAATTCGCCCTTCATGGCATGGGTGCCGCCGGGCGTGAACAGGCTGGCAACGGCCCGCTCCTCCCGCTTTCCAATGACCGAGGCCACGGCGGCAGACAGAAGCCTCTGGGCGTGCGCCATGTCTTCTCCCTGCTTGGTGGCCTTGTCGAAGCTTGCGTAAGCGCCGGCATCGGGCAGATCGCGACCCACACAAAGGCGTCGTAGCCGATCCAGGACTGCCTTGGCCTGGGTAAAAGGCAGCAAGACTGTTCCGTCATCTCCCGCGTGAATCAGATAGTGGGGCGCAAGCGGATAGCCGGGCTCGAAGCTTTTGGCAGCGGCTTCACCTTCCGCACGGAGGCAAAACACGATCCCGGGAGGAATGCCCACTTCAGGCGTGCTGGTGACAGAAAACGTGCCCAGCGGCAGGCCTTCAATCCGACCCGGGTTGTCCTTCAACGCTTGGGCAAGGTCGATCCGGAAGTCGGTGAGCGTCAGGTCTGCGATGGAAACCCCGCTGGAGAGGTCTTCCAGATCGATGACGGCGTCCTGCAATTTGAGGAGCTGGGTCCGGCGATACTCCAGGTCGTTCATCTGGTTGCCGGATTGCTGCTCGATGATGTTTTCCTCGCCGGTGGCGGAGACATCCAACAGCACCATGCGACCGGAGACGCGCTGCTCCAGGTTGATGTATTCCTCCAGCTCGATGTTGGGCCAGAAGTTGACCAACTGGATACGGCTGTTGGGCGAGCCAATGCGGTCGATACGCCCAAACCGCTGGATGATGCGGACGGGGTTCCAGTGGATGTCGTAGTTGATCAGGAAATCGCAGTCCTGGAGGTTTTGGCCCTCGCTGATGCAATCCGTGGCGATGAGAAGGTCCACTTCGCCTTCGGCTGCCAGGTCGGCGGGGCGTTCCTTGGAACGAGGCGAGAAAGCCGTGAGGATGCTCGCCAGGTCCTTCTTCAGGGCAGGAAGGGTGGCCTGGTTTCGTCCCGTGCCGGTAACGAGTGCGGTATGGATTCCGAGGTCAGCCAAGACCCAAGGCGCGAGTTCGTCGTAGAGGTATCGGGCGGTGTCGGCAAAGGCCGTGAAGACGAGGATCTTCCGATTGCCCGGGTTCAGCGGGTGACGTGCCTTCTCCGCGATCACTTCGCGCAACTTGGCGAGCTTGGCGTCTCGCGAGGCTCCGACCTGGTGGGCAGCCGAATACAGCGTGGCCAGCCGGTTCCGGTCCTCGATCAGGTCCTGCTTCCAGCGCACCAGGTCCACGTCGTTCAGCAGCACCCTGACTTTGCGACCGACCAGGAGCGCCTCGAATGTGGGGTCCTCAATATCGACGTCGGCGATGTCGATCTCCTCCACCGACTCCTGATGCTCCTCGATTTTGGCGAGGGTGGCCTCCACGTCCGCCAATTGCCGCTTCAGTGTCAGAGCAAAGGAAGGCACCGCGCTTTCCATGCGCTTCAGCACATTGACCCGAAGCAGGTGGACGAGGCTTTCCTCGCGGTCAACCTGCCGGAAGAAGCCTTCGCCGCCGCGAACCTGCGTGCTGTACTTGGCATCATAGGCTGCCTGCTTGTGGGGCAGGACGTAACGAAGCGGAGCGTAGGCGGCGAGCGTGAGACGGCGGATCTCGTTGTTGATCTCCCGGATGGATCGGAACTCGCCCGCACGGTCCACGTCCGGCTTGTAGTTGATGGGCTTGAGGCGCTCCGGAAACGTGCCCGTCTCGCTCGTGCCGTAGTACTTCTGCACGTGCTTTCGGGAACGAGCGATCGTGAGCAGGTCCAGTAGCTTGAAGTAGTCGAAGCCCAGCATCTCGATCAGGCGCTGCGAGGATCGATCGGTCTCCTCCAAGGCCAGCCAGCGATTGAACTGCAACTGGGCCTGCCGGATCGTCGCCTCGATGCTGGGGATGCCGTGGTCGAAGAGCGCGGTGTCGTTGGCTTCCGTGACGAAGGCGATCTGGTTCTTGAGGTCCGCCAGCCGGTTGTTGACCGGCGTGGCCGAGAGCATCAGCACCCGGGTCTTGACGCCCTCCTTGATGATCCGCCGCATCAGGCGGTCGTAACGGGTCTCACGATCCTTGTGCGTGGCCTTGTTCCGGAAGTTGTGGGACTCGTCGATGACGACCAGGTCGTAGTTGCCCCAATTGACGTGCGACAGGTCGATGTCACCGGACTTACCGTCGTCGCGGGACAGGTCAGTGTGGTTGAGGACATCGTAATTGAACCGGTCGGAGGCGAGGACATTCCGCCGGTCGTTGGCCTTGTAGAGGGTCCAGTTATCGCGCAGGCGCTTGGGAACCAGCACGAGCACACGATCATTGCGCAGCTCGTAGTACTTGATGATGGCCAGAGCCTCGAAGGTCTTACCGAGCCCGACACTGTCCGCGATGATGCACCCGCCAAGGCGTTCCAGCTTGTCGATGGCACCCACCACGCCATCCCGCTGGAACTTGAAGAGCTTCCTCCAAACCACGGTGTTCCGAATGCCGGTGGCGGACTTGATGATTTTGTCCTCATCCAGCTCGTCACCACGCTCCCTGAAGAGGTGGTAGAGCGTCAGGTGGTAGATCAGCGACGGCGGCTTGGGATCGACCAAGCCCTGAAGCGCGGCGAGGAGTTTGCCCTTGGCTTCCGGGGAACCCGGCAGGCTTTCCCACAGGCTGTTGAACCACCCTGACAAAAGCGCCCACTCGTCGGAATTCTCAGAGGACTGGATCAGGCTGAACTGGTTGCCTGGAGCCAAGCCCAGGCCTTCCGTGGACAGTGGGCAGTTTCCGGTGATGGCACGACCTGAAGCACTGTCGGGGTGGCTGGCAAGGATTGTGGACTGAGGCAGGGTTGCCGGCGCGGGACGGACATCAGCCTTGGAGGCGATCCAACGGGCGCACTGCCGCGCCAAAGCCCGAGCGATCAGCTGATTGCGCAGAAATCGATCCGCCTCGGTTCCAAGCAGCCTGAGGTCGGATGGATTGCCGAGCGGTACAACCAGACGGCATCGTTGAAGCTGATCCAACAACGGACGCAACCCGGCAAAGGCAAACAGCGAAAGGAACGGCGACGCGACATCCAGGGAAGAACTCTCCGACAAGCCGCACTGCAACTCGTCGATCACCCGGTCATTCCCGCTGTTTCGGATGAGCCTCATGGGTAAGCGCGGACTTCAGCGGCGATGCTTGCATGCGTCGTCGCAGGCTCGCGAGACGTCGAACGACTCGCAGATAGCCTCTTTGGAATGATCCTGGATCATCGCGTCGATGGCTTGGCGGAGGTCGTCTTGGGCTCGGGGCGGATTCCCAAGGCTTTTTTTAGAAGGTCGCGTTCCTCGGTGACGCGGCGCAGCTCTTGGAGCGCCGCATCCAGCTGGGCTTGGAGGTCGGCCGTGGATTCAGGCTCGGCCGGGGTCCTTGCGGCACGGCCGGAGGCCGCCGTAGCCGGGGTGACGGGATCCGTGGTCTCGCTCATCTCCACAAGGGTGTGTTTTCTTCCGGCCTTGATGTCCATCACATCGGGCAACCGCAAGCTCATGCGGTCCTACCCTCGGGAAGGTGGGACGGCACGACGGCGGTGGAGAACGTCGAGACGCGGGGGGCGGCTGGGACGGACGGGACAGGCAGGGCGGCAGGTATCCATGCTGGATCGGGGTATCGGCGTGGCGCGTCGTTTCTTGAACGAGGAGGGATGTACCACGGTCGGGCGGTCCTTGTGAAGAGTGACAGGAAAATGTCCCTCCCCCCTGGCAGGCATGGGAGAGCCTGTTCATGGGGGTTGGGCGACGGTTTTGGGCAGCGGACGTTTTTGGGTTCCCGACGTTTCGGGGGAGGCAACGGGTCTCCGCTGGGGCGCATGATTTCGGGGAGGGACGGTCGTTTGAGGTCGTCCATCGGGAGGCATGGGGGGCAAGGAAGGGCGATGGAGGAGGGGAATCGGGGTGGGGATGGAGACAGGCGGGTAGGAAAACCCGCCCCCCTGTGCTGGCTGCCACGCTGCGAAAGCCACGCCCGGGGCCCTTGGTTGCACGGAATACCCCATTTCCTGAAGCCCGGGCTCGGGTTGCTCGAAGAAAAGCTCTTCCCCCTTCAGCACTTGCTCTCCCCCTTTGAACACTTGCCCTTCCGCCTTCAGCACTTGCTCTTCCGCCTTCAGCACTTGCTCTTCCCCTTCAAGCCCGACCTCTCCGGGCTCAAGCAACGGCTCTTCCGCCTTCAACACCCGCGAGATTCCTTCAAGCCCGTGCAGCTCGGCATGAAGCCGGAAGCCTTCGGCCTTCAACCTCACTCGCTTTTCCTCGAACCCCTTCAAGTCTGGCTTCAACCCGAGGAGCATGGGCTCCTTGGCCCATCGCAGCTGAACGAGGAGAGGCGTCTCCGACAAGGGCTCCACGCCTCGCGCAGTCCTCGGCTTGCACAAGCATTTGCCTCGCAATCACTTCCCTCCCAACTGAATCGTCACGGCCTCGGGTAACCATGGACGGTGTCGGCGAGGATTTCCCGCAGGGTCGCGCGTTGCAACGGATCGATGTGGCGCGTGGCATCCGTGGGGATCACCGATGCCAAGGCCTCGTCGAGCCGGGCCAGGATGCGGTCGCGCAACGGGGCGGGAAGCGCGCCAAACAACTCCCCCTGGATCAGGAAGCTGCAAGGGTGGACGAAGAGCCGCGTGCGCAAGTCGAGGTCGCGCAACGACCGGCCCTTGGCATCCCGGGGCCCCGTCGCTTCAAAGGCCCTTCGAAACTCCTCCGAGCCCGAGATGGGGGACCCCAGCCGCGCCTCGTCCGCCAGCAAGACGTACCTCAGGAAGGCGTCGATTTGCGGACGCAGGTAGTTGACGTGGCCGTAGGCAGAGAGCTGGAGGCGGGCCTCGTAGCCAAGGCGCGTGATGAAGTTTTGGCCGTGTTGCTGATGTTCGAGGACCATCAGCGCGACGATGTCGCTCGTGGGCGCGAGATACTTCGATGGCTCGATCCAACGGGAGAGGTTCGTCACGTTGGCTGAGTGGTTGGGATGCACCCTCTGGCGCTCAAACGCCGCCTTGCCCACCAGGTTGCCCCGGTGCGTCTGGTTCCCATGACGACCGGTGACATACCATCCACCCCAGCGATCCGACAGGGGCGTCCGATGGTTCACCGGGTCCACCGCCGTCAACAAATCCACCACGCCCGACTCGTCGGTCTCAAACGAGCGCACCAGGTGGCCCGGCACCCCCATGGTGCGGGCCGAGGCATGGCATTCGGTGCATTGGTCGGTCCGGACGAATCGGGGTCGTTCCACCGACGACTCGTCGAGGGTGTAGAACACAGCCCCGAGGGCTGGATCCACGGCGGTGAACTCCAGGATGGGCGACCCCGGCACGTGCCCGACATACACCGAGTCATTGAAGTACAACGCCCGGGGGTTCGACGGGCCGATGCGCTCGCGTTGGAAGGAAGTCTTGGAGAAGACGAGGACCTGGGATGCGACCGGCACGCCCAGATCCCGCAGGATGGCAGGAAGCAGGGAGCCCTTGGCATCCTTGGGCAGGGACGTCGAGGCGGCGTCCAGTCGGCCCTGGAGCGCGGTGACGGCATTGGTGTCCTTCGTCCTGCCGTACCCAATCAGGTCCTCGTCGAAGGGCATGAGGTGGGTGGATCCTTGGAAGTCGGAGGCAAGCCCCGGCACGAGGTTGAGGCCAGCCGCGAAGCAAAGGGCTAGGCGGATGGCAGCCGACACGTGATCACGGGGCTTCATGGTGAAGTGCAACGTGCTCGGGAAAGGGCGGCATGTTCGAGCCCAGGGTTGGCCATGGTTGCACGAGGATTGCCGCCGCGTTGGGGCCGGAAGCACGGGTCAGAACGTACAAGCCCACGGGACGGCCCATCGTCCTCGGCTCGCCCTTGGGCCCCCTCGCGACGGGATGTCAGCCCCGAGCAACGTCCCGGTCCTTCAACAACTCGCGCCAAACGTCGGCAAGGGAGGCCGCTCGGAGGGCTAGTTGCGCCAACTGACGTAGCCGGGCCGCGTCCGAAAGCATCTCCACCGCCCGGACAAATGACTCGTCGCAGGCACCGAACCGCGCGGCGAGCACGTCCAGGAGGAATTCCCGAGCCGCAGCGCAGCGCCCCTCCTGTCGGCCCTCCTGCCGCCCCTCCTGCCGGCCCAGCCTGCGGCCTTCCTCGATACCCGCCTCCAACACCACCGTCTCGTAAGGACTCCTCGACTCGCCTTGCATGCTCGCCTCCCAACTTTTGACTTCCTTCATCAAACCTACCTCCTCCTCCCTCGGCAACGCCAGCAGCCAGTGCACCACACGCATCACCTCCAAGGCCTCCCCACGCTCCAACCCGGACCCCCATCAACTCCTTCAACAACGCAAGCTTCGCCGCGCGCCGCGCCCCAACATCCCCGCGCGTCCGCTGCGCCGCCCGATGCGCCTCCACCACCCGCGCCACCGGGTTCCCAGCCGCCAGCCATGGCCCCACATCCACGTCCAGCAGCTTGCATCGCACGTAGTCGAACGTCAGCCGCGCCGTCCCCGCCTCGTGCACGTACGGCCCCGGACGCCACCCCGGCTCGTCGTCCGCCAGCACCACCAGGCTCGCCGCCGCGCGTCCGAACTTGTCGAAGAGCCGGTAGTGGTACCGGAACATGCGCCGCGCCAGGTCCGGGTCGCGCTGGGCCTGCACCTCGACATGGATCAGGAGCAGGGCGCTGCCGCCGTCCTTGAGGCCCACCTC